>NZ_JANQOY010000190.1 GCF_028285565.1 Acaryochloris sp. IP29b_bin.148
GCAATACTTTTGGGATTCGGTCACGCTTGCAGATGCAGCCCACTCGCAATATCAGTGCGGGGGTGGGACTACAGCATGATGATTTCTTTGGTACCCAAGCCTCAGGGAATCTAACCTTTACCTTTCCAGGGAATCGCCCCAAAGGACCGATTCCCTCAGAAAAGACCGTTCTAGCCCGAATGGGCTCCTCGGTTAATCGCAACAACAATGTAATTGTCGATACTCCTACCACCACCGAAATTCTAGACACAGAGAACCGCACCGTGGCTGCGATCAATCCAGCCACAGGACAACCCTGGTTCTTTAACCATGTCAATTTAGGATTGGGCAATAGCGATGGTTCTTTTGAATCACCTTTTGCCACAGTAGCAGAAGCCTTGGCGGCGACCCGAGGGGATGGCAATGATATTGTCTATGTGGCTCAAGGCACCAATCCAGGTATTCCTGCCTTTACGGTTCCTGATAATGTCCAAATGCGTTCTCAAGGACCAACTCAACGGATTGCAATCTCGCCGATTAACTCACAATTATCTACCCCCAGTACGCTGGATTTAAGCACTGTCCAACTGCCTGCTTCGGGGAATGGTCAGTTGCCGACGGTGACGGGGACGGTAACCATGAGGAACAATACCTTGCTGTCGGGGTTTGCGATTAATCCCAATGGGGCCAATGGCGTGGAGGCTGAGGGGGTTGAAAATGTGGTCATTGATCAGAACCAGATTACCAATGCAGATAATGGTATTCGCTTGCAGGATGTTACCGGGAATCTGGAAGTGACGAATAATGTGGTGACCCAGACAGCGGATGATGGCATTGACCTGGGACTGGAGAATACCAGCTTAAACAGTGTGCTGATTTCAGGAAACACAGTCAGCAACGTGGGAGATGATGGGATTGATATTGATGTTTACGACAACAGTCAACTCAATTCGGTGACCATCTCGGGCAATACAGTCAGTGAGGTGGATGAGGATGGAATTGTTCTCGATATTTTTGACAATGGCCAGGCCAACTCAGTGACCATCTCGAACAATACAGTCAGTGAGGTAGATGAGGATGGAATTAATGTCGATGTTGAAGACAATAGCCAAGCTGACTCAGTAACCATCTCGGGCAATACAGTTAGTGAGGTGGGTGAGGATGGAATTGATGTTGATGTTGAAGACAATAGCCAAGTTGGCTCAGTAACTATCTCGGACAATACAGTCAGCGATGTTGCGAGCGAGGCTGAAGTAGAAGCTTTCTTAAGTGGCATTAATCTCACTGTCAGCGATAATAGCCAGGTCAACACCGCTACACTTTCGAGAAACAGGTTGACAACGGATGAGGACTTTACCCGTGGCATCGATGTTTTTGTGGAGATAGAAAGTACGATTGCCGCTGCCACAGTTGCCGATAACCAAGTCATAACCTCTGGACGCAGTGCTGATGGCATTGCTATTGAGCCCATCTTTAACAGCACCATCACAACAGCCAACATCACAGGGAATACAGTCACGACCGCTGAACGCAATGCTGATGGCATTTTTATACAGCCTGTCTTAAATAGCTCAATTACGACAGCCAACATCACGGGGAATACAATCACAACCTCCGAACGCAATGCTAATGGTATTGTTATCGAGCCCATCTTTAACGGCACAGTCACGACAGCCAACATCACGGGGAATACAGTCACAACTGCTGAACGCAATGCTGATGGCATTGTTATACAGCCCTACTATAACGGCACCATCACGACAGCCAACATCACGGGTAATACAGTCACGACTGCTGAACGCAATGCTGATGGCATTGTTATACAGCCCTACTATAGTGGCACCATAACGACAGCCAACATAACGGGGAATACAATCACAACGTCTGGCATCAATGCTGATGGCATTTTAGTTAGAGCAAATCAAGGCAGCACCATCACGACAGCCAACATAACGGGGAATACAGTCACAACGTCTGGCGACAATGCCGATGGCATTTTAGTTAGAACAAATCAAAACAGCACTATTTCTACAGCCAACATTCTTAATAACTCCATTCCTCAAGCAGGTCGGGATAGTGTACGTGTTCGTAACATTGATGGTAATCCTATTTGTGCTGTCATTTCTGGCAACCGCAGTGATAACCCCGACTTTGCAATGGCAGGAGGTACAGACATCGATTTAAGGTCCAGTCGTCGTAGTGTTTTTCAATTGGTGAATTTAGACACTGTTAGTGCTGACAATAACAATGCAACCTTAAGGTTTAATAACAACTTAGTTCCCCCTGGTGCTCCTCCTGCAAACTTTGCGAATGTGGCTAGTTGCCCCTAAGAGAAGCCATCATTGTATCCTCTGAAAGTGGCCGCTTCTATTTCTTGTAGATCTGGAAAACGAGTTGCAGGACAATAGATCCGAGTCGCAGACTTCTAAGTCAGTAGGGATATGCACCATGTTAGCTAAACGAATTTTGCCCTGTTTAGATGTGAAAGCAGGGCGAGTGGTCAAAGGGGTGAATTTCGTCAACCTCAAAGATGCAGGAGATCCCGTTGAGCTGGCCCAGATTTATAACGAGGCAGGGGCCGATGAATTGGTGTTTTTGGATATTACCGCCACCCATGAAGATCGCAACATTATCTTTGATGTGGTGTATCGCACTGCGGAGGCCGTTTTTATCCCCCTAACGGTGGGAGGAGGGATCCAATCCTTAGAAACGATTAAAAAATTGTTACGGGCAGGGGCCGATAAGGTCAGTATCAATTCCTCCGCCGTCAAGAACCCTGACTTTGTGGATCAGGCCAGCGAACGCTTTGGTCGACAATGTATTGTCGTTGCCATTGATGCCCGTCGCCGCAAGCCTGGAGAGCCCGGCTGGGATGTCTTTATTCGCGGGGGCCGAGACAATACCGGAATAGATGCCATTGCTTGGGCGAAGGAAATGGCAGACCGAGGAGCTGGGGAACTTCTGGTCACGAGTATGGATGGAGATGGCACCCAGGCAGGATACGACTTGGAGTTAACCCGCACTATTGCTGAACAAGTCGAAATTCCAGTGATTGCGTCGGGGGGCGCAGGCACCTGTGATCATATCCGTGAAGCCCTGACAGAGGGTAAAGCAGAAGCAGCATTGCTGGCCTCGTTGCTGCATTATGGCCAATTATCCATTGCTGAAATTAAGGCGCATTTACAAGAGAACCAAGTTCCCGTCCGTCAAGTTTAATCCTTAAATCAACCTAAAATATCATTAATTTGTGGTGGATTAGTCTTTAATTTTATTAAAATAAGTAAAGTTATGATTATTCTGCTTGTCGGTGCTATAGGACTTGTGATCTGGTCCCTGCAATTGGTTAAGATGGCTCACCAATCTCGTGAAGCCTCTCTCATTTTTGCTGGGGTACTGGTTGCTGTGTCTGCCGTTGGCTTAGTAGCAGTTTACTTATTAATGGACGGCTGTATGGGTTATCTGACTGGAGAAGCAACATTATCAGCTGAATCGATGACTGCCCCCATGATGGTGATCACCCATCTTATTCCTGGCCTCCTGCCTATCTAAGCTTTTTTATCAGAACCGTTTCCGATTCTCAATCTAGGGCAACGCTTTCAGAACAACAGCACCCTTTCCCCCTATCCCAGGCAACATTCGGTGGAGCTGCTGAAAACCACACTTCCCTCTAGCCAAAAGGGACCAAGCAGCCATATTTGATTAAAATCTTAAGTCTCCTCTGATGCTACATCAGGATTAGGAATAGCGATTGCACATTCTAAAAGTTCTCCCCGTTTAGTTTTTAGTAATTGGGTGCCAGGGCCATCCTGCCCCCACATCGGCAATGTTTCAATATTCATCCGAGCAGCGCGATCTTGGTTACTGAGGACAATCACATCCTGGTTGGTGCTTGCAGGTAACAACGCGATCAGCCCATCCGACTTGATCATAAACTGCATTGCTTGGGTGCCTAAATCTCCCACCTTTCCTAATCGCAATAAATCAATAGGGAGCCGTTTGCAATAACCTTTACTGGATATCAGCAGCAAGTCCTCATCGTCTCGAACTGCTGCCAATCCGACAATGGATTCCTGCTTTCTTAAGCGAAACACTTGATTGCCCTGAGCGGTGCGGCCCATTTCAGGAATTTCGGTGATGGGAATATTTAATAGGCGTCCTGAAGACGTTGCGATCGCAACATTCGTCTCCTGTTCAGCTTTAACCACCCAGCCCAGCTGATCGCCTGATTTAATCTTGGCGGCCCCCAGGCCCCGACTGGTCATCTCTGCAAACTCACTCATGGGTAAGCGCTTAATTTTGCCTTGTTGAGACAGAAGAATTAGCTGGCTGGTTTCGGTAATCTCAGTACTGAGGAACCGAGCGACAACCTGATCACCCCGTCCTGAATCTGGTAACAGCGTCACTAACGGTTTGCCCTTGCCTTTGCTCGACGTAAACGGAATAGATTGCAAACCTACCCCATAAGCTTTTCCTCCCCCCGTAAACAGCAGCAAGTCTGTGGATAGTTCTGCTGTTTGACGGAAAATTGTCAAATCGACCGAGATTTCAGTTAGCTCTGCAGGTAAATCAGCCCCTTTTTTACGCTTAGAAGACCGCAAGCAGCGAGCATAGCCCCGCTGATTTAGTTCTACAATGACGGGCTCATCACTCACGGGTGCCGCCAATATCTCCGTCTTCGCTTCAGCTGCATGGATAACGGTCCGTCGCTGATCGCTATATTGCTTTTTCAGCGCCCGCAGATCTTTTTTCAGCGCTTTCAAGAGTTCATGGCGATTTTCCAATAGTCGCTCTAAATCCCCGATTTCCTGAGCCAGATCCTCAAATTCTTGACGAAGATTTTGCTGCTCTAATCCCGTTAGTCGCCGCATGGGCATCGCTAAGATGGCATCGCTCTGGCGCTCACTCAATTGAAACTGAGATTGAAGTTGGACTTTAGCCGTTGTTCCATCTGGGGCATGACGGAGGATGTCGATGAGGTCATCCAAATGGTCGAGGGACTTGATCAAGCCCTCTACTAGATGTTGACGACTTTGAGCTTGCTCTAGCTGATTTTGATACCGACGGGTTAAGGTCTGTTCTCGAAAATCGAGGAATTCTTGCAACACCTCCTTCAAGGACAGTTGCAAAGGTACCCCATTGACCAAGGCCAGCATAATCACCCCAAAGTTGGATTGCAGCGGGGTGAGCCGATAGAGTTGCTCCAGTACGATGGGGGGTTGAGCCTCTCGCTTCAGCTCAATCACAATCCGCATCCCTTCACGATCGCTTTCATCGCGCAGATCGGCAATCCCCTCAATCCGGCCTTGGTTAATTAACGTAGCGATTTTCTCAATACAACCCGCCTTATTCACCTGATAGGGCAATTCCGTCACAATAATTACGGGACGGCGATGTCGCCCTCGTCCTGGTTGGATTTCTTCAATCGAGGTGACGGCCCGGACGGTAATGCTACCCCGACCATTGGTGTAGGCATCAATAATCCCTTGATTACCAACAATCTCCCCTCCAGTTGGAAAATCTGGCCCTGGCACCAAGGCCATCAGTTTCTCTAAGGACAGGTCTGGAGAATCAATCAGCGCCACCAAAGCATCGACAATCTCCCCCAGATTGTGAGGGGGGATATTGGTGGCCATGCCCACTGCAATCCCCGAACAGCCGTTGAGCAGGAGAGTAGGCAGTTGAGCTGGTAAGACCGTGGGCTCTTGCTGGGAGTTATCAAAATTAGCCGCAAAGTCAACGGTGGATTCGCCAATTTCCGCCAAGAGGGACTGGTTGCCAATGGGAGACAAGCGGGTTTCCGTGTATCGCATGGCCGCAGGGGGATCGTTATCCACAGAGCCAAAGTTGCCATGTCCCGCCAGCAATGGATATCGACTCGAAAAGTCTTGAACCAGCCTGACTAAGGCATCATAAACCGCCTGATCGCCGTGAGGATGATATTTACCCAGTACATCCCCCACAACCCTGGCGCATTTACGGTAGGGGCGGTCTGGTGTCAGCCCTAACTCATGCATGGCATAGAGAATTCGTCGATGCACGGGCTTCAAGCCATCTCGGACATCGGGTAACGCTCGCCCGACGATCACGCTCATGGCATATTCCAAGTAGGACTGCTCCATCTCGGTATGCAACGCAGTGGCAATGACTTTACCGGATGAGAGAAGATTGAGTTGCTTGGACATGAGTGAGGTTCCTTCAGATCGGGCGAAATCAATGGGGTACAGGAAGGGGGCAATCCAATGTTGCCCAACCCTCGCACAAAGGCGTCAGGCTACAATGCACTTGTACTATGGAAACCCCATTTTTCTCAACTCTGTCCATAAATCGCAATCTCTTAATCTGACCGGGTTGTCAAACCCCTTGCACACATTACCCCCTTCTGTCCTGACTACTATGCATTTGCTGTTGTCCCTACTGTTTAGTCTAGGTATCGCAATTGCGGCGATTCTGTCCGTTCAGAATGCCACGGCGGTGTCTGTCCACTTCTTAGCCTGGCGCTCGGTGCCTATTCCCGTGGGCATTGTATTGGGCTTTGCCACGGGAGTGGGCGTATTGGGGGGTGCGATCACAGCCCCGCTTTGGTCCAAACAACTGTCCCGCCGGAAGCGCTACCCAAAATTTGAGGAATCTGAGTTTACGGAAGATAATCCTTATTGAGGACCCACGTCACCCAAGGCGTTATACCAGTCTTTAATTTGAAGAAGTATGGGTTAATCGCTGATAAATCGCTCGCAAATGCTGGGTGCTATCAACCGGCTTCCGGGGTTGTGGTAGCTCATAGTTAGGCCAATTGGACAAATCATGACAAGGACATTCAGGCAATGCGATGCCTGCGACGGGCAAACTTATCGGCATTTGGCAGCGCGCACAGTCTGTGATTTCCCATTGGTCTGTCAGTAGCTCTGCGACTGTCGGAGCGACACCCTCCAAACAACAATCTCCTGACTCAGAGCCTTGAATATATTGCCAGAGGGATTCGAATTCAGGACTATAGCGATCGCCTTGAACCACTCGCTGCACTGAGTAAGGCTCCTGCTGGAGACCCACCCGGATCGGTTTGCCGAGCTGTAACCAAGACGCTAGATAATCTTTTACTTGCTGTGGGGAAGCCATATTGCTTAAACACCCTGTGGGTATCACACTGATAGCGCGACTCTAACTTAAATTTTAGGTTAGCTGCAGCAGTGGCTAGGATAGACTAGAGTACCGAAACCTTCTGCTATCATTCAGCTTCAGGGCTATAAGAGGGTGACATAGGGGAAACATAAATCCCTAAAGCTTTAATATTTAGGGCATATCCTGCGGAGACTAAATACACTTGATCCGAGATCGCCCCAATCTGACGCAGCAATTCGCCCATGCGATCGCGAAAAAGTCGCCCCACAGGATACGCTGGTACCACCCCCCAGCCTGTCTCTTCGCCGACCACAATAATTTGGCATTCCGCCTGTGTTAAGGCTGCCAACAGTTTCTGTAAAGTCTCTGACCATAGGACAGCATCCTGTTCTAAAACATTAGTCAGCCAAGTCCCCAACGAATCAATTAATAAGCAAACTGAGCCAGGCTGCCGTTGAATCGTCCCAGCCAAATCAATGGGAGCATGCAACGTTTGCCAATCAGGGGGACGGCGCTGCTGATGGGCTTGGATCCGTGCCTGCCATGCCGCATCTTCAGGATAGTCAATCGCCGTCGCCACATAAATCACCGATAAGTTAGACTGACTTGCCAGATTTTCAGCCCATTCACTCTTACCCGAGCGGGCAGGTCCCGTCACCAAAATTAAGCGCCAATCATCCACCATCTCTATGCCCAGCCACTGATGCCACCCATATGCAAATTCATTTTTTAAACGCTGATTGACAAGAAGAACTCAATAGAGTCCGTCATTCTGCTCCGAAACTTCGTACTTTGAGATAAGCTGCATTACGGGAACTATCCCTGATCATAGCTAGAGAGTTCAACCACTACCCGTGCAAAAAAAGTCTAATCGCTGGTTCATTTGGGTTTTCGTCGTTGTTGCCGTGGTCGCCCTATTTGGGTTTTCCTTCGGATCGATTTTCGACAGCATCCTTAGCTCCCGTCCTTCCCCCTCTCCTACGGTTCCGACGGCAGGCACAACTCCAACACCACCTGCCGTATCAGACACTGAAAAAAAGGACCTACAGGACCTCGAAAACGGCTACTTACAAATTTTAGAGAAAGAGCCCAATAACTCAGACGCCTTGCTGGGCCTAGCGGAAGCCCGAAGCCAAATGCTTAAAATTGGTCTAAAAAAAGAGCAGGACCTGATTGATCCCCTAGAAAAGCTGGTTGAGTTAAATCCAGAACAAACCCAATACAAAGTTCTCCTGGCCCAAACCCTCCAAAAAGCAGGCAAAAGAGAAAGCGCGGCCCAAACCTATCGCAGCATCTTGGCGACTCAACCTGGCGATATGAATGCACTCCAAGGATTTGTCAATCTACTGGTTGAACAACAGCGCCCAGCTGCGGCAGTTGAGTTATTGGAGACCACTCTCAAAAATGCCCCTCAGGCGAATCAAGTTAAACCCAATAGCATCAATGACAGTGCCGTTAAACTGCTTTTAGGGCAAGTCTATACGGGGCAAAAGCAGTTTGATCAAGCCTTAGCCGTTTATGACAAACTGATTGCCAATGACCCCAAGGATTTTCGTCCTGTTTTTGCTAAAGCCATCCTTCTCAAAGAACAAGGAAAAGCGAAAGAAGCCAATATCTTATTTAACTCAGCGGAAAAACTAGCCCCTGGTCAATACAAGGATCAAATAAAAGCTGCGGCCAAAGAAACACCTGCCGAAACACCTCCCAGTCCAACTTCACCATCTAGTCCAAGCCCTCAACCGAGTCCAAGTTCACCCACCCCAGAATAAGCCTAAAAAAAGCCCCCGGTCACAATCTTGTGACCGGGGGCTTTTTAGTATTTAGCCTGTATCTGCCTAGCCCTAACTGGCAATAGCAAAGGAATGGCCACAGCTACAGGTTTCAACTGCATTTGGGTTGTAAAAGCGAAACCCGCCACCCATTAGATCCTCGGTATAGTCTAGGGTTAAACCCGAAAGGTATTTTATACTGGCCCGATCAACCACCACCTGAATATCCTCACAAGCAAACACTTGATCGCCTGCCTGTGGTGTTTCAGTAAATTGCATCTGATAGGCCAATCCTTTACAGCCACTGGTATCGACAACAATGCGGAGCTGACCATTCGGCAAATGCTTCTTTTGAAGGCGCTTTAATTCACCAATGGCAGTAGGGCTGAGTTGAATCATATTGAGCGGTGTATTGCAATGGCTAAGGACTATCGCGCGTAATCATCATCGAAACGCACAATATCATCTTCGCCCAAATACTCGCCGTTTTGAACTTCAATTAACACCAAGGGCACCATTCCAGGATTTTCAAGCCGATGTTGGGTAAATCGAGGAACGTAGGTGGACTCATTGGCACTGAGCATCAAATCTTCTTCACCTCGCACCACCTTGGCAATGCCAGCAATGACAATCCAGTGCTCACTGCGATGATGATGCATTTGCAGACTCAGGCGATGCCCAGGCTTAACCTCAATACGCTTAATTTTGTATCCTTGGCCTTCTTCCAAAATGGTAAAAGATCCCCAAGGACGCAGTTCAGTTGCAGCAACTCCTTGAATAGACATTGGGGCTGCTAATAAGTCTGTTGATTGAGTTTGGACCACAGTTCTTATGTACCTCAATTGATTTTTCTGTCGATATTAGTAGGCAGTTGCCAGTACATGAGCCCTCCTAGCCGCACTCTTAAGACCAGCAATAGCCTAAAAACTAGGGTATTTGAATGTACTAGGTCGCCTTCCCATAGATAACTATGATTTAAGCAATCTGAAAATCATCTTTAGGTGATCTCGGTCACTAGCAGAGGAAATTTAACTACTCAAATAACCGCATGCCTAAGACGAGCACGTTATAGATGTAACGAAACCATCTACTCCAAGAGCCTTCACAGAATGTTGAAATAGCCTTCGTAGAAGTAGAAAAACTTGACAAAATTCCACCTTTGAACAATCTAACGCATCAAATAGGGTTCAGCAAATTACCTAGCATTAGGCTGCCAAAAAACGCCAATCCCATTTTGGACACGGGCCGCTGTCACAGGATGGCGATCGAGAAGTTGCCCCCCCAAGTAAAGACTGGTTGAACTTCCTCCATCTAGATTTAGGGCATTCACTGAGCCTAATCGCTGCATAATTACAGCCCATTCCTTTAGTGTTGGACCTGGCCCGCCAACCCGATTGTGTACGGCGGCTAATAGGATTGTCCCATCTGCCGTCTGACCAATCCCACTTCGAGGTGCAGCTTGTGTATCAAAGGGAGGACGGAACTGTTCAGTTTTGGCATTGAGCACCACTTGCCCATTACTGACCAAGAGAGGGCCAGCACCGATAATATTAGGAAAGGCTTCAAACGTAGAGGGAGACGTTGAAGTTTGGATTTTGAGTTGGGTCCCCGTGGCCAATGCCCCACCCACGTTAAAAGATCTTAAGACCAGCAGATAGCCATTTTTGGGAATCGCAAAGGATTTAGCACTGGAACTGGTTTTCTCAGAGACTACGCGATCACCAATCACGGTAACGATCTTTTCGGTTTTTAAGATCGGTGTATAGGCTGGCCCCCAAGTGGGTGTGTAACGAGCGATGCCCTTTTGGGGATAACCACTATCCAGAGAGACAATCGACAACCGCTGACCGCTGGATGTACTGAGCGTCTGTTGCAAATTTAGACGTCCCATTTGCAGCTGGCCTTGCTCATTCCAAGCCACTACACCCCGATTTAAAATGGGGCTAGAGATCCATTGGCCATTCTGACGAATGGCTCCCAAAGGCGTTTTATTTTTCCGATTAAAGAAACCTGCATTGATGGCAGCTGCAACCTGTGTTCCTTTGGCCATTGATAGTAAAGGATGAATGCCCAACAAAGCCGTTCGATTTCCCCAGATGGGTTGAAGCTTCAGCCCTGGCATGTCTGGGTTTAGGGCCAACCAGGTCACAGGGTATTGTCGATTGCCGAGTGCAATCACCCGCTCTTGCCGAAGAATTCCAGGTGCCCAACGAATGCTACGTTGTTCAGGCGCACCGGCCTGGATATCGATCACTAATCGATTCGGATTGGTTAACATCCATACCCGAGGGCGCATCGTTCCGGCAATGACGCCACTTAACAAGGTCCTGCCCTGTTTTCGAGTAATCTTTAAGGACTTTAAGGCAGACTTCGCCGGAAATTTCCAGGATTTAGCTAAACTCGAAGCAGCAGTGGCATCTATGGCCAACACAAATTCGCGATCTGTCTTGCCTGTTCGGCTGTTGGTTAACCGCTCCATTTGCCAGGGGGTTGGTTTATCTAAGTCAACCACTAAGCGATGCCCCCATTGCTGTCGTCCTGACCTCACCTGACCGATCTGGGAGGAAGGGGCTTGAATCTTAAGCACATTGCCCTGAGGCTGAACTTGCCAGTTCACGGTTCGTGCAAATGCCGAAATATCCAGATACCGATGGGTACCATTTTCGCTAAAGCGGGTCGCTAAAGAAATCGGTTTGGGTGTAAACCACTGCACGGGCTGCTGTCGAAAATCATTTGTGCTAGATAAACGAGCGCCAAATCGTTGATTGAGGCCGCTATCACTGATCCCAGTAGACAGCTGTCCCGATTGATTGGGGTTCTGCCATTGGGTCCAAGCCACAGAATAGGTGCGGCCATTGAGCTGGATTTGACTACCCTGGTTGACGCTGGCGCTGGCAACCTGGACGATGGGTTGATTAATGGCAGCTTGAGCCCAGGCAGGGGTAGCAACGACTACACCAGGGCCAAGCAAAAACATAGAGGGAAAGTAAACCAAGGTTCAGTAGAGAGAATAATAAAGGTCAATTCGCGAGGCAAAGGATTCCCAAGCCAAAACTTAGGAGGCTTTTTTGTTTCGGCATCCCTGAAGTAGGACTTAAGGGGTTGTTTCAGGGGGCTGGTTGGTGGCTGGAGTAGACGGGCTATCTAGCTGCTGCTGTTGCTTTTTGCGGAATGCATCGACAGCAGAGTCAAAGTCAGCGGATTGATCTTCAGCAAACTCGCTATTGGAGCGACCATTCACCTGCTGCAAACGATTAAGCAAATTGAGCAAAGAACCCGGACCGCCTCGATTCGTAAACACCTGATTCGGATCATTCGGATCTTCAAGTTTTAGATCTTGTAGTGGATCAGACGTTTGGGAAGATTGAGCGGTGACCGGTGAAGATCCTAGACAAGCCAAAAGACCTATTATCATTGCAGTAGAGAGGTTGAGACTCATCAAGCGTATATTCATAATTTCCCTTAGCTCAATAACAAATTAAACGGTGAGTAATGAACGCAGGCTATATAGATATTACCCATATCTACACCGATTCAAAATCTGAGGTCATACAAATTACGATGAAACCAGTTTTATTGCCGCTGAACCAAATCCCTGAAAGGTGATCAACCTCACTGATTGAATCTGGAGTCATACTCTTTAATTGTGACTAGATTAAATCTATACACACTAGGATTAAGACCCCTTTTTAGGCTGAAAGTTTCTTACTCTGAAACTCGCCCAACATCCATACAAAATAATTTTTCGATGATTGTCGAAATTCATGTGGACCTGGTCGATCCTAAGGATAAGGGTTTTTGAAGACGGAGTCGTAAGAAGGTAGATGCAAGCATCCAATATCCAGCAAGGTATCGAAACGCCACTTGTTCCATGTACTGAGATGGGATGTCAGAGTCAACCGGAATCGGCCTCAAGGTTTGTGCAATTTGTCTCAGTGGCTAATCCTGAACTAGAAAAAAGGTTTGCTCAAGCGCTTCGCTTTAGTAATCAGTTTACTGGGCGAATGGAGCTGCACGGGGATAGAGCCACCGTAATGGATTATTTGGATACTCATCAGGGTTGGTTTTGTCGATGTGCCCATCCCATGCAGGTGGAGCCCGTTGAGGATAATGGTTATATCCTCTCCTTGGGACGTTATGGGTCCTTTGGATTTGAAGTAGAACCCCAAATTGGCTTACAGTTGTTGCCTCAGGAAGAGGGAGTCTATCGGATTACCACGATTCCTGTGCAGAACGAATTTGATCACTGCTATCAGGTTGACTTTCAAGCTGCACTTGAGCTGGTCGATACCTCTGATGCTGACGCTACGGCTTCTTTAGAAACTAAAACTTCGGTTGAATGGAATCTAGAGCTAGAAGTTGCGATTGTGTTTCCCCAATTTATTCTTCGACTTCCCCGCAAGGTTATTCAAGCAGCAGGAGATAAAGTACTCAAGCAAATTGTCCGCCAAATTTCCCACCGCTTAACTCAAAAGGTACAGGATGATTTTCATTCAACCCGGAACATTTCTGCCTCATAAAGGCTGGAGATGGATTGTTTAAGAATACACACTTTGACGGTGTGGCAGAGGGGCATGGCGTTGATTACTGTGCTCAGCAGTACCAACGACGAACACTAGAACGGCTTGATTCCAAGCTTATGAGTCCCCATTGCCGGTCGGCATTTATTGTTTGTCAGTCAATTTCAAATAGCGCTTGCAACTTTCTCTGCCTACAGGAGTCGTCAATAAAGATGATTTCCTCTATATTCCAGGATATTTTGGCTTTACCTGTTCGTCAGGCTGTCATAAAATCATGCAGATTAAGGACAAATTTTTATGTAACACTGTGTTGATTGCCAAGATAGTGAAACGATTATCAGTCGATATTTACTGTTGCAACTGCTTATTCTTCAGCTCATTGTTCGCCTATGTTTTCGGCAATATTTTGTCATCTTTCTCTCGCTCAGGTATTCCGCATGGGGTGCCTATCACTGTTTGTCTCGTTATCAGCCATTAGCCCTGCGATCGCATTAGAGCTACGGGTGGCTCTGTTAACAGGGCAAGATAAATTGGTCGTGGGCAGCTCTACACCTGCCAAGGTTGTCAATGGCCAAGGCACGTCTGTGGGCACTTTACCAGCCTTAGAGGGCTTCTTTGCTCAATCCACGCCGGGTGCCGTCACCTACTTTGGTCAAAGAGCCTGGCAACTTTCCGTTGAACCCTCTGCTGGTGGATTTGTTTATATCAAAGACCGTTGGTACCGAGGTCAAGTTCGATTAGTCACCACGGCCCAGGGGATTGCTGTGATTAACGAAATTGACTTGGAAGATTATTTAGCTGGCGTGATTGGCAAAGAAATGCCGAGAACGTGGCCACAGGAAGCCTTGAAAGCCCAAGCCGTTGCGGCCCGCTCCTTCGCGTTGTATCGGCGCAGTAAACAGAAAAATCCTCTGTATGACCTCGTCAATACGACGAAGGACCAAGTTTATGGTGGCATTGAGGGTGAGGCTGAAAGTACGCGGTCTGCCGTCAGAACCACTGCTGGACAGATCCTGGCCTATCAAGGTCAAGTGATTGAAGCCTTATTTCATGCTAACTCTGGTGGCCACACTGAAAATTCAGAACAGGTCTTCAGTGGTGTGATTCCCTACTTAAGAGGTGTGCCAGACTTTGACCAAACGGCACCTAACTTTCAGTGGTCCATTGATTTTTCTCAAGCACAACTGAAAGAACAACTCCCTGGTTTGGGTAATATTTTGACAATGACCCCACAGGAGACGACGGCTCATGGTCGGGTGAAGATGATCAAACTAGTGGGAGACCAAGGAACAAAAATTATGAAGGGGCGAGAGTTTCGCCAAAAATTAAAGCTAAAAAGTACTTTATTTCAGGTTGCCCCTCACTCCGATCTCATGGCTAGTCAATCCCCATCGGTGCCGGGTAAGCCTACTGGATTTACGATCCAAGGCCGAGGTCATGGTCACGGCTTAGGCATGAGTCAATGGGGGGCTTTGGCACTGGCCCAGCAAGGCAAAACCTACCAGCAGATTTTGCAGCATTATTATCAAAATACAACCCTCCAAAAGCCCCAATGATGAAGTGGTCTAGGGGGTTGATATTAGAGTGACTGCAGCTCAAAAGCACTGCAGCTCTAGGTGTTGGCAGTTCGTTTAAGAAACATAATATAGGATAAATTTCATGGCAAAAGTTGCTCTGATCACAGGCATTACGGGTCAAGATGGAGCCTATCTGGCAGAGATGCTGTTGGAAAAAGGCTATCAAGTTCATGGGATTAAAAGACGGGCTTCGCTATTCAATACCGATCGCATTGATCATCTCTATCAAGATCCCCATGAACCCAATCGGCGGTTTTTCCTGCATTATGGCGACTTAACCGATTCGACGAATCTCATCCGGATCGTACAGCAGGTGCAACCCGATGAAATTTACAATTTGGCGGCTCAAAGCCATGTGGCCGTTTCCTTTGACACCCCCGAATATACCGCAAACGCCGATGGACTGGGAACATTACGCCTCTTAGAGGCCATTCGTATCTTAGGGTTGGAGAAAAAAACTAAGTTTTATCAGGCCTCAACCTCAGAATTGTATGGCTTAGTGCAAGAGATCCCCCAAACGGAGAAAACCCCTTTTTACCCTCGCTCTCCTTATGCAGTCGCTAAACTCTATGCCTATTGGATCACAGTCAATTACCGTGAGGCCTACGGCATGTATGCCTGCAATGGCATTTTGTTTAACCATGAATCTCCCTTACGGGGTGAAACCTTTGTAACGCGGAAGATCACCCGGGCGATCTCCCGCATTCACCTGGGCAAACAAAACTGTCTGTACTTGGGCAATATGGACTCTTTGCGGGATTGGGGACATGCTCGCGATTATGTGGAAATGCAGTGGCTGATGCTTCAGCAAGACCAAGCCGAAGATTTTGTAATTGCCACGGGCCAACAATACAGCGTGCGCCATTTTGTCACCGTTGCCTGTCAAGAAGTCGGCATTCAAATTCGATGGGAAGGGGAAGGGCTACATGAAAAAGGTTTTGATCAAGACGGGAATTGTATTGTTGCTGTTGATCCTCGCTACTATCGCCCCACAGAAGTGGATACGCTTCTAGGAAGTCCTGAGAAAGCCAAAGAAAAACTACAATGGGTGCCAAAAGTAAGTTTTGAAGAACTCGTCGCTGAAATGATGAAAGAAGATTTAGATTCTGCCAAACGGGATAAACTCATTGAGGATGCTGGCTATACTGTACCGCTCGTTCATGAGTAAGGTGGGTCAATCCCCTTTCGGCGCTATTGTTTCTGATTTAGCCCAAGTCGCTAGCTTCCGTTGATGAGAGTTCTACTGATTCACGGTTTGGGGCGTTCGCCCCTGTCCGTTTTTGGACTTTCTCAGTTTCTGCAGCGATCAGGGTATCGGACTGAGCTATTTGGATATTCGTCCTTAGTGGAGTCCTATGCCCAGATTATTGGTCGCTTGCAGGAGCAGTTGGTCGAGCTAGAAGCGGATCGTTATGGTATCGTGGCCCATTCCTTAGGTGCGGTATTGGTGCGGTCCGCTTTCGCGACCATGGCAGATCTAACGCCTGCCCCCGTCATTCTGTTGGGGCCGCCTAACCAATCCCCACGCATTGCTCAACTTTCTCAGCGGTTGAGTCCCTGGTCGCCCTTTACTGGGGAATGCCTCCAGAATTTAGCCAGCCCTAGCTTTTATCAGCAACTCTCTCCCTTAAAGATTCCCCATACGATTATCGCGGGAACGGCGGGCTCCAGGGGACCCTGGAGTTTCTTTGGCAATGAGGTGAATGATGGTGTTCTCACCTTAAGGGAGATGCAGGCGTGTGAGTGCGATGGTCAAAGACCGACCAGAGGTTATCGCACCCTGATGCTGCCCGTTAAACATACGCAAATGCTCAACCATCCCCTTGTCCAGCAAAGTATTTTGCAAATTCTGGCCGATGCCCCTGAACAAGGATTGCCCTCCAATCTTTAACAGCAAGCCACCGATGCGGTTGTTGTCTACAGTAGGGGTATGACCATTATTACTTGCGACCATCTCGATAAGGTGTATCCCGTTGCCGTCAAGGAACCTGGACTCAAAGGCACCTTATCTCACTTCTTTCAACGTCAACACCGTCTCGTCAAAGCCGTGCAAGGGGTTAGCTTTCAGATTGACCCCGCCGAAGTGGTTGGCTTTTTAGGCCCCAATGGTGCGGGTAAAACCACAACCTTAAAAATGCTCACGGGCCTGATTCACCCTTCAGGGGGGCAAGTGCAGGTGGCAGGCCATATTCCCTTTCGGCGCCACGCCAAATTCCTGACAAAAATCACGCTGGTTATGGGACAAAAACAGCAGTTGTTGTGGGACTTACCGGCGCTGGATTCGCTAAAAATTAATGCTGCCGTATATCAGATCAGCCGTCGTGAATTTGAGTATCGCGTGGATGAGTTATCAGACATGTTGGCCTTAAGAGGCAAGCTGACCCAGCCCGTCCGCAAACTGTCCTTGGGTGAGCGGATGAAGGCAGAGCTGTTAGCAGCACTACTGCATCATCCTCAAGTCCTCTTTTTGGATGAGCCCACCCTAGGGCTGGATGTCAATGCTCAGGTGAGTGTACGTGAGTTTTTGAAGGAATATAACCAGCGTTACAATGCCACCATTCTATTGACGAGTCACTATATGGCAGATATTACGGCACTGTGCGATCGCGTGCTGCTGATTCACCAAGGCCAACTGATTTACGACGGTGCTCTAAACCAGCTGATGAGCCGATTTGCCCCCTACCGAGAAGTTAAATTAGAACTGGTGCAGCCACCCGACCCAGCAGATCTACAGAAATATGGCGAAGTCGAGGCAGTGACTGGGCGGGAAGTTCGCTTACTCGTTCGCCGAGCAGACCTCACTCCCACCGTTTCCAAAATCCTGGCGAATCTGCAAGTCCTCGATTTAACCATTACCGACCCTCCGATTGAAGAAATTATTGGCCGAGTCTTTCAATCTGGCAAAGTCACATGACCGCTCTCTTTCGTAAAATCAAAGCCTTTCTGGTGGTCTATTACGCCTATATGTTGGAGTATCGAGCCGAACTCCTCCTTTGGGTCTTGGCCAATTCTTTACCCCTAATCATGATGGGAGTTTGGTCTCAAGCCGCCACAGGGGGACAATTCTCACTGACGGCGCTAGATTTTGCTCGTTACTTTATTGCTGTCTTTGTTGTCCGCCAATTCACCATCGTCTGGGTTATTTGGGATTTTGAACGAGAAGTGGTGGAAGGCAAGCTGTCGCCACGGCTGCTGCAACCCATCGATCCAGTTTGGCATCATGTGGCGGGTCACGCCTCGGAACGATTGGCTCGGCTCCCCTTTTCTACTGGCTTGGTAATTCTATTCTTTATTCTCTATCCCCAAGCTTTTTGGTGGCCTAATTTGATGGGCTTAATCGGGGGGATTTTAGCCATTGTTTTAGCCTTTACCTTGCGATTTATTATCCAATACACCTTTGCCCTATTTGCCTTTTGGGTTGAACGGGCCACTGCCATTGAACAGCTATGGTTTTTGTTCTATCTGTTCCTATCGGGAATGATTGCTCCCCTAGATTTATTCCCAGACGCCGTGCGGAACGTGGTCGAGTGGACTCCCTTCCCTTATCTCATCTATTTCCCGGTCAGTCTTTTGGTGGGAATTCCTACCCCCGTCGCCAAAGGGTTTGCTATTATGCTGGCTTGGTGTGGTCTGGGGCTTCTGATTAACCGCTGGCTCTGGCGACGAGGCATTAAACATTATTCAGGCATGGGGGCTTAACTCGCTAGACCATGGCTTCGGCGATGGCTTGGGCCATGGCTTGGGGGCCAACCGGTTCCGTTCCCATAGACGCTAAATCAGCTGTAACGTGGGTTTGGGCTGCGATCACGGCTTCTACGGCCTTTTGCAACTTCTGGGCGGCTTTCTGTTCTCCTAAATGTTGCAACATTAGCCCTCCTGATAAAATTAACGCTGTCGGATCGCCAGCACAGGGGGGAGCAGCGGATTCAAACACGGCATACTCATCGCCAATAAAGGCATTGGGTGCAACCCCCAATCCTCCTGATATCCCCGCACAAAGACTGAATAGTAGATCGCCGTAAGAATTCGGCATCACTAGCACATCGAAGTGGTTAGGCGTCTGCATTAACTGCAGACAGGCGGTCTCTAATCTTCGATCCTCAAATTTGATATCGGGAAATTCCTTCGCTACCTCACAGGCAATGTCCAGAAACAAGCGATCCGTTGCGGTCCTCTGATGGGCCTGATGGATAGCCGTAACCTGCCGACGGCCATTCGCTTGGGCATAGTTAAATGCAAATTCGATAATCTGGCCACATCCTTTGACCGAAATGGTCCTTATCCCCACCGCTGAGTCCTCACGGATATGCTGACCTGATAGCTTGGATAGGACAGACCGCGCATCTGCAGCTTCGATGGTCGTTCGTTCAAATTCAATCCCTGCATAAAAATCCTCGGTATTTTCCTGCACAATGACCAAGTCCATGTCAGAAAAACGGCTTTGAATACCAGCTATAGATTTTGCCGAACGCAAATGGGCGTAAAGATTAAGCTGTTGGCAGAGTTCCACCTGGGCCGCCAGACCATCTTGACCCAGGGGGAGGGCAATGGGGCCTTTGAGAACCGTTTTAGTTTTTTGAATCGACTCTAAAACAGCGTCAGGGAAAGGCGTTCCATATCGGTCTATGACCGCTGTTCCCACATCTACGATCTGCCAGTTAAAGTCTACGCCTGTGGCCTCAAGGACGATTTGGGTGGCATTGGTCACCTCTGCCTCTACCCCACTATCGCGGATTAAAGTGACAGGATATCCCATTGTCTTGTTCTCCCCCACTAGAACACGTTGTGCGCAGTTTAATCGTATCGGAGCGATTAGACCTGAAGCTTACCCTCAAGAGAGGACGATTGCATTCCTCTTCCACAATCAGCCTACGCCATTTGTATTGCAGGCAACAAGCATAATCAATTCCTCCGTCAATCTAGGGCATCAGCATCACGGTCCAAATATAATGCGCAAAGTTTGCAGTCCAGCATTTGAGGTCGGGGTAGATCTGGCGTCTATCGCCAAACGGGGCATAGGACAAATTGGAGGTAAAGACACCTGGTATACTCCATCAGGATAAGCCTGTTCAGGGCTGGCGACCCCACTCGCCCCAGGATTGCAATTACGTAGGAAGAGATATGACCCCTCCCCGCTCGAAAATCATCTACACCTTGACGGATGAAGCGCCAGCGTTGGCAACGTATTCTTTCCTACCGATCATCAAAGCTTTCACAGGTGCTGCAGGTATTGCGATTGAAACCAGCGATATTTCCCTGGCAGGGCGCATTATTGCTAATTTTACTGATTATTTAACCGAAGAACAGCGACAACCTGATGCGCTTGCCCAGTTGGGGCAGCTGGCAAAAACTCCTGATGCCACGATTATCAAGCTCCCAAATATTAGCGCTTCTATTCCCCAGCTCACCGCAGCAATTCAAGAGCTGCAAGGGCAAGGATACAAGGTTCCTGACTACCCTGCTAACTCGCAAACAGATGCTGAGGCAACCCTTAAAGCCCGATATGCCAACGTGCTGGGGAGTGCGGTCAATCCTGTCTTGCGAGAAGGCAATTCGGATCGACGCGTCGCCGCAGCCGTTAAACAATACGCCCAAAAACACCCGCATTCAGTAGGAGAATGGACTGCCGATTCTAAATCCCATGTGGCCCATATGGAGGATGGGGATTTTTATGCCAGTGAGCGATCGCAGGTCGTTACCACAGCAAGCAACCTCAAAATTGAGTTAGTGGCAGAGGATGGTTCCAAAAGCATCCTCAAGGAAAATATCCCCGTCCTAGCAGGAGAAGTGATCGATGCTGCCGTTATGCAGGTGAAGGCATTGCGTGCCTTCTACAAGCAAGCGATCGATGCTGCTCAAGCAGAAGGGCTGCTCCTGTCTCTCCATATCAAAGCAACGATGATGAAGGTGTCCGATCCCATTCTGTTTGGGCATGCGGTTACCGTGTATTTCAAAGCCGTGTTTGAGAAATATGCCAACACCTTTGCAGAGCTGAGTGTGAACCCCAACAATGGTCTCGGGGATGTTTACGCCAAAATCCAGCAATTGCCGGATGATCAACGGACGGCAATTGAAGCCGATCTACAAGCCACTTACCAGCATCGTCCCCACCTGGCAATGGTCAACACGGATCAAGGGATTACCAATCTCCATGTTCCCAGTGATGTGATTATTGATGCGTCTATGGCGGCGGCCATTCGCACCTCTGGCCAAATGTGGGGACCAGACGGCACCCTCCATGACACCAAAGCTATGATTCCAGATCGGTGCTACGCCACGATGTACCAGGCCATGATCAACTTTTGCCAGGAATACGGGGCTTTTGATGTGACCACAATGGGAAACGTCTCCAATGTCGGGTTGATGGCCCAAAAAGCGGAGGAATACGGTTCCCACGATAAAACCTTTGAAATCCCCACCACCGGAACAGTACGGGTAGTCGATTCCACTGGACAAGTTCTCCTAGAACATCAGGTAGAAGCAGGGGATATTTGGCGCATGTGCCAAACCAAAGATTTGCCGATCCAAGACTGGGTTAAACTAGCGGTTAATCGGGCTACAGCGACGGGGGCACCTACTGTATTTTGGCTGGATGCCAATCGTGCCCATGATGCCAACCTGATTGCCAAGGTCAAGCATTATTTATCCCTCCACGACACAACGGGGCTAGATCTCAAAATTCTGTCCCCTGTGGACGCTATGCGCTTCACCTGTGAACAGATCAAAGCCGGTCAAGATGTTATCTCGGTCACGGGCAATGTCTTACGAGATTACCTAACCGATTTATTCCCCATTTTAGAGTTGGGAACAAGTGCCAAGATGCTCTCCATTGTGCCGTTGTTGGCAGGAGGCGGTTTGTTTGAAACTGGGGCGGGTGGGTCTGCCCCCAAGCATGTGCAGCAGTTTCTCAGAGAAGGTCATCTCCGTTGGGATTCCTTGGGCGAATTTCTAGCCTTGGCCGTTACCCTAGAGGATTTAGGTCGCAAGACTAATAATGAGAAGGCTCTGATTCTGGCTGAAGCTTTGAACAAGGCCAACAGTCAATACTTAGAACAGGGCAAATCTCCATCCCGTCATGTTAATGAATTAGACAATCGCGGCAGTCATTTTTATTTGGCCCTGTATTGGGCACAAGCCCTAGCGGCACAAGATAAAAATGCTGAACTCAAAGCCCACTTTGCAACGCTTACCCAATACCTCAGTGACAATGAAGCCAAAATTATGGCTGAACTCAATGCAACTCAGAGTCACCCTGTAGAGATGGATGGCTATTATCATCCTGATAGGGAGAAAGCCAGCAGAGCTATGCGTCCTAGCACCACATTCAATTCGGCGCTGGCATTGGTATAAATGGGACATCAGGGCTGTAATTTAAGGATGTTGGGCCTTAGCGTAGGTCTATATTGATGGCATTAGTCTTGGCTAATTTATGCCCTGAGGAGTTTTCAGCATCATTGGGACTCGACTTTGTTGCATTGCGATCCGTTTTGCTGTTCTGAAAAGTTTCAATCCCTGAGAGGGAAATTTGGCTCTATCCGAAGACCTGACTAACCTGTATAGGAACATCAGGAAATGCTTGAAAGTTAAACTTTTCTCCCAGATTAAAGACTTGCCATTGTTGATAACTGTTAGCTGTGGGCTGGCGATAGCACTCAATCTGGGTATTGTTTAGGTTAACCAGCCAAACCTCAGCAATCTGCTCCCGAGCATATATAGGAACCTTCACGTCCCGATCAAACTCAATGGTGCTATCGGACACCTCTACCAGGGCAAAAATATCAGCAGGCGTGGGATGTTCTGCATTATAAAAATCTTCTCTCCGTTGCAGAATAGAGATATCTGGCTGTGGTTCAGAGTTATCACTCAGGAGAATAGGACTTTGCACTCGAATCAATGCTTTTCGGAATAGCTTTAAGACCAATAGCTCATTAAGTCGATCTACACAGGCGGCATGGTGCCTGCCAACGGGCGACATTTCAATAATTTCTCCCTGAATGAGTTCCACATGGTCCCGGTCAGTCAAAATGCCAGACTCAATCATCTGGTGATACTGTCCCACCGTGAATTTCTTTCGCAGAATTTGGACGGTCATTTTTAGCAATATTCCTAAACCGGAAATTTTAACTGTGAACTACATGGGCCAACGTTTAGAGAGAATTAAGTCCAGTATAGTGCTTACCTCTTGATGGGTAGGGACAAGCCCAGCTAGAAACACTAGCTCTGGAATAGACTATTGGTGGCCCGATTAGGTCAAAGCTAAATTTCCTATGGCTGAACGACTCTGTCATTTTCTGATTGGCCCTCCGGGTGCTGGAAAATCTACCTTTGCCCAGATATTAACCCAGCTTCATCCCCATAGTGTCTGGATTTGCCCGGATCACATTCGCAAACAACTTTATGGTGATGCATCCATTCAAGGCACTTGGGCAGAGATCGAAGCCATTATCCACCAACAGTTCGACCAGGCCATCCAGGCTCAGCATCCCGTGATTTATGACGCCACCAATGCCAAAGCCCAGTGGCGACTTGATTTCTTACAGCGCTATCGCCCTCCCGGTATCCAATGGCTAGGCTGGCAGCTCACCACCTCTGTCCAAACCTGCATCCACCGCAACCAATTTAGATCGCACCAAGTTCCCCCAGACGTGATTCTTACCTATGCCCAGTACCTCAATGCCCAGCCTCCCTCAATCGCCGAAGGATTTCTCCAGGTTTTGGCCGTTCCCTTCGATCGCCAGGACCAAGTCAATATCAACAAAACGCAGCAGCTTATCACGGCTGCACAGCAACTGCGATAAACATAGCTCCAGCTAGCAATAAGTTCTATAGTCTTCCCTCTGGCCCATTGAGATTCTTGGGGCTGGTTTGAATTGATGGATAGTTGATTGGCTGATCATCTGGGTCATAGCCAAGATCTCCCACAAAGCAGAATGAAAGCATCAGAGAAAAGGTTCTGCGATCTAAGGTCAGGATAGGGGCTGTGGCTTGGGTAGTAGAGTCGGCTACCATATGTTCAATGTCAGTGGAGAAGCGAGCCCATTCTCTTCTGGTATGAGAATCATGAGTATTGTTGGAAGCACTTTTGGGGCTGAGCTTTTGCAGGACTTCTGATAGAGGCAACTGGATAGAAGGATTTTCTGGTATCTTTCCAT
The DNA here is from genome assembly GCF_028285565.1 of Acaryochloris sp. IP29b_bin.148. Classification (GTDB taxonomy): domain Bacteria; phylum Cyanobacteriota; class Cyanobacteriia; order Thermosynechococcales; family Thermosynechococcaceae; genus Acaryochloris. Next base: position 24,114 of record NZ_JANQOY010000190.1, read on the forward strand.
TGTTGGAGGCAAAGGTTTTTTGCTCCAAGAGCATATCGATTTCGTCAAAGAGACTGCGCATAAAGTCGGGGTATCTGCCTGATAAGGCGAGGAATGACATCACGACTCGTTTCTTTTGATTAGAGGGGAGAGGGTGATTTTTCTCTTTGTGCCTAGTTTTCCAAATAATTTGCAGAATTTTATAGATATTGATTAGCCTTTTCCCAGTACGAGGAGTGATATCCACATATTTACAGCAATCGACTAAAAGCTTAAGTTCTTCTTCATCGAATGCATCGACGGTTGCAATCGTTGAGATGTAGGTGACTTCTTCTGGAGTCGGAGATTTGTCTGATAGTGCTTCATTACGCTTGGTAGGGGGAGGATTG
>NZ_JANQOY010000203.1 GCF_028285565.1 Acaryochloris sp. IP29b_bin.148
TCTTGAGTCATGGTGTATTCTCTCTGTACGTTTGCTTGTCCAGAAGGATACGCCTTTTTTTATCTACGGCCTCATACACCAGAAATACTTATAACTCACGGCAAGTGTGTGGTGAGCAAGAGAGAGACCCAAGGCTTTCAGGTATTGCCCAAACGCTAGGTTGTTGAACGATGTTTTGGCTGGCTGAATCGCTATCGTCATTTGGGGAAGGACTACGAACTCTATCCAGAAACGAGTGAAACCATGATTTATGGCTGTTTTATTCGACTGCTCACACATCGATTAGCAACTTTAGTGTCTGTTTAGGAATCAGCTCTTAGAGGCGAAAGCTGTATCCATAAAGTCTTTAGCCATTTTTATGCTTGATTTTAGTTGCCTTTCAATTAGATTTAAATATTTTCGAAATCTTCTTAAATCGACTCAGTGAACTTGAAGGAACTGGGGGTTATTATAAAAAAATAATTCAGCTTCCTTAGCACATAAAGGTTGAGAGAAATAGTTGCCCTGAGCTTTCTGACAGGATAACTCCACCAGATAGTTGAGTTGTTGCTGAGATTCAACTCCCTCGGAAATGGCATCCATTTCTAACAGATCGGCAAGATGAATAATCGTTTCAATAATTTCTTGGTTCCCTCCTTGAGCACCAATTCGAGCAATAAAAGATTGATCAATTTTGATAGTGTTGAATGGAAATAGATGGAGGTAACTGAGACTGGAATAGCCTGTTCCGAAATCATCAACACAAAGTTGGATACCTCTTGCTTTTAGATGATTCAAAATTACGTTTAATTCAATCACATTTTCCATCAAAATACTTTCAGTCAGTTCTATCGATAATTGATGACCCTGTAATCCTGACTGGGCTAAGGCTTGATCAATTTTAGGGAGCAGATTCGGATCTATGAGCTGCTTAATCGACATGTTCACACTCATCGTGTAGGGAATCGTAGACGGGTACCTTAGTAACCAGGCTGCCATCTGCTGGCAAGCAGTTTGCAAAATCCATTCTCCTAGAGGCACAATCAACCCTGTTTCTTCGGCAACGGGGATAAACTCCAACGGCGAGATAAATCCCCGCTCTGGATGAAGCCAACGTCCTAAGGCTTCGAACCCAACTAATTTGTCGGTTTGGATATTAATAATGGGCTGATAAAACACCTGGAGTTGATTGAGGGGTAAGGCTTGGCGCAAATCATTTTCTAATTGAAGCCGTTCCATAGCTTGCGTGTGCATACGCTCATTAAAAATCTCAAAACAAGCTTTCCCTCGACTTTTCGCCCGATACATAGCGATATCTGCATCTCTAAGAATATCTGTCCCGTGTGTATAGTCTGGGGAACTGAAAGCAATACCAATACTAGCTGAGGTAAAGATTTGCCGATTACCCAAATCAAAGGGAGAGTTCAATTCTTGTATAATCCGGTCAGCAACTCGCATTGCATCATTGATATCTTCAATGGGCTCTAAAAGAATGACAAACTCATCTCCTCCTTGCCGAGCAACAATATCAGTGGCTCTCACTAGACAATGAAGCTGATGTGCGATCGCAGCCAATAACTGGTCTCCCACTTGATGACCGAGACTGTCATTGACGACCTTAAAGCGATCTAAATCAATAAACAGCACTGCAAATAAATAGTCGGGATGACGCTGCACTTGCTGAACAGCTCTTTCCAATTGCTCCATGAAAAAGGCACGGTTGGGAAATCCCGTCAAAGGATCGTGAAATGCCAAATGTTTAAACTGCTCTTCAGCCCGTTGTCGCTCAACAATCTCGTTCTTTAACGCAAGATTGGCAGCTTCCAAATCTGAAAAAGTGGCTTGTAGCTTTTGGGTCATGCGATTAAAGGAGCGCTGTAGAACACCAATTTCCCGAAACCCTTTGACAGAAAAGATTTGATCAAATTTTCCAGATGAGATCGCTTGACTAGCTTGGCTGAGGTGCAGAATAGGTTTAGCTATCCAGCTTGCAGTGCAAATTCCCAAGTATGTGGCACAAACTACAGCTAACAAACAAAGTACAACCGTTGTTCGGGTGTTGGCATCTATCTGAGCCATAAAGCTTGATTCAGGAATCACCAGAACGCTCAGCCAGTTCAATCCATGCTGATCCTGCAAAGGCATTACTTGTAAAAAATATCGCTGGCCCTTGATCGAGACTCGAGTTTGGTATCTAGCACTAATTTTGTGCAGCCCACCTTCTTTTTCTGCAAGATAAGCAGCAGTCGCCTGTACGATATCATCTTCGCTGTGGATGGCCATCAAGCGGCTAGGATGATTATTATGCCAGACAAATGGCAATTCATCTGATGAAGTCGCAACGATGTTGCCAGACCGTTCTAAAATAAAAGTCTTGCCAGATTCATTAAGTCTCACCCCTTTCAAGAAATCACTAATTTGAGCAAGAGTCAGATCAGTGGCTAAAATGCCTTGAAATTTTCCTTGAGCATCATAATAGGGCTGACCTAAAGTAATAGCTAACGTTGGTGGACTCACCCAAGTATAGATTTCTGTCCAGGCAGGTTTATCAGCCTGTTGAGGTACGATATACCACGGACGATGACGGGCATCAAAATTAGGGGCTGTTTTCAGATGCTGTTTGCGATTTCCGTGAGAATCAATACTGTAGGTCAGCAGTGTTCCGGTCGATTCTGTCACTTGGTACGTCAGGGAGCCATCATCATTTACAGCTAACCCTACAAACTCACCTTGAGTATTACCAAATTGAATATAGCTAATTAGCTCAAAAACTTGGCTTTGTCGCCAGAAATGGTGTTCCATACTCTGGAGATCATTGAGTTTTAATTGCCCCATATCTAGGGCATCTTCATTGAGTTGATTCACATGATGAGGGGTCAACAGATATATACTGAGTCGTTCAGAAATTCGATCTCCCATTTCTGACATCAGCTGATTGGCTAAGTCTTCTATCGCTTTTTCTCCGTTACGCAGAGACAAATAGCCGACCAAACTCACAGAAACCAATAATTGCAGAACAAAGAGAACAATCAGAATAAAACGTAGTGGAGACTCTCGATTGAGTGGAAAACTAATCTTTTTCCAACTTTTTAGCTGTTCCATGCCATTTTTGCAAATCTTTTACTGCAATTTTTAGTAATTTAAATTACTAATTCGGCGGTTTCATTGTTATACCATCGATAATTATTCATCTGTCAGAGAAGGTGTAAATAAATAGAAAGCTTGTTGGGCTTAAGTGAACTCAAGCAAACAAAGGTTTACCAGGAAGCTTAAAGGTGAGTAATCTCTCATTCTCCGTCAGCTCAATCGTCGCATTGGTGACGTTGCTCCAGAGTTGCGATCGCAGCTTCAATCACTATCCTTGGATCAGATTGAAGCTCTGCTCAACTTCACGGAACCTGCTGATCTGGTGGACTGGTTGCAGGAGCATCACACCGATTAGCAAGTACTCAACTCAATATGGCTTACTCTGGCAAAAATCTGGATTAAACCACAATATTAAAATCGCTATCTTCTTCGAGCAAATTTCAACTTAAAAAACAAGCAGGTTTTACAAAAACCTTAATAGGCTAACTGTTCATGTAAACTCCATCATCAGGGGCAATCGTATCAAAAGATACGATTGCCCCTCCATTTTAATGATATTAATTTATAAAGCTAGTACCTAATTTAAGTAATAATTAAAAACAAACATCTTTTATTCATCACTTATTAGTTATTAGCTCTAAGACAAAACAATTTATATTTTTGCATCTAGGGTTTCAACTCAGCCTGAAAGCTGAGTGTGTGGTCCAAGAGATGCAGCCAGCCAAAGCCTAAACACGACCTACTCTGGTTCACAGAGGGATAAAAGCCCAGGAGAATTCTGTTGACCTTTACCTTGGTCATCAATTTTCTTGGGCCTTTATTCACTGTTGAGTATGGGGTTTCGATATTTATTCTGGAGATCAATCAATGGAACATTCAGTTTTTTCCTGGGGGATTATTATATTTCTCCTAGGAACACTGGGTATAGGAGTCTGGGCTTCTCAGCAAATTAAAGGCGATAGCGTGAATTTTTTGGTGGCTGGAAGAGGGCTAGCATTGCCATTAGCTGCCGCTACTCTAATGGCACAATCTGTAGACTCTAATGCCACATTGGGTAATACCGATTTATCCGCAGAATTTGGCTTTTGGGCTGGAGCTGCCTTGCCTATTGGGTTATCTCTATGTCTGTTCTTAACCGGAACTTTTTTGGCTAAACCGATGAATCGTATGGGGTTAATTACCATCCCCGATTTCTATCGAGTTAAGTATGGCAGACGAGTAGAACTCATGGCTTCTTGCATTATGTCTATTAGTTTTTCGTTTCTCCTGGCAGGTAATCTCGTTGCTGGTGGTTTCATGTTCCAGACATTTTTAGGTACGAGCTACGTTGGGGGTATTACTTTGCTAGCAGCTCTGGTTTTTGCCTATACCGTCTCTGGGGGGCTCTTCGCTGTGGCATATACGGATGCAATGCAAATCTTGATTGCCTTGGTGGGTGCTTTGGGTTTGCTCGCATTTGTACTGGTTAACTTTAGCTTAGATATCGTTCCAGGGACTGGCCCTCTAGCCCTGGAACAATTGACTTCAATTGGTTCAGGCGCAGCTGTTAATTGGGCTAGCCTTTTGGCATTAGGGTTCGGCAATATGGTCGCGATAGATTTTATGGCCCGAATTTTTGCAGCAGAAAGTCCAGAAACAGCTAGAAGAGCCTGTTATGTTGCCTCTGCTGGTACTTTAATTGTGGGTATTCCCTTTTCAGTCATTGCTTTGTCAGCTAACAGTATTCTTGAAGGGGCTAATGTGGTAGCTGATGGTCCGATATTATTTGCTCTACTGCAAAATGTGGTGCCGCCAGCGTTGGGATTACTGGTTCTAGTGGCTATTTTGTCAGCATCTCTCTCCACTGCGGATGGTGCAATACTGGGTACCTCTTCGGTCTTAGCTCACAATGTATTTGGAATTCATCAGGGCGCTGCTCATGGACGCGGTGGCGGTGATCGCCTCCTCTTAGTAACTCGACTAATGTCACTTGTGATCACTCTGCTGGGTGTGTTCTTGGGGCTACGAGTACCACAGACAGGCGTGCTGTTGTTGCTAGGATTCGATTTGGGGTTCGCAGGCCTAGTCGTGCCTCTGTTAGGTGGTTTATTTTGGTCTTACTCCACTCGTCAAGGAGCTTTAGCCTGTGTCTTTGCAGGCTCGATCACCAGGCTAGTTCTTTTCTCTTTGATGCCAACCATGTTTGGTATTGAGAATACGCTGTTTCACATCCCCAATAGTCTCTTCACTAGCGATTTTGACGGATTCCCAACTCTAATTAGTCCTGTAGTTGGCCTCATAGCATTTTTAGTGGTATCTAAACTCACCTACAAACCTATCCCGGTAAAACTAGAGAGAGTAAAACTGCGTGAGGGAGTGCGCACCCTATAAACTTAGCAATAGAAGGAATCTCCAAGAGTTGGCATAAAGCACCCAGATACCTCACCCCCAGATCTGAGCCACCCGCCCCCGATCCAACTACACTCCCACTATCTCCTCAACCCGCTCAATGGTTTCTCCTGGATGAAGCTCGTTTGAAGGGACATACCCCCTGCTAAAAGCTGCCTTTTTATAGCAAAAAGAGAATTGTTCCTATGAAAAGTATGGCGAAAGCTATCTTTCCGTGCCAACGTATCCGGCTTGATACCCCACTCTTAGCATCAATCCAACTAGGGAAAAATAGCATCCAAGTTTCGTTAGTTTCTTGATATGCCAGAAAGGACGCATACAGGCTGTATGCAAAACCAATAATCAGTAAAATGATTGATGCTTTCATATTCAGTAGTTGCTATCAACCCCAGATCCAGGTTAGTCAATCCCGATCCAAGTACACTCCCAGGATTTTTTCAACTAGCCAAGAACTCTTCAAAATCATATGAAGCTTCAGATTGCTGAATCAATTGCTGCAGCTCTTCACATTCCATCCCTTGAATAGCAAGAGCTAGTCCAGCATGTACCAGCCCTAACCTTTGTCGTGCGTCTGGGCTTAAGTCTTCAGAGGCTTGTTCTGCACATTCCAAGATACTCGCTGTCATGTTCAAGTTATCAAAGGTAACTGCTAATGCTTCGGCCAACAAACTAGTTAACATGATTTCTGTACTTCGCTCCTGAGTTCCTCTATATCATCAGGCAAAGCCATTAGGAGTAAAACAGCGTTATCACCGATTTATATTGATTAGCATACAGAAATCTCTAGTCATTTCCCCTGATAGAGATATTACGTAGTTTATGGTCATTCATAAGCACTCACTTTAAACTCTTTCATCCCCAGCTCCGAGCCACCCGCTCCCGATCCAGGTACACTCCAACCATTTCCTCAATTCTCTCCATCTTCTCTGATAGTTGCACCTCGATAACCTACAGGGTAAACAATTAAATTTTTATGTGAATTGACGTATTTATTGGAATTTACATTGATAGAACCATTGATCAATATGTTTTTCATGCTTTCAATGGGTATTTCGTTGTTAATCAAAACCATTCACCGAACTTTCAACTGCGCTAAACACTATGGCTGGCTACTCGTCGTTGCTAGCTTACTAATGTTTTTTATCAGGCAAATAATTCTAAATAGCCAAATAATACATGAATGGGATTGACTACTTCTGTCTGGAATAGTTACTTTTTTCATTGCAATTTACCTCGGACAAAAGGCGTAAATTAAATGGTATATGATAATTCATAGATTGCTAAACAGAGGAGCATTAGTCGCAAGCCCTGAGCAACTAGAAGATGTCAATATTAAGCTAAATCAAACTGCTAAAGATCTAGTACTTCGACAATGGCCCTTATTTCCTTCCTCAGTCTTTATAGGCTAGACAATTACAAATTAACCTTACTTGAGGTTATTGGAGGTTTTTTAGCAGGGTGGCTACTAGGCCGTTTAACTGCATATGGTAGACTGCCAATGATTTTAAAACAGAAAAATCTATCACTTAAAGCTGAGCCAGAACATATTGATCAAGTTTGTGGTTGGCAGCCATTGGAAGATTTTTTAAAATACCATGAATAATGCAGGCTAAATTGATTCAGTTAGATTGTCAGAAGCAAAAGAAATCAATGATTCCGTCATTTGTCCCCGCTGGGTACTTATATAAGGTGGGTGATTTTTAAGACGCCAATAAGGCCTTATTTTAGGGTAAAAGTATTATGTGGTTTTGCTGCACTCCTTGTTAGAAATTTATCTCAGATGCGCCAGCTTCAAAGTATCCAAAGCGTCTCTTCTTTTTAATTTCTGGAAGCCAATAGATAAAACGTCTTGCCGCTTCTGCTGCTGTCATATGGGCATCGATACTACCCATACGCGTTTTGATTCTTCCTGGATGTACTGAGTACACAACAATCCCCTTATCTTTAAGCTCTCTATACATCCCGGCTGCAAACATATTTTGTGCGGCTTTTGCGATTCTAATCCCATAGGAAAGGGGTATGTCATCCAGTGCGCCTGAAGATACATTGTGTATAGAGCCGACTCGACTGTTTATATTGACGATAGTCGCGTCGTTGCTTTTTTCTAAAAATTTTAGTGAGGCTTGCACACAACGGATTGCCCCACAGCAATGAACATTAACTAGTTTCAAGACTTCATCTGTTGATATTTCATCTAAAAGAGGCCCTGCAGTGCCGCTAATACCCGCATTATTGATTAGCATTGAAAGAGAGTTGGAATGTCTTGATAACTCCTGGTCGATTGTTGCAATCACTGAGTCATCTGACACATCGCCAATGATAGGGTGAAACGTATCACTCAATTCAGACTGGAGCCGCTCTGCGTCCTGTCGGTTTCGTACTAACCCGAAGACAGTGATCTTTTGTTCAGCGTATTGTCTCGCAAGCTCATACCCAAATCCCTGGCCTACACCAGTAATTAAAATACGGTTTGACATTTCTTGAGTTCATTCCACAGTGTGCAAGTTTATGTTTCAGAATAAACAAGACTGACAGATGCCACTGCATTTTCTACTCACAAAACATTGAATTCTAGTGCTGATTAGGACTGTGCCTTAGAAGACTAACCCACTTGGGGAAAGCGCTCTCTATATAATTCAGTGATGGTATCAATCACCTCAGTGATAGTGAGACCATCCGTATTAAGTTCAACCGCATCATAGGCTTTGCGCAGGGGGGCCACGTTGCGTTGGCTGTCCTGTTGATCACGAGCTGCAATCAGCTGTTCCAATTCAGTCTGAGACTGTGGGGGTAAGTTTTGGTTCTGCAAGTCCTGCTGGCGGCGGCGGGCTCGCTCTTCAATGGAAGCCGTTAAGAAAATTTTGAGCCCGGCTTCGGGAAAGACATGGGTACCAATATCGCGACCTTCGGCGATAATTCCCCCTTGGCGGCCCAGGCGTTGTTGTTGTTTGACGAGGGCTTCCCGGACGGGGAATTGAGCGGCAACCGCAGATACCTGAGCCGTCACCTCTGGCGTGCGAATGGCCTGAGTCACCTCCTGCTGATTTACCCAGACTTGGGGAGGCTGTTGAGGATCGGGATGGGGTTTTAGCTCGATATTGCACTGTTCTACTAGCTCTGCGATCGCAAAAGTATCCGAGACTTCAACCTGTTTTTCTAGCGCCAGCCAAGCCACCGCCCGATACATCGCTCCCGTATCTAGGTATTGCAAGCCTAAGGCTTGAGCACAGCGACGAGTCACCGTGGACTTGCCCGCGCCCGCTGGCCCATCAATCGCTAGAATCGGTAACCGGGCATCCAAGATCATATTGTCGATTAAGCGCGCCGAACCCACCCGAGCCGCAATAGCGACCAGTCCTTGAGTGGTGATTTGTTCTAGGGGTTGCAGGGTGGCAGGATCCACTAGATCGATATAGTCCACTTCAACTTCAGGTTCCTTAGCCAAGGTTTGGGCAACGGTGGTGAGAATAGAGTTGCGATCGCAACTCCCTCCGTAAAACGTATGCTGAGCCGCTTGCAGGCTATGGTGCAAGATCATGGCTTGCTGTGCTTCTTGGACCTTTAAGTACTGGTTGCGAGAACTGAAGGCCAGTCCTGTGGCCTCACGGATCAGCGGACAGGGAACAATCGTGACCGCTAGATTCAAATCGTGGACCAGGCGTTGAATAATCGCCAGCTGCTGAGCATCCTTTTGGCCAAAGTAAGCTCGATCAGGCTGGACAATATTTAGTAATTTCAAAACGATGGTGGCGACCCCGGTGAAATGATCGGGACGGTGAGGGCCACAGAGTCGTGCAGTGAGCGAGGCAGGTGGAACGACCTGAGTGAGTGGCGGTTTAGCCAGGATGGTGTCTACTGAGGGTGCAAAAATGGCGTCCACACCCTGCGCATGGCATAAGGCTTGGTCTTGCTCCAAGGTTTGGGGGTATTCTGCCAAGTCTTCATGGGCCGCAAACTGAAGAGGATTGACAAAGATACTGACAATCACGCATTGATTTTCTTGACGAGCCCGTTGAATCAGACTGAGATGCCCGGCATGTAACGCCCCCATCGTCGGCACCAAGCCAACCTGACCCATCACCGTGCTAGACGGTTCTACTGCAACCGCTTGTGCAGAGTGAGAAAAACGATGCAAGAAATGCCGAAGCCCTGACACCGTTCGGATGATGGGAACATGGTTCATTACAGTTGGGAAACGTGGATCTGGCAGTACAACCAACAGAATCAATGGCCTAGTGCTGGCAGCAATCGAGCACTGTCGGCGACATGATTTGTCTCTTCGTTAGTGTATCGCTTGTTGTCGGCAGGTGTCAGGCCCCCTAGCCATGAGGACTGGCAGGCAATCAGCGCCTGATCGCCTGATCGATCCTCCGCTCTCAATTTTGAGGGGGGGTGTTTGAAGCATTCAGGTTGGTAACGGGCTGTAGCATGGCGCTAAATTTGGAAAAATCAAAACTGCGTGGATCGGCACGTTCGCCAGAGCGATCGACCTTGGCATGAGTCGTGACCCGTTGAATCGGCACCCCTGTTCGAGCAATCAGCCAAGCCAGTGATTGATACTGGGCTTCTGTATAGCCGCTGTGAACCGGACCATTGTGGTTCCCATCCGCTGGCGTTTCTAGCGAAATGTGATAGGCAAAGTTGTTCACTGACGCTGGTAAGTTGGCATTGGTTTGTACCGCTTCAGGACCATTGGCCCCCACAAATACGGAATTACCGGCACCATAGGCTCGTTTTTCAGGTGGGACAAGGTAAACAATCGTGCCATCTAAAAAAATTAAAGCGTGGTAACTGACCTGATCCTCATCTCGGGGATGGGGCGTTTGAAAGGTGTTAATAGCACTCATGGCTGAGCCAACCGTCTCATGGAGCACAATCAGCCAGTTATTTTGAACCGCTTGTCCGTGAACATTGGCAGCAAATCGCTCACCATAGTTCGTGGGATGAACATCCGCTTTTGCCTCTCGCGGTTGGGGATATGACGAGGTGGCAAGGGTGGGTGGGAGTTGTGTTGCTGGCGGTGGTGGAGTGATGGGGGCGGGATTGGGGCGGGGGACAGGAGAAGCCGGGGATGTGGGGGGAACCGCTTTAGGATCTTCCAGCACAATATCAGGTTTAAACTGAGGCAAATCCGTGGGATTCAACGTTGAAGAGGGGCCAGTGGGCTGACTTGGATTGTTGCGAGCAGAAGAAGAAGAAGAGGCCTCTTTCTCCGTAACACTCCAGAATCCAAAAGCGCTGGTGATCAGACCCGCCGTAACGGATAGCACTAACGTGAGGAAAACTTTGTTTCTTGTCATGGTTTAACTGTCTTCCAACCGGAGTTCAAGCAGAGAGCGACCTATGTTCATTCGGTGTATTGGTTAGAGAATGAATACATTAGCAGAATTTTATTTCTACTTATAACGATCATATACGTCAATAAACGATAAGAAAGTTAATATTACAACTTTTTGGCTAAAAGAAGCGCTAAAACTTACGTTGGATAAGGCCCATTTTTGACGTTGCTAAGGGTGTTCAGGCATCCATCGCAATGCAGCTGAGCGATCTGAGAACACAAATGCACCATTCACAGCAAACAACAGGACCCAGACGATGGGGATTCCTGTTCACAACTTTAATGTGGGGAGCTTTAAGTACGAGTGGTTTATCCCTTCCTCAATATGAGGGGACTGAGAATCGGCCGACCACTGAGATCAGTCACATTCTGGCCTCTCGATCAGAGAAAACCTCTGTATCGGCCATTGTGCAATTACAAGGTTTAGAGGTACCCGCGCCGCGAATAAAAGGGCAGGCACGCTTACCCTTGTCAGCTTTGCCAGGCACCTCTGTTTACACCTTAAATGGGCAGCTCCAGCGTTTATCAACCCGTTGGCTAGTGGATACTGGCGCATCAACGTCGATGGTTGCCACTCCAGTCGTAACCGCACTGAACTTAAAAGGACAACCTATTCCCAATCAACGTTTGGCGTTTGCAGTGGCGGGCAATGACTGCCCTAATCTGGATGCCACCCTGCATCAGTTACCCGCATTACAACTGCAAGAGGTGCAGGTGGAGGGGTTACAAGGACTGCAGTTTGCCAATACCGTGATTCCTGCAGACCTTTCTGGGGTCTTGGGGATGGATGTTCTCAGCCAATTTGATTTATACCTGCATCCAGGAAAGTCAACGCTGAGCTTGCTCCCACCAACGCCACTTCCCAAAGATGCGATCGCAACCGCAGTTCCCTTAGAAAAAAAACTCGGCGTTATGGTGGCCCAACTCCAAATCAATGGTCAAGGGCCGTTTCGGGTGTTGTTGGATACGGCAGCAGAGAGTACGTTTATTTCCGAGCAAGTGGCAGCACGCCTTAACCTTGATGCGGCCACCCTGAGTCCGATCCAAATTCGGGGCTTCTGTGGTTTAGAAAACGCGATGCGATCGCAACTTAATTCTGTCACCCTGCATCAGCACCAACGCCGCGATTTGGAAGTGATTATTTTGTCCTCCAGTATTCTCAAAGTGCTCAAAGTAGACGGCATTCTGGGCCAAAACTTTCTCCGTCACTATCAGCAATATTGGCGGTTTAATTCAGACTCAGGTAGCCTGCTGTTGGTCCCTCTAGCTCGCTCGACCCCTGCCAACTAAAATTTGACCGTCAGTAGGATTGACCTTACAGATTTTTGAAGCTACAAGGTATTGCCCTACTAGCTGATCGTCTCTCCCGGCACAAACTTGAGGGATACGCCGTTCATGCAATATCGTTTGCCTGTGGGGCGAGGACCATCATTAAACACATGTCCCAGATGCCCACCACAACGATGGCAGTGAACTTCCGTTCGGGGTAAAACCAAATCGAAATCAACGGAGGTGTCTACAGCACCCTTAATCGGGGCATAAAAACTAGGCCAGCCTGTACCGCTATTAAACTTGGTCTCTGAGGTGAACAAGGGCAAATCACAACCTGAACAGCGATAAAGCCCCTCACCATATTCCTTATCTAAGGGGCTACTCCGAGGACGTTCAGTTCCTTTTTCTCGCAAAACGTGGAACTGCTGAGGGGTAAGCACTTGACGCCATTCATCTTCTGTTTTGGTGACTTCAAAGACTTCGGCAGCCGTGGCCTTGCTCGACAACCATTTGGGTAAAAGATTGGACAAATCGGTTGTTCCCATAAGTGCTGTTCCTACCTTCAGTAAGGCTCTTCTTTTCATAATTCGATCTCTCAGTGGATGCGTCGCAGCCCGTCTCAAAACAACGACTCGACCCATTATTCAGGATAAACGAAATCCTCGTGTCGCTGGTCTAAAGGCACACCAATGCGGCTTACCCTCTGTTTCACCACTACTCATTTACCCCACTTTGAAGCCTTGCTATCCAGCCAAAAACCTAGATCGCGGCTTGCATATTCATACTCATTACGGGTATGATTTAATTAATGCGTAGTCGTTATGACTTTGTATAAAGAATGAAGTGTTATCCAAAGAGTGAATTGCAGCTGCGTCTTATTGACAATATGCAAATACTTTAAGGAGGGTCGAATTCCTTCTCACTCTTGCCTTGCAATCTATTGATCAGCTTTGGAGGAGCTATGTTTACCCTCTTTGTCGCCAATGCTATTCCGCTTTATGGCCCTGTTCAATCAACCCCTCAAACTCGACCTCGACAGCTACAGGCCATTGAGTTAGCCGCTTTCGGCATGCTTTTGGGTGGAATTAGGGTGATGTCTAATCATCTAGCCAATACCTTGCTAAATCAGTTTATTAGCGGATAAGCAAAATATTTTTAGAGATCTAAAGATTATCAAGCCAGTGAACCAAGAACTTAGAATCTCATCGAACTTATCAGTAGTTGTAGCCTAACTATTCCCTTCTGGCGCGGGTTTAAAATCAATTGAAAGGCCCACTGCATTGAGGACAGCAACTAGCGTTGCCAGCGTTGGACTGCCGTCCTCTGACAATAGACGGTAAAGATGATGGCGAGTAATGTCAGCTTCAGTCGCGATGTCTTTTACCTTGCCATTGGCCTGAAGAACATTTTTGAGTGCCAGTAAGAATGCTTCTGTATTACCGTCTTTCAGCATTTCATCAAGAGCAGTTTTTAAGTATGTTGCGGCATAGTTCGCATTTTTGAGTCTAATCAATAAATCATCTTGATAGCTTTTAATTGGCACAGTTCACTTCCCTCTAAGTTCATCCTGATAAGTTATCCATAGCTTTTGTGCAGCCTTGACATCCTTATTCTGTTGTTTCTTCGAACCACCAACCAGTAACAACACAATCTGCCCTTGCAGCCGACCAAAATAGATCCGATAACCTGGACCAAAAAAGAAACGCAGCTCATAAATGCCTTCTCCCACACTCTTATGATCACCAAAGTTACCTAATTTGACTCGATCAAGACGGACGTCAATTCTTGCTTGAGTTTGAAGGTCTAACGTTCTAAACCATTCGTCAAAAGGGCACTGGCCAGTCGGAGTGACATATTTTTGTAGGTCCCAATTTTGTTGGCTCATTGTACCTTCAGTTTAGGACTCGCCACATATATACAACAAGGATAAATTATGATGCAGGAATTTGTATTATATTGTAGTATGCAATGGGAGCCTGCATAAATCGAGATTCACGCGGCAGGATCAGTTTCCACTATCATGGCCAGCTACAAAGATATTGTTCGATACTATCGGCAATACTGGGGGATTTCTTTGCTCAGCATTGCTGCCACCAGTCTGTTTGAGATTATCGATCTGGTGGTTCCCTACGCCATTGGTCAAATTCTTAATGTGCTGTCTCGGCAACCCTTGGATGCGCCGCTGCAAGCCTTTATTGCTCAAATTTCGGCCATCACCCGCCTGCCCATCAGTCGTTCTCTGTCCCTATGGACCTTGTTGGGTATCATCTTTTTGGTAACCGTAGTGCGGGCACCGATTCAGCCCTGGATTGGAGGCTGGTTTCATTGGGCGATACCGTTAAGGGCAAAACGCGATCGCACTCGTCAAGTCCTGGAAAAAATCCTCACCCTGCCCCTAGATTTCTACGACGAAAACAATCCGGGTCGAATTGCAGGTCGAGTCGCTCGGGGTGTCACCAACCATACCTGGACCTATCCTGAAATTGCAGGGCAATTTATTCCCAAACTCATGCGGGTATTGGGGATTTTTCTGGTGATTTGGCTCATTGATTGGCCGATCGCCATTATCTTCCTGATTTCCTTTATCGTTATTTTCACCTTTAGTCTTTGGGACTTACGATTACTGATCAAGCGAGAAGAAGTCCTCGATCGCTATATCGAAAACACCGAAAGTCGGACCTCGGAAATCATCACTAATATCAAAACCGTCAAAGCCTTTGCCACCGAAGCAGCTGAATTGGACCGTCAGCAACAGCGACTGGATCGAGAAATGCAGGTGGTGCTCTTTCGGATTCATAAAGGCTATGTCAAACTGGCTACCTGGCAACGAACCATTGTTCAAGGCTGTGTATTTGGTGTGTTGACGTTGACTCTAATGGCAACGGTGCGGGGGGATATTTCCCTGGGCCATTTTGTCACCACCCTAACGGTATCCAGTATGGCCTATGCCGAGATTGAGCCGTTAAGCATGGTGGCTGAATTCTTTGCTCGCCGATATGCCTCCATGTTGCGACTGCATGAATTTATGCAGCATCCGAGTGGCGCTGATGCGTCGAACTTAAATCAGGAAGCCGTTCAAGACAATCCCTATCGCTTCTCTGGCAAGCTAGAGCTGTGCAATCTTAGCTTTGGCTACGATACCAACCAGCCCGTACTACAAAATATCAACCTTACGGTTCAGCCCTGTCAGACCGTGGCCCTGGTGGGGCGATCAGGGTCAGGGAAATCCACCTTAGTCAAACTACTGTTTCGCTACTTTGAACCCCATACGGGCCAAATCCTGATGGATGGCCAAGATATTCGCACCCTTGATGTGGCTCGATATCGTCGTCGTCTGGCGATTGTCCACCAAGATGTGGATATTTTTAATGGCACGGTCTTAGAAAACCTCACCTACGGCAATCCTCAAGTCCATTTTGACCAGGTACAATCCGCCTGCCAAATTGCCAAAGTAGACGAGTTTGTCCATCAGCTACCCCAAGGCTATGCCACCGTGGTGGGAGAACGAGGGGTCAGACTATCGGGGGGGCAGCGCCAGCGACTGGGGATTGCTCGGGCTTTAATTGTTGATCCAGATGTTCTGGTCTTTGATGAAGCAACGTCCAGCCTCGATTACGAATCAGAACGAACGATTCAATTGGCTATGCGCTCGCTACTAGGAACACGAACGCTGCTGATTATTGCACACCGCCTGAGCACTGTCCGAGAAGCCGATCAAATTGTCGTTCTTGATCAAGGTCGAATTGCAGAAGTGGGTAACCATGATCAACTTCTGCACTATGGGGGCATTTATCATCGACTCCATACCCTGCAAGAAACAGGTGAACTGCGGGTATAGTTTTTTCACCGAAAAGAGGGCTCTTGGTTAAAGGCAGGGAGTCCTTTTTTGGTCGTCCTTTTTCAGTCAACACCTGTCCTGATCACAGCTTGATCGGTCGGCTCTCGTCTCTTTGCGCCTGGCGCACGACCAAGCTATGAACAACTCAGAGTGGGATACAGCAACAGTAGAGGTGTCCTAAATCACCGTGAAACACCTCAGACATCACTGAATGACTCAAAATCTGATGGTCTAATGCATACAGTAACAAGTTGATACGCGCTTCTAAGCGCTATTCATCATCTATCCTTTGAGGTTAAACCATGTCTGAATTATTTACTGAATTATCTGATCAACAGCAAGAACTCGTCGCTGGTGGTGCCATTACTACGCTCAATCTCAATGCCACAAGCTTCTACTCTGATACTGAGGTGTTGGGTTCTAATGGAGTAGCTGCTTCTGGTCCTGGTGGATCAGCTGCTGCGGGTAACATTGCTGGCGCGAACCAAGAAATCTTTACCAATGCGTTCAGCCTGCAAGCCGGTACAGTTGACTAGTCCTCGGACTGAGTCGAATGACCAGCCTTAATCGTCAGGGCTGCTCAAGGTTGGAATGAGTGATTTTATTCCTTCAGCAGACTTCAGCATCACCCTCTGCGCTTTTAGCCGTCCCTGACTTTCGTTCAATCTACACACTTATATGCGGGGTAAAACCATGTCTGAATTATTTACTGAATTGTCTGATCAACAGCAAGAACTCGTGGCCGGTGGCGCTATCACCACTCTCAACCTCAACGCAACTTCTTTCAAGTCGAATACTGAGTTGCTGACTTCTGTCGGTGCTGCCACTTCGGGTCCTGGCGGTTCAGCTTCCTTTGGTGCCATTGATGCCGCTAATCAAGAAGTTGAGACCAATGCCGTGAACTTTCAGTTTGGTGCGGTTGATTAATTCTAAAGGCTAGAGCACTTACTATCGCTCAGCTTACCCCTAAGCTCTATCAGCTTGGGGGTATTTTGATGCCAAATCTTGGAGTTTGGGGAAGCTTTATGTGTCTTACAGATGCGAGGAGAAACTGCTAACGCCCTAAGGTTTGCAGGAACCCCAGCCTTTAGTTTAGATATACAACAAAAAAACCAGAATCTCCTCAAAGAGAGATCCTGGTTTTTCTCAATTCTTGTTGCGAGTGAGATCGCAGCGTTAGAAATTCATTTCCGCAGCTTGGACTTTCTCGATCTGCTTCTTCTTCAAGACCAGAAACGTTTGAGAAATCATAATGGCCGAAATAAAGACGATTAACCACTTAATCCGAGTGGCACTTTGCAACACGATTTCAGTATCTTTTTGGCCGAAACCACCCACATTTGGATCAGAGCTGAGGGGAGCGCCGTCTGCGACAGCTTGTCCTTCGGCAACCACTACTTCAAGGCCAGCAGGAATAGACTCAGTCACCGTCTGACCATCATTAGTGGTAATAGTGACAGAATCTGCACTAACACTACTGACAATACCGGCAGTAGAGGCAGTCACTGCATTGACATTAGTCTTGTCGCCCGTGGGATAAATTTGGCCTCGTCCTCGGTTACCACCCGCATGAACAGAATACTTACCAAAGTGAATACTGGGATCTGTGGCAGGGTCAGGAGAAAGGACTGGGAAAACAATCTCTTGATGATCAGCACCTGACAGAGGACCCACGACGATCACATTGTCAGTATCAGGCTTGTATTTCTGGAAGAAAACACCGTTAATCTCTTCCTTCATCTTTTCAGGAATACGATCATCGGGGGCAATTTGGAACCCATCAGGCAGCATCAGAACTGCACCAACATTCAAAGGCCCTAAGTCGCCGCTACCTAGAACTTGCTGGGCATCAGTGTCATAAGGGATTTTAACAACGGCCTCAAATACTGTGTCGGGTAGGACCGCTTGAGGAACTTCCACTTGCGTGGGCTTAGCCGCGAGGTGGCAGTTTGCACAAACAATCCGGCCGTTTGCTTCTCTGGGGCTATCGTAAGCTTGTTGGGCATAAATCGGGAATGCCTGAGCAGCATGAGGTAGGGAAAAGACGCTAGTGACGACAAGGCAGAGCACAGCCAGGAGGCGAAGGCTCTTTTTCGTCAAGACGGATAAAAGGCTTTGCTTCATTAGTCTATCGATTGAAACCTGACAAGATGTGAAGGGGCAGAAGGGATGAATAGGCTTGGATGTCCAAGGGGACTTAGGTCCACCAAGGTTCCTTATCTGTACGGAAATCCGTTTCAGTCCAGGTTGTGAACACTAGCTTGCCATCTACATCTTCTGCATGAACGAGGGCTAAGGATAATGGCGCGGGACCCCGAACCACCTTACCAGTCGCGTCATATTGTGACCCATGACAAGGGCAAATATATTTGTTTTGGCCTGCATTCCAAGGAACAACACAACCCAAGTGTGTACAGACCGCATTCAGACCATAGTCTGCGATCGCATTGCTATCTGTGACAACAACGTAGGTGGGATCTCCTTTAAAACCTTGGGTTAAGGTGCGGTCACCCGGACTATGTTCTGCCAGAAATTCGCTAACTACAACGTCGTTACCTAAGGCGTCTTTGGCGTTCAGCCCGCCCCCACTACCACCACTAGAGGGAGGAATAAAATACCTGACGACAGGATATAACCCACCTAAGGCAGTGCCAGTAATTGCACCAAAGGTTAGCAAATTCATAAATTGACGCCGCCCCATATCGGGGACGTCAGAAGATCCAGAGACTTGAGCCATGATTTACGGTGATGTAACGGATGTAATGGACAGCTAGCTTTAAAGCTTGACCCTATGGAATTGCTCATGCTCGGAATGGTTAATTCCTGACTCAAGCTCCACCGTGGATGAAGGGTTGAGTTAAAGACATGTTGCAAGTCACCATCAGGTGTCATAACATTTCTTGACATTATTATCACACTTGATGAGCCCCTATTTCATACGAAATGTAAATTCGTTACCGCTAATCCCAGGATTTATCATCGCTATAGGCTTGCTTCCCGCTTGCGAGACACGACAGAATAGAGGTGCGATCGCAGAGGAAAGACCCCACCCCTATGACTGGCGAAGAACTGCATCAACTCCTCCTCAATAAATGGGGGCGGTCGTACGATATCCAATTGCGACGAACCCAAGGCAAGATTTTTGTCCAGGTGATGTGGCGCTACCTGGAGCAAGCGTCATTCCCAATGTCGGAACCCGAATATTTTGAGCATATGAATGCCGTCGCCACTTATATCCGCGGCTGGGATGCTGTCCAGCAAGTCGAAGACTATATTCAAACCACGAAGCAGCGTCCGCGTCTAGGTAAAGCGGTGAGTATCCCCCTAGAGTTAGGAGGACGGACCTCGGAGTGGTTGCTGGAAAAGTTCTGATCAAAGTCTAAATTTGCGGCAAGCGGGACAGAGGATTAATGGCCCGTTACCATCACCAGACCAATTCCACCGAAATAGAGACCAACCACGGCTCCGCCCAGCAAGCTTTGAGTCAGCGGATCCGTGGAAGGGGTGAGCACCGCCCCTAGAATGGCCGCTCCTAAGATGACATAGCGCCATCCAGACAGCATTTGGCGGCTAGAAACAATGCCCGTCAACCCCAGTAATAACTGAATCACCGGAATCTGAAAGGCAATGCCAGTGCTAAACAGTAGTAGCAATACAAACTCAAAGTAGCGATCGATGGACCAAAGCTGCTCCACCACATCGGCCCCGTACTGAATAAAGAAATTCAGGGCGGCAGGAATAAGCGCCACGTAGGCAAATAGAATCCCGACAAAAAACAACACCGATGACCCCAGAACAATCGGCCCTAATAGCCGCCGCTCCGAGCGAGTGAGTCCTGGCAGCACAAACTGAATAATCTGGTACAGAATAAACGGACTCGCCACCAAAATACCGCTGTAAGCTGCAACTTTCAGAGAGACAAAGAAATACTCCCCTGGGGCCAGCTGCAAAAATTTCACGTCTTGAGCTGGGCGTTCAAGAATCTTGACGATCCAATTCACCTTAAAGAAGCTACCGATAATTGCGATCGCAACCGCAATCAGGGCATAAAAAATCCGTTGTCGTAGTTCCTCTAAATGTTCAAACAGTGACATTTCAACATCGTTTAGCCCTTGATCATCCATCTCCTCCTCGGGCGGGAGGTCAGGCTGGGGGGCAGAGGCTACGGTTTCTAAGTCTGAGGGAGGTGTCACAGGTTAGCTCAAGGGATGAATTTACTCCCCATTATAGTTTTGCAAAGGGAATCGCTAGGATACCCCCGCCACTCAGTTGACGAATACCAGATTTTGCATAAGGTTAAAGTGAGTCACCACGGAGTGAGAGACCAGCCATGATCGATCGGCTATTGCCTATCTTTGCTCGAGGGTTCTTATCGGCAATTTTTATCCGGTCTGGAATTACTCACTGCTTTGCTTTTGCAAAAACACAACAGGCAATTGCCAGCAAAGGGCTGCCTGCGGGTTTAGCCTTAGCCATGACCCTTGGCACCATTCTTGTATTGCTGGGAGGCGGCTTTTCGGTCCTACTCGGATTTAGAGCCCGGTGGGGTGCGATCGCCCTCGTCCTGTTTCTGATTCCTGCCACCTTACTATTTCATCTAGATCTCACTCAGCAAAACGAACAAATCCAGTTCTTCAAAAATTTGGGGCTGATGGGAGGGCTGCTCCTCTTAGCCCAAACCGGACCTGGTCGATATAGTATCGATAATTGGCAACTGCGCCGCAGCTATGGGAAATGGTAAGTTAGACTCGTGTGGGAGTGGACACGAGTTTGGATTGGGCGCTCCCTTACCGTTCATAACAATATCCTCAGATTTAGGTCAGCCCTATGGCCAAGGTTTCCTCTTTCCCTCAGACCCTCTGGCACTGGTTTGCGAACCATGCCATTTCCCCGATTAGACATACCCTCTGGACCGATTTAACGACAACGGTCATCGATCGGCTGAAACGATTAGGGCAGCGCTGTATCCGCATCCTTGAGCGTCAAGGTCTAGGAGTAGGGTTGTTTGCCCTTCTGGGAACCAGTCTGCTGATGGTTTGGAATGGTGCATTGCTAATTGCCCTATTGATTGGCCTGGGCGTCGCTCTGCTGGTTCAGCAGCTTCATCCCCACCCTACGCTTTCATGGCAAACCGTCTCTAAGTGGCTCTCAGGGCCTTATCCCACAACGCTTCTTTCTGGAGGATGTGGTCTCCTATCCTTGGTGGCTAGCTATATGACCTTGCTGATCTGGCAGGAGACGGACAGTTTTTGGTTGGCATTCGCCATTCTTCTCCAAGGATTAGGGCTACTCAGTGTCTTGGGGTTATTCTTTTGGCAGATGCAGCGGCAAGATCAGCAGCATGGGACCGCTCCCCAACTGGACTACTGGATCAATAACCTGACGGCCCTAGATCCGCTCAAGCGGCTGATTGCGGTTCGACAAATTAGTCATTGGGTTGCATCCACACCTTACAACCTCGATCAAACACAAGAACTAAGGGAATATTTGCAGTTGCTCTCCCAGCGGGAATCAGACCCCTCCGTCCAGAGTGCCATTGCTCAAGGATTAAAGCGGATGACTGTGCAGTAAGTCTTCATCAACCGCTTGTTGGCAGTTTATGCGTTGACCAATGCTGACTCCATCCTTAAGAAACGGTTTGTCCTTGAATTTCTAGACTTAAGATGACACTGCATTTAAGCGTGCTCAAATCCACCCTGAAATGGATTGTGGGTCAATTTACTGGAAGTAGGACAAATTAATGGATGAACGGTTTACGGTAGAGGTCATTTCCCAAACCCCCAATCCCCAACAAATTACCTATGCAGCCATGCATCAGGACTATGCTGAACAATTGGTGTGGACCGATCGCGAACAGTGGCCCCCAGAGCAGAAATGCGGCGAGCTAGTGATTAAGAACCTCCTTCAAGGGAATCGCGGCCATTTTGGCCCCCTTGAGCATCCTCAAATTGTGCTCAACTTCGGCTATTTCCCCCACAGCACGATGCAGCAAATGCGAACCCATCGGAATGTCTCCTTCGATGTGCAGTCTTTCCGCTACACGGGGCAACGAATTTTAGACGTGGTTGCCGGTCAACAACAACTTGAGGATGTTTTCTATCTCAGACCCGTGGGCACCTACACCAATCGCCAAGGTAAAAAGTATGACTATACCCTAGAGCAACGTCAGCAAGATTTGGACTGGTGCCGACAAGCCTGCCAACGCTATGCCGAACGGATTGAACAGGGCTTGGCGGAAGAACATGCTCGGGGGCTGATTCCCTTTGATGTGCGTCAGCATTGGGTGATGAGTGCGAATGCGCGATCGCTAATGCACCTCCTCGATATTCGAGGTAAGTACGACGTGCAGATGGAGACTCGGGTGATGACAGAGCTAATGTTTACCCAGTTTCAACACTGGATGCCAGAGGTCGCGAGTTGGTATGAAAAAACACGCTGGCGCAAGGGACCTTTAGCCCCCTAGTTTTCGTCAACTGGATCTTTGTGCCTGCTTCCCTGTACAAAGGCACTATTGATTCCCTCCAGTGAAAGGTCTCCTCATGTCTAAGGTGTATATGCAAGTGATGGGGATAGGACTTGCGATCGCAACCCCGATCCTGACCCTATCCACCGCCGAAGCCAAGCTAGAAAACAGTCACAAGGCCCTGGTTGATCAAGCCTGGCAAATTGTTCAGGAAGAATATGTCGACCGTACCTTCAATCAGCAGGATTGGCAGCAAGTTCGTCAAGACTATTTGAGTCGCTCCTACACCTCCAAGCGGCAAGCTTATGTGGCGGTCAGCAATATGCTGAGGCAGCTCCAGGATCCTTACACTCGCTTCCTCCCTCCTGATGGGATCAAATCGTTAGTGGATAATGTATCGGGGGGATTTATTGGTGTAGGGATTACCGTTTCCCTCGACCCCCTGACCAAAGAATGGCAAGTCGTGGAGACCGTTACTGGATCACCAGCGGCAGCAGCGGGCATTCAACCGCAGGATATTGTCGTGAGCATTAACGGCACACCCACCTCAGAGATTGATCCTCGCCAGGCCAATGAATATATTATTGGCGCTGTCGGCAGCAAAGTAACGGTCCAAATCCGTCGAGGCCAGGAATTCTCTCGATACAAGCTCGTGCGCGAACAGATTGATGTGAACCCCCTGGTCTACGAAGTCCAAGAAACCACTGCCGGCAATGTGGGCTATATTCGGATGCCCGCCTTCACCACCAAATCAGCCCAAGCCATGAAGTCCGCCTTGACGGATTTAGAAAAGCAGGACGTCAAAGGATATGTCCTCGATCTCCGCCAAAATCCTGGTGGCGTCTTTGAAGCTAGCATCGATATTGCTCGTATGTGGATGGGGAAAAACCGCTTAATTTCGAGCGTGGATGAAAAGGGTGAAAAACAGGAGTTTGTGGCCTATGGACCTGTGCTCACCAACAAACCCCTCGTGATTTTGGTGGATGAAAAGTCAGCCAGTGCCAGCGAAGTTTTAGCGGCGGCCCTGCAAGATCACAAGCGGGCCAAGCTGGTCGGCACACCCACCTTTGGCAAGGGAGTCGTTCAAGTGTTGAAAAGCCTAGAAGATGGATCGGGATTGGTGGTTACCGTTGCCAAATACTATACGCCGAAGGGCAAGAATATTAACCAGTTGGGTGTTAAACCGGATATTTTTGTTAAGGGGGAAGACGGTAAGCCCTTCCAACCCCAATCGGGTCAAGTGTTACCACCCCAATCTGATCCACAATATGCCCGGGGACTGAAGGTGCTGACGAAAAATTTGGAATAAAGTCCCTAACCATAAAAAAAGCTAGCGTTTCGCTAGCTCGATCAGAATCAGTCACGTTGTATCTCATTTCGAGGAAGCCCCACTGCGCGTTCCCAGTTGTGCAGTAGGCAAATGTAACATTCCTCATCTCTTATAATAATGTAACAATGAACACAAAAATTAATAAGTAGTTCAGAATCTCTGGGGAACGGCAAACTTCCTTCACAGCCCTGACGGTTGAATTTGATAGCTAATTTCCTCGATGGGCAAATTGTGGCTATCCTGACCGTCATAAATCAGCTGTAATCGGCGTTCACCCGCGTAGTCAACCAGCCGACCACTATAGAGTTCTGCCTTAAAGCCTAAACTTTGGATATGGACTTTCCCTTGGAAAACCGTCGCTCTCGCTAGATAAATCACCAAATCATCTCGTGAAGGCCGGTTAACTGTTGTACTAGCCGTCAAATGGGCTAATCCCCGCTCATCCATCTCTTGAGTCAACGCCATAGAAGTATTGCGAATGCCGCGAATCGCAACGATGGCCGCAGCCACTGCCATTGTGATGTCTACCCCTTCATCGGTATAGATGTATTGGGTAGAGAGGTAATGAAAGTTTTTTTCACCCAAATCATCCCGAATCCGACGATGAATTAAATTATGGGGATGGTAGTGGGTTAACGCGTCTGCAATTGCACCACAGGCAGCCCGAGGCTCTCGCCACGGGGACTCACGGGTTTTGCCATAGACCCGTTGTCCTTCCTCCCGTAAGCGTCCCACATGGGTTTTTAAGTCAATGGCCACCAACACCATGGATTGAGGGTTGCCTGCATAGAGACGATGGCGGAGAGCGTCATCAATTTGATGAGCCACTGTCACATGAGCAAGGGTTGCCCCATTATCCGTCCCTCCCCCTGCGGGGAAAAAGGCTTCTAGCTTCAGTTCTCCAATCTCCGACAAGGTCGCAAATCGCGAGGCCACGACATCTCGGTAGCGTTTAGTCGCTTCACCCTGGTGAATCCGATCGCCACAGTTGGTGTAGGCCAACGTGGTAACCACACTGGGCAGGCTTAAGTCGGCACCGCAGACATGGATATCAGATTGACTCGCAGCGGCAAACTGTAGTTCATCTCGCAACAATTGCAGGCCATTAATCAGAGCATAGCGGTCGCTGACAATTTCGTTGAGATAATTATGATAGGCATTTCTTTCCATACCAAAACTGGCAGGCAGTTGCCAAAACTTTTCTAATCGCTTATGAGCGGGGCTCGGATCAAATGGGATAGACATCAATTGCTAAAGGGCCATAATCACAGAAATTGACGCACTCATATTGTGAACAAGTCTGTTACATACTCCGCTTGTCTTAGCAGGACTTAACATCTATTTGGAGTTATCCTGTTGCTTTTTGAATGCGTGATGGGCATTTATTCAAAGCGGACAATAGCAGTTCAGACTGAGTACAGGGAAGACTAAACTCACTCTAGGTTTACCTCAATAACGGGAAGTCTAGGCAAAAAAGCTGCAATGTGGGAGCGATACATTTGATGAAAACTTGTCCTTTCTGTGCGATCACACGAGGTGAAGCACCCGTCAGCACAGTTTTTGAAGACAAGGAGGTTATGGCTTTTATTCCCCTCCATCCTGTCTATCCAGGGGCCTGCTTAGTTATTCCTAAAATTCACATTGATCACTTTACCGATCTCCCCGATCCCTTAGCTGCCAGGGTGATGGTTATTGCCCAACAGGTGGGGCGTAAAATTATGGAGGTCTATAATCCTCTACGCGTTGGCCTGTTGGTCCATGGTTTCACCGTTCCCCATGCCCATCTTCACGTTATTCCTCAGTATGGCCCGCTAGATATCATGCATAAGCACTATGCCTACTGTGCAGATGGAAAAGTCCAGTTTGGGGATAAAGATATTCCCACCCTTTCTAGACCCGAACTGGATCGCTTGGCAGCGGACATCCGGCTTTGAGTGGGGGATATCTATGCGTGGGAGACATCTATCAGCAAAAAAAATTCTGCTAGCTTTTACCGCTAGCAGAATTCAAATTCTCAGAAACGTAATACCAGGTTAGACAGGAGCATTACCTGTATCACGAGCAATAACAGCAGGAATATTCTCGAACTTGAAGCCCATTGCTCTCAAGGAATGGAAAAGGTGTCCTTGTAGACAATAGAAAGCAACGTAATAGGTCACGTTACATAACCAGGCACGAGATGTGTAGAAACCTTCTGCTAAGTCAGCGGTGTCTTTGAACCAAGGGGCAATACCGAACTTAACTTCACAAGCAGCACCGTAAAACTCAACTGGGAAAGCGAAAGTGTTTACGCAGCAGAAGTAAGTAGAGATAAAGCCCATGATGGCTACACCACCCAGGGCAGTTCCGATCAAACCATCAGGAGTGTAGATGCTGATACGGGAACCGAGGTCCTGTTCCCATTTGAAGGGAGCAACATTGATGTGCCAGATACCACCAGCAATATCAAATAAGCCAATGAACAGGTGACCAGAAGCTAAGTCATCAAGGTTATCTACAAAGAAGGGATTGTATCCAGGCGTAGACCAACCATACTTAAAGACATTAGCGATGGTAGAACCAGGAGCAGCGACTTTAACCACCTCACCAACTGTGGGGTCATAAATTCCGTGGAATTTCATCCAACCCACAAAGATTAAGGAAGCGAAACCAATAAAGATTAAGTGGTTACCAAGGATATAACCGAGTTGTTTGGGGTCATCCCACGCAAAGGCAAATCGCTCGGTATTTCCACGCCCACCTTCTGTTAGGTCACTCGGACCAATTGCGCCGTGGAAGTACGCACCAGCCAATAGAACCAAGCCAGCAACCATATGAATGGCACCAACCTGAGTGTAAACAAAGGTATTGGTAACAACACCACCAGAGCCTATACCAAATCCTTCAGCAGCTAAGTGAGGGATTAATACCAGCCCTTGATCAAACATCGGTAAGCTGGGGTCAAAGGCTTGATTCTCAGAAAACACGTTCAGCCCAACCCAGATCATAATGATGCCGATCTGGGCAATATGAGCAGCCAACCATTTTCCTTGCACAGAAGTATCAATTAAGCGGCTATTACCCGCAAACCAGGGATATTCAGGTGAAGTATCGACTTTTGTTGCCATTTTCTTTATTCCAAAGGATAACGTTTTGAGGAAAAACGACTCTATATAAATCTTCGCCCGATAAAACTTACGTGAAAGTTAAATGCAATTATCTTAAACAGGCGCATGAAATAATGTTACGATGCCGCGCACTGTACAACAAGCCATTCTGGAATTTAATCCATCCGTGCCATTGCCCAATGACGGCTCTTAAAAAACAAGCAGGCTGATAGAGCAATGTCTAGACCTGCTTAACAAAGCTCAAGTATAACCTCCATACTACGTTCAGGTCTTTATCAGGATCCCAAATGAATTCAATTGACGGACAAATCAGTGATGATGCCTCACGTTGTTGAGGACTATCACCAATTCCTTGAACACTTTAGGATTCTTAGTCTTAGCATTGTTGAACAACAAGATTTTGTATCGGAAGTGACGAACTGTAATGTTTTATTAAGTTCACTCATCTTCGCCTAGTCTCTCACCCCATTTAGGACTGAATTACTGTAGCCAATCAAGCGAGCAATCGCAAGCACCATCTGACTTCCATCCAGCTAGTATCCCCTTGTGGGGCATGGTAGCCTGACAACGGAATCTGGATCAGGCTACCCCACCCTTTGAAATCCAAAGCACTACTCGTGATCAGCAATGGTCATGGTGAAGATGAAGTCGCTGTTCGCATTCTGATCGCCTTAAAGCAACTCCAACCGGCGCTGAACATCCAGGCGTTGTCGCTGGTGGGTGTCGGCCATGCCTATCAGCACCAAGGCATCCCACTCTTGGTCAAGGGGCAAGCTTTACCTTCTGGCGGATTTCTGGGTCGATCCCTGGGGCGCGATCTGCAAAGGGGGCTATGGCATTTAATGCAACGCCAAATAACGGCCGTGGCGCAATGGTCCCAATCTGAAGGCGTGATTATGGCCGTCGGGGATATTGTGCCCTTACTGTTTGCCACATGGAGTGGGTGCCCTTTTGCCTTTGTTGGCACAGCCAAGTCGGAGTATTGGCGGACCAACCACGGGAGATTAAGCTTACGACAATCTATCTATTGGCCTTGGGAGCGCGGGCTGATGGCCCAGGCTCGCTGTCGAGGCGTCTTTCCACGAGATCAGATCACGGCAACCCATCTACAACGCTGGCCCATTCCCGTCTTCGATTGCGGTAACCCGATGATGGATGATTTAGAACCCACTAAAGAGTCTTCCCTTGATTCACTTCCCCCCGGCCTTAAAATTTTGTTGTTGCCGGGATCTCATGTCCCTGAGGTGTTTGCCAACTGGCAAGTCATGGTGCGTGCGATCGCAACCCTACTGCAGAACCCACAGATCTACATATTTATAGGTGCGATCTCACCCGGTATTGAGCTTGATCCCCTGCAGCGAACCTTAGTCCATCAGGGTTGGGGGCCTGTTACCGCGTCTTTGCCGACCTATCAGTATGGTCAGCATCGGCTGTTGCTTGTGCCAGATGGTTTTAGGGAAGGGCTGCATTACGCTGATATGGTGGTGGCGATGGCGGGAACAGCGACAGAACAAGCGGTTGGACTCGGTAAACCTGTGATCACGCTGCCTGGGAAAGGGCCGCAGTTTACGCCCAAATTTGCGGCCACTCAAGCCCGATTATTGGGGCGATCGATTTATCGACTGACCGATCCCCAGGCACTCTCTGCCACGGTCTCAACCCTGCAGGCTATGCTTCCAGACCCGCAGCATTGGATAGATAATGGTCGCCGCCGTATGGGAACACCGGGTGCTGCCCTCAGAATTGCCCACTGTCTCCAGACCTATCTGTTAGACGTGGCAGAGAACCCTCCCTGTTCATAGTTCATGTTAACGGTGTTATCTATTTATTTTTTCTCAGAAAATAAAATAAATCTCGATTTTTCTACATTCATCTTCAACTAATTTGATACTGACAGAACAGGAACTTTTGTATTACCTAAATGTTAGGAGGGTCCCTCAAGATGCTTCGTGTTTTCCCTAGAATTACCAGCATAGCCGCGATTTGCGGCTTGTCGATCAGCACAATCACCCCTTTGATCACTGCACCATCCGCAAGGGCGCAAGCCAATTTCTCCGATGTCAGTATTGGCTACTGGGCACGGCCTTTTATTGAGAAATTAGCTGAAAAAAATGTGATTAAAGGATTCCCAGATGGCACCTTTAAGCCCGATCAACCCGTCACCCGTGCTCAATTTGCAGCCATCGTCCGTCAAGCCTTTGAGCGCGATCCGAACCGCCAATATCGGGGATTTGCCGATGTCCCCAACAATCATTGGGCTCAGCCTGCGATCGCAAAAGCTTACAGCACCCGGTTTATGTCAGGTTATCCCGGTAATTTATTTAAGCCCAATCAAGAAATTCCCAAGGTGCAAGCCCTCGTCTCTCTGGCCAGCGGTCTAGAACTAGAGCCAGATGCCCCCACCAATCAAGTCTTAGCCACCTATAAAGATGCAGCGGATATCCCCGACTATGCGGACAAGGGCATCACCGCTGCCACAGAAGCGGGTTTAGTCGTCAATTACCCCAACGCCAAATTTTTAAATCCGAATCAGGAAGCCAGTCGGGCTGAAATTGCGGCCTATGTCTATCAGGCCCTGGTGGATCAAGGAGATTTGGAACCCATTCCCAACAATGCTCGGGCCAATACCTATATTGTCAAGTTAGAGGGCAGTCCCCCCACCCCACCCGTCTCACCGACCAACCCAGGTAGCCTGATCGCTTCAGGTACGGCTATTCCCGTCAAGTATCCCGGTCCGAACAAAGTCAATTTGATCGTGGCCCCTGGCGAAACAGTGGACACCAACTTGGAAGTTGCAGAAGATATCACCAATGATGCAGGCATCGTTTTGATCCCCAAAGGTAGCGTGATTGAAGGCTCACTGGTTCCTGTGACCGTCAACACCACACCAGGGACGCAGTTTGTCGCCAAACAGCTCAAAATTGGGACCCGCACCTATGCTTTTCGGGCTAATTCAGATCCCCAAGTGGCCGTAGGGCGTCAATCTGTTGATCCAACCGATATCCGTGGTGCCATTGGCACCACAGCAGCCCGCACCATTTTGGGGTCTGTTTTAGGCAGTGGTTTTAATCTAGGCAGTTTACTCACTGGAGTCGTCCTCGGAACCAGTGGCGCCCGTAATCCTTCGGCTCCTGGAGATAGCGTGATTGTGGTTGATCCCGCCGACTTAGAGCTAACCACCCAATCTGATTTGAACCTCTCTACCTAAAATGGGCTGAGCCATAGGAGTCCCTTTAATTTGGCAAGCCCTAAGGATCTAAGGCTTGCCAAAGCGCTGCTAAGACCCGGTTAGAAAATAAAAAGCCGTCGGGATCGGTTAATCGGATGGCCCCGTCTGGCTGAGTCGGAAGTTCGACCCACTGCTGGGCTTGAAAAGGGGCGAGGCAGTTCAAAATGGCATCCACTGTGTCCGCCCCACCGATGGTGAACAGAGTGGAGAGAGGAACGCCAACCGCCAACCGCAACCCCATCATCAATGTCTCCATCAAACAGTCCAGATTAGAACTGGTCTCACAGTCTAATTGTCCGTGATGAGCAATCAACGTTTGTACCCAGTGAGCATAGTCTTTGCGGGTGCGGGGCCGACTAAAGCGTTGCCAATGCACATAGCTGGTGGCTCCCATACCAAACCCATAATAAGGAGCATTCTGCCAATAGACCTGATTGTGGCGGCAAGTATAGCCCGAGCGTGCATAGTTAGAAATTTCGTAATGGTCGTAGCCTGCTGCTCGCAACTTGGCAACGGCGGATCGATACATGTGGGCCGTTGCCTCTTCTGGAGGAAGAGGAGATGCACCCGGCTGATACGTCTTACCAAACACGGTCGTTGGTTCAACAACCAAATCATAGGTCGAGAGATGGGTCGGACCACAGGCAATCGCTTGGTCTAAGCTGGTATGCCACTGCTCCAAGGTTTGGTTCGGTAGCCCCGAAATTAAATCTAGGCCAAAATTGCTGATCTCAGCCTGATGGAGAATGGCGATCGCTTGCTCAATCTCAGCTACCGTGTGGGATCGACCACAAGCCTGCAATAACTCATCCACAAAGGATTGAACTCCCAAGCTGACCCGGTTAATTCCCAAGGTCTTAAACTGCTGCATCAGCGCCAACGAGAACGTGCCTGGGTCCATCTCTATCGAAATTTCCGCATCAGTGGCCAAGCCAAACTGTCGTTCCACGGTCTGCAAGATTTGAGCCAATTGCTGAGCAGACAGGAGAGACGGCGTGCCTCCTCCGAAAAAGACTGTGTTTAAGGGCTGTGGCCCGGGGGGTGTTACCGCAATTTCTTGACACAAAAGAGTGACATATTCTGCGATGCTGGTCGAGGTTTCCCCCCGTTTGCGATCGCCAATGACCGAAATGGGAAAATCACAGTAAAAACAGCGCCGTCGACAAAACGGGATATGAATGTATGCTGAAGTGGGCCAATGGTCCGTAGTCTGCAAAGAAAGATGTTCGGAGGTCATCACCTTACTTGTCACCCCATAAAATTAGGGATTTCAGGGTAAAAGTTGATCTCAGTGGAGATATTTTGAGGGAATCTTTTTGAGTGAACAAAAAACGCTGTAAGGTGCCGAATTGAGGACACTATAATAATTAATAGGACTATTTTCTCTGAAGAAATAACAGGTTGGCGAAACCTTTCGCTCATCACATCTTTCTGAAAAGCATGTCACCTATGATTCAACAGTAAGCCGAGACCATGCTAGACCTCTTTATTATCCTAACCTTCATTGCTGTAGGTGCAGCAGTTGGTTTTCGAGGTGTTGATTTACTCCCCGATTTGCTCACACCGAGCGAACTAGAAGGCGTTAACCTCGAAGGTCTACGTTGGGTGATTACCGGTTTTGGGGGGCTGCTGAGCTTAGGCATTGGATTCGCCGCTCAGGTCTCTTGCCGCCGGATCGAAAAAAAGATTAAAGCCCTGCCAACAGATGTGCTCCTCAGTCGTTCAGCGGGCCTATTTCTGGGATTACTGGTGGCCAATCTGATGTTGGCGCCTATCTTCCTGTTTCCCTTACCCAAGGAATTTGCATTTATTAAGCCCACTGCTGCCGTCCTGGGAAGCCTGATTTTCGCGTTTTTAGGGTTAACCCTTGCTGATATTCATGGTCAAACTATTCTGCGCTTGATTAATCCCAATTCCATCGAAACGATGTTGATGGCAGAAGGGACGCTACAGCCTTCTCCAACCAAAATTTTGGATACGAGCTGTATTATTGATGGCCGCATTGAGGGCCTACTGCTCACGGGCTTTTTAGATGGTCAAATCTTGGTGCCCCGCTTTATCCTGCATGAATTGCAAACCTTGGCAGATGCTGGCAATGACCAAAAGCGAGCACGAGGTCGGCGAGGTCTAGATATTCTCAATCGTTTACGCACGGAGTATCCTGATCGGATGGTGATCCATCCTGCAGATTATGAGGATGTCGCCACAGTGGATGCGAAGCTCGTGCGCTTAGCCCAAGATATTAATGCTTCGATGGTCACGAATGACTATAACTTGAATAAAGTTGCTAGCGTTCAAAATATTCAGGTGCTCAATGTCAACGATTTGGCTAAGTCTTTGCGGCCGATTTACCTGCCCGGAGATAGCTTGGATCTAAAAATCATCAAAGCGGGCAAGGAGCCAGAACAAGGGGTAGGCTATTTAGAAGATGGCACGATGGTCGTGGTGGAAGAAGCCAGCAACCATATTGGTGATCAAGTCCCGGTTGTAGTCACAAGCGCCCTACAAACCTCCGCAGGACGGATGATTTTTGCCCGTCCCCAAACGGCTTGGGCCTGAATTTTAGGAATCTGTTTCTAGTCTTGAACAACCTGATATACTAGATTTTCCAATTTCATGCCGATGTAGCTCAGTGGTAGAGCACTCGATTCGTAATCGAGCGGCCGTGCGTTCAAATCGCATCATCGGCTTTCTATAAATAACCAAGGT
>NZ_JANQOY010000212.1 GCF_028285565.1 Acaryochloris sp. IP29b_bin.148
ACATCTTGAGAAAGGGAATCGCTACCGCAGGGCATGTGGGAAGCGGGCTACTGGATAGTCAAAACGCTTCTGGAGATGAGGCCGCTACTGTGTTGAACCTGAGTTCAACACAGCAAGTCACGTCGCAGAAAGAAGAATCTCCTGCTATACCCGTAGGGGTAGCGGGATGAGTGTCAATATGGTTGTTCTGAAGTAGGACCCTAGTAAGAAGTGTGTCTATATAGTGGCTCTGAGAGGCATGTTGGCTGTACAGGGTCGTTGAACCTCAGACAGGAGAGAGTTTCTTCTATCGGTTTTCGCATCTTGATAGGGTGTGCTTTGAGCGGTTCCTTGAGAAATTCAGTTTGGCTTTTCCTCAGCGTTTGAATCTGATGCAGATGGATCAAGCCAGTGCCCATATGAGTGATTGGATTCTCTGGCCAGAGAATGTGTTACCGATTGTTCAACCCTCTCATAGTCCAGAACTCAATCCATCTGAGTGCTTATGGCAGGATTTGAGAAA
Organism: Acaryochloris sp. IP29b_bin.148; assembly: GCF_028285565.1. GTDB lineage: Bacteria > Cyanobacteriota > Cyanobacteriia > Thermosynechococcales > Thermosynechococcaceae > Acaryochloris. The sequence goes on from NZ_JANQOY010000212.1 coordinate 503, forward strand.
GCGGTTCAAAGGCAAATGCTTTGAGTCTATTGGTTCACTTGAAACAGTGTTATTTGAGCAAATCAATACTCTGTCTAAAAAGGTTGTAGCTTCACTTACAAGATTTTCCTATATCTTGGATGCCTTAGATATACAGGTCACCTAATAGGTTAATTTGGGATAAGGCTAATCGCTGATGGATTGGAGGAAGCCCGATTTTAGACGGTTTTAAGCTGAGTGGCTATTACAGCTGAATTGGCTAACTGGTAGGAGTTTGGGAAACCGTTGTAATCGATTGAGTATGGCACAGACGGGATATGCCATCACATTGAGTTGCTGATTGATCTAACGGGGCGCATTCAACGATTGGAGGAGGATGCCCATTGTCATATCCAACGCATGCCCCAATTTATGATTGAAATCGTGGTTTATCATGGAGTTTTGTGCGTGTTTAGGTATATGAAACATCATAATATCTCTGGCAAGGAATAATATTAAAGAAGGGAATAATTTGATGATTAAATATTTTAAACGCAAAAATATTTATCCCTTTAAGTCTTGTCAAGTAAGGATTTCATTTTTTATTTTTGAGTATTATTTTGTGCTGTGACCTGGGTCACAGAGACACTTATAGACAACTGTTCTAATACGAAAAGTTCAAGAAAATAAGTTGTTTTTGAACTTAAGTGAATCCTGTAAGTGTAAGTTGAGGTAATACGTTATGTCTGAACTATTTACTGAATTATCTAATCAACAACAAGAGCTTATTGCAGGAGGTGCAGTCAAGACTCTAAACATCAATGCCACAACATTTGAATCTAATACTGAGTTGCTTGGTTCTTATGGTGCTGCTGCGTCTGGTCCTCATGGGTCAGCTGCCTTAGGCGGTATTCATGCTGCTAATCAAGAAATTCATACCAATGCTTTTAGTCTTCAAGCAGGTGATGTTGACTAGTCGTAAGTCCGTTCTAGTTCAATAGAATGCCAACACGAGACTCATATTCATATCTATTGCGTTCAAGTCATAGTTAAGTAAGCGCCAGATCAGGGATGAGAGATTGGGCTCCCTTCCTTGATTTGGTGCTCGCGAATTATGCCCTTGCTCATCGGGCCCCCTCCTATCAGGCTTTTTATCGGCCCCCTCCCTATACAAGCACAGCCACGACTAACCCCTTTGGCCATCCGATGCCGTACTTTCTGTGAATGGACATCGAAGACCCTGGCACTCAAAGGTGCAAAGTTTACTCCCAATTTTAGGTTGTTCTACTATTAGGTGAATGTGATGAATAGAAATCTCAAACATATATTATTGACTGCTGCATTGTCCCTGAACCTACTGCCAATGGCAGTTATGGCCCAAGAGGGGCGGTACGTTGTGGTTAATGGTCAACGCATGACACCTCAGCAACTGGCCGTTTTGGATCGCGTCAATTGCACGCGGATCCAAAATGGACGTTACTGGTATAACCCTTACACCAAACTTTGGGGTTATGAAGGGAATCCCTATCCTCAAGGTCGAGCGGGTGAAGCTTGCTACCAACAACAAACACCCCGCCAGCCCAGTTTGTCAGAACGAGGGTTGTTGTTTTCTCCTGGTGAATTACTTCGTGATTAATGGTCAATATTCGTTTTATGATCGGCTACTCATTCTATTTATGCCGTGATCTGACTTGAATTTCCAACGTATTTTCGAACGACTAACTTTGAGCAGGGAATTTAACCGACACTGCCTTTGTTGCCGCAGATGTTATGGATGCGACGAAACTGCTCCTAACCGGATCAGCGTGGTTCGTTGGGCTGTCGTTAACCCTCTCACTTCTGTAATATCCATGCCTTCATAAAGGCGATCGGACAGAACTTGCAAACAGGTTCCCGTCTTGACATCCCAAACCCGGATGGTTTGATCCTGAGAACCGCTTAAAACGCGATCGCCATCGGGATGAAAAGCCACTGAGAACACCTGATGCTGGTGTCCTAGCAGTGTATGCAGACAGGTTCCGGTTACTAAATCCCAAAGGCGAACTGTTTGATCATGAGAGCCTGTCACCAGCATGCGACGGTCTGGACTAAAGGCAACAGAAAACACCCAGCTTTTGTGTCCTATCAAGGTTTGAAGGCAGGTGCCAGTGTTAACATTCCAGAGTCGAACCGTGCCATCTCCACTGCCACTAGCCGCAATGGGATTGAGGGGCTCTTCTTCAAAGGGGGCAAAGGCCACATCATAGATGCGGGTTTGATGCCCTTTGAGTGTCTGTAGACAATCGCCGGTGTTAGGATCCCAGATTTTAACCGTGTGATCGGCACTGCCGCTGATAACGTATTTGCCAAAGCCACAAAAGGCAACGGAAACCACCTGATCGGTATGTCCCTGAAGACAGTGCTGGCATTGCCCCGTTTGCCACTGCCAAATCCGGACCGTATGGTCTGCACTCCCTGTGACTAAGCGATCGCCTGCCGGGTTAAAGTGGGCCGACAACACCCAATCCTTGTGGCCCACTAGCGTCTGCACACAGTTGCCCGACTGCCATTGCCAGAGGCGAACTGCGTTTTCAGCCGCAGCCACTGCAAGAATATGTCGCGAATTTAAGGCCACCGCTCGCACCGGGGTGGCGTGACCATCAAGGGTTTTCAGCAGTTGTCCGGTCTTAAAGTCCCACAGTTTAATCCGATGATCGCCATTGCCACTCACCACGACAGCCCCGTCGTCACTGAGGGAGATGGGGAAGGCCCAGTCGGTATGGCTTTGCCAGGTATTGAGACATTGAGGGGTCCGCCAGTCCCAGAGTTTGACGGTTTGATCCAGACTGACGCAGGCTAATGCCTGACCGTCAGGGCTGAAGGCTAGGGCGAAAATTTGGTTGTGGTGGCCATAAACGCTACCAACGTAGCTACCCGTTTCAGCATCCCAAAGTTTGATCTGATGATCGCTCCCCCCGCTGGCCAGGGTGTGGTCCTGGGGATTAAAGGCGACGGTGTAAACCCCTCCTTGATGATCGGTAAAAATATGTGAGCAGAGACCAGTGGCCATCGCCCAACAGCGGACGGTACCGTCATTACTGGCGCTCGCTAGATATTGGCCGTCGGCACTAAAGGCGAGCGATCGCACCCAATCGGTATGCCCTGTTAAGGTCTGTAGACATTGGCCAGTGGCCGTATCCCACAACTTGATGGTGTGATCCTCACTGCCACTGGCTAAGAGGTGTCCCTGAGGCCGAAAGGCCACTGCACGGACTCGTCCTTGATGTTGAGACAGCGTCAACTGACATCGTTGGCAGGCCACATCCCAGATTTTAATGGTGTGATCGCCACTGCCACTGGCCAATTGCTGACCATCGGCACTAAAGGCGACGGAAAACACTTCCTCTTGATGCCCCGTTAGAATCTGCAGGCACTGACCCGTTAGCCGATCCCATAGCCGGACAGTGCCATCGGCCCCACCACTGGCCAACAGCCCTGTTTCAGTCGGCGGAAAGGCCACAGAACGAATCCAGTGTGTATGTCCTTGATATAGGACTAAAAGCTGGCCCGTTTTCACGTCCCACAGCCGCACCGTATAGGCATTATCACAGGTGGCCAGGGCTTCCCCATCAGGACTAAAGGCTGCCGAGAGGACGTTCCCCGTCATCTCCGTAAATTGCGATCGCGACAGATCAGACCCCGTTAAGTTCACTTCAGGCAAATTGAGGTTTTGTAAGTTGGCTTGCCAGAGGGTCAACCGGGAAAAATCGTATCCACGCAAGTCCACCTTGAGCTGTCGGAGCAGGTTGACACAGTTGCCTGCCACATAGCCCGTAATATTGGCAGGTTTCCCTTGCAGAGACTGCAATATTTGCCGAATATGCGTTTCAACCTGTTGAACAGACACCAATTGCTCAACGACCCGTTCGGCAATGGGTTGCACAATGAAGCGGAGTTGAGCCTCGCGAATATAGTCACGGGCTTGAACTTTGAGCACCGCATGGGAGCGGAGCAGTTGAGGGGTCTGATGGACAATTTCAGCGGTGATGATGTCAATCAATTGGCTGACGACATATTCCATCACCACGGGCTGCAGGGTATAACCCACCTCCAGCTTTTCGATGAGGGAGCGGCGCTGGAGGGAATTAAGGGCTTGAATCAGTTCTCCGATGCGCTGGGGGCTAAAGCCATCGGCCTGGAGATCGGCCAGCGAGCTGGGCACTCGGTTAATGCCCAGCCAATACAGAATACTTTGCTCAAGGGCAGGCAGCCGCTGGAATTGCTGAGACAGCAGATCGCGAATATCGTCAAAGATAAAGGGACTCGTCTGGACAACCGTCAGAAACTGGTTAATGTCCTGATCAAAATAGTCGCGGATAGCAGCACGGACGATATTCAAGGCAAGCGGATTGCCAGCATAGTGCTCAATCAGCGGATTCCAATCCGTGCGTGAGGCGGAAAATTCGCCCTTGGCGGCTAAGAGATCCTGAGCAACCTCGAGGGGCAGTCCCTTCAGAGCAAGGCTTTTGGCATGCAGATCAAGGTGGAGAACCCCTTGGGGCTGTTCGCGGGAGGTCAACAGCAGACAGCTTTGGTGATCGGCTTGACCAATACACTGAAACAGTTGGCCATAGTCTTCGTAACCGTCTCGGTAGCGACCTGTGCGATCGCAACTGGCCAAGATAGACTCCACATTGTCCAAGATAATTAAGCAGCGGGACTGACGTAGGTACTTCAGCAGCTCTAGCAGTTGACCATCTAAATAGGCAGGTAGGGTTTTAGACTGGCGATCACTTAAGAACTGGATAAACTCCAAGACCACCTGAATCAGTGGCGGTGCATTGCGTAAACTGCGCCAAATAATCTTGTCAAATTGATCGGCCAGGGTCCGCGCAATTTTAGAGGCCAAGAGGGTTTTACCAATTCCGCCCATGCCGAGCAACAGCACCAGATGACAGCGATCCTGAACTATCCAGTCTGTGAGCTGGGTGAGTTCCTTTGCACGCCCTCGAAAACTATCCACTGTAGGCGCATCACCCCAGTCTTGGCAGGCTGCTACGCTTGGCGCAGCCGCTGGCAATGAGAATGACTCTTCCTGTAAGGCTTCAGACATGGCCACGGTCTGCCAGTCCACCCCCACGGCAGTACAAATAGCCATAAAGGTATCCATACGAATGGCCTGCCCAGCCCAGAAGCGATTTAAGGTCGAACGGGAAGTGTAAGCGGCTTGGCACCATTGCTGAGCGGTTTTATTCCACCGTTTTCGCCGTCGGGCTTGTTCAACGAGTGCAAGTCCTGCTTGGGATGCTTGGACACTTTCTGGCATACCTCAATCCCTGAATATATCTCCCCGTAAGGTTTTTGACTAGCTTTAATATAAACTTTGACCTCAATCTGAGTTCAATCTGAATGTTTTACCTATTATGAGACAACTGAGACAAAAACTGAGGCATTCTTATTTTGACTTTAAGTTAACCATAGCGGCACTCTTGTAGACTATCGAGTTCAGTTTGGAATGGGCTGAAATTACGCAGTCACAATCAAAAATTATCTGGGTCGATCCTGAGAATATTCTCACAAAGGTTTCAGAACTCTTCCGTAGAAAAAACTGGAGAAAATTGCTGAGATATAGACTGGGAAAATATTTCTGGATGTTTCGATCATGATAAAAGTATCGAGTTCAACACACATAAATGACACTTCAATTCACATCTATTCAGCCAACAATCACACCCATCAAGATTGATGTTGTGAAGCTTTTAGAGCATGGAGACAGCCCAACTGCAATCATCTTATCAATGGCGATATTTACTGCTGTATTAATTCGTTCATTGAAGCGAGAGATCCCAGAACAGTAATGAGAACGATAATAGTTCGATGGTCTCAGCTCGACTCTAGGACATCATCTTTTTCAAAACTTTCTCAGCATGATTGCAATGCAGTTACGATCTCCACTCCCCTCCTTTACAAACTTCAACAGCAGGGCCAATGAAGGAAACGTGCAGATGGACTTCATCCCACCGCTCAAGTGAACTCCGTAGGGAAGCCCACTAGCCATGGCTGTAACCGCTGCGATTAGCGGATTTTAACCAGCTCTATGGCCATATTTCTCAGGCCAAAACGCTGGTTCCTGTTTTGATTCGACAATAGTGATCACACCTCTGGCACGGGCACCTGTTGGCGATCTAGAACGCGATTGCATCCGTTGAATATCTCGATTGATGCCAGAGGTCTAATCAACCCTCCATGTTCCGTTAGCTGCGAAGCTAACTTTTACCGTCCCACTTTGAGTCTGGAGGAAGGATTGACGATGCCAGGTGAATAGCAGTGAACGTTGCTCAATGGCAGATTGAGCCGTGCCAATATTGATGGGATTACTGCTACCGCCCCTTTCGATGCTTACCCCTGGTGCCGCCTTTGCAACCTCAACCTCGGCAGAGGCCAGATAGGTATGATTCTGCTGTTGAAGGCTCGTCCACACTAAACACATTTCTACCCCAGACTCACCCAAGGGAAAGGTTGCTTGATGCTGTGTTTTGTCGAGAGTCAGCGCATCTCGATTTTGCACATATTCAGAGAATTCAAGCGGCGTTCCCAATGGCCCTACAGGCGTATTTGAGGCACTACAGCCCACCATTAAAAGTCCGGCCAATAACACACTCTCCCACCTGGAAGGAGAACTAGAGAACAGCTGACATCCAAGTAGCCCAGAAGTCATTGTTAAACCCCTACTACTTTGGGGATATTGTTTTGATCGTCAAGACTTGAGGTGGTGTGGAGTCTGGAGGATAGAGAAACTCAACATTGACCAACGTTTGCTGTTTGGGATCAATGGGTAAGGTGATTAAGGCTTTACCCCGCTGGCCGCGTCGTTGGACTAAATGGAAAAACCGTTTTTGCGCCTTACCAAAGGTATCGGTATAGCTTAACTTGACCGTCCCACGGAAAAAGGCGGATCCCGTGGGCTGTTTGAGAAAGCGTAATCCCTTCTGCGTCAGTTCATCCTCTTTGATCGGGGTTTGCAACGACAGCGTGATCTTTTGTGGATCATTCGTGGCATTTTTTAAGGGCAGATCGAGCTTATATCGTAGTCCATAGTTGCCATGAGACTTATAGGCCGTATCGTCATAGCGAACCAGCATCGGCGCACTTTGAATTTGCCCTGTCCCCAAGGTGCCGCGATCGAGGGAATTAATCACATAGGAAATGGCCTCGCCGGGCTTGGGGATATCTAGTTGGTCATCACCCGGTTTATTGGTGACCTTTGCTTTCCATTCAGAGCCTTGGGACACTCCTGCCACACGCCCATAGAGAAACGTTTCGGCTTTGGAGTCAGGAGGGGTTGGGGGCTTATCCCGGGGACTGACGAGATTACTTTGGGTCAGGATCTGCTTCCAGTCCTCCAAGAGAGGGGCCTGGAACTTCCATTTCGAGGGAGACCGGGCATAGCGGGTCATGCTGGCGGCATAGAGTTTGCCATTGGTCCACAACCGCAACCAGGTGGTTCGACTATTGCTAGGGGGAAGCTGCAGGTTCACCAGCATTTTGCTTTGTCCTGGGGGAATCACCAGATTGGTCTCCCAACCCGCTTGCCGTTGTCGACGCAGCACATCACCCGCCGTTCGACTCCCCGGTCCAGAAAAAAACTTACCCCCTGGATCCGCGGCATGGTCGGGTAAGTCCACAAAAGGGGCTTGAGACTGGCTGAGATAGCTGTTGGCTTGTAGAACCAGTACCTTTACAGGCTTACTTGTGGGGTTATGCAACAATACCCCCAAATATAAGGGGCGCTTACCCTGTTTAGAGTCGACACGGGTGACATGATGGGCAAAAACGTCAAACCGCCCGGACAAGGCATAGTTGAGATGGGCTTGAGGATGTTGCTTGCCTGTTCCCGGAAAGGTTGAAAGGAGAATCCCTTCCGATTTCACCACCTCGGGGCTATTACTGTTAAAAACGGGAAACTGATCGAGCTTCCCAGGCAATGCTCTTACTTCCTGAGGAATCACGACCTCTGACGCAGCGGCAACCGGTGATGCTTGGGCAAGCAAGAGAGAAGACAGGAAAATGGACATAAACTCCTGAAAAAAATTTAAGCGTGTAAATTTTACCAAGCCATGCTCCCTTTCTGCTTATGCCTTTCCTTTCTGGGGGTGGGATAGATGCATCACTCGTTAGCGAATAGGCTGGGATAATAATCGTTCAAAGGCTTGTCTTTCCTGGGGCGTTCCAACTAAAAGAAGGCGATCGCCCACTTCTAGTAACGTCTGGGCATGGGGATAGCGAAAGGTTCGCTGGCCACGACGCACTGCCATAATGGTGGCCCCTGTCTGACGGCGAATATCGGATTGAGCAATCGTGCAATTGATAAAGGGGGCATCGGGCTTGAGGGTATACCATCGGCCTTCCAGTCCTTCCACCACGCGCTCAAGTTCTGGCGGTACGCGATCGCCGAGTTGTTTGGGGATGATTTCTCGATAATGCCCCGCCCGATAGGTATTGGCAATTTTTTGGACCTGCTGAATCGGATCATCCAGATTCAACAGCACATGGGCTCCCATTTCCAGGGAAGCCTCAAATTCAGGCTGTACCACCTCCTTGGCTCCCAGCTGATAGAGCACATCAATTTCCTGGATGGCATGGGCCCTAACGGTGACGTCTAAACTGGGAACCATGCTCAAAGCCCGCTTTAAGGTCAGTCGGGTGGCTAAGGGATCCGGGAGGGCAATGGCTAATACGCGGGCACGGTCCAGTTTAGATTTGCGCAGCACCAGTTCACTGGATGCATCGCCAAAGAGGTAGGGAATCTGCTGATCTCGCAGGGTTTGTAACGTGGCTTCGTTATTCTCGATTACGAGAACGGGATGACGTTGCGATCTCAACATCCGCACCAGGGTTTGCCCGACCCGACCATAGCCTGCTACCACACAGTGTTCCGATAACCCTTCTGGAATCACCACCTCTCGGGGACGCTGGGTATAAATAAACCAGCGACCAATCACTGGCATTCGTTCAAGATAGCTAAAAAGATAGGAAGACAGCTTAAAAACAAACGGCGTAATCAGCAATGTAATTGCCGTTGTCCCCACGGTTAAACCATATAGACGGGGCGAGAAGAGTTTTAATTCAACCGCCACGCCCGCTAACACAAAGGAAAACTCACCAATTTGATTAATTCCCAGCCCCACCGTCAAGGCCGTCTTAAATCCATACCCGAAGACCGCCACCAGCGCTGTGACAATCAGGGCTTTACCCACCATCACCATGGCCACCAGACTCAGCAGCGTCCCCATATTCTGAATCAAAAACTGAGGGTCGATCAGCATACCAATCGAGGCAAAGAACAGGGTGGCGAACACATCCCGCATAGGCAGAATGCTTTGCAGCGCATGATCAGCATATTCCACCTGGGAAATCATTAACCCGGCCACAAAAGCGCCCATCTCAATTCCCAACCCCATGGATGCCGTTGCCAACGCAACCCCCATACAGAGAGCCACCACACTAAGCACAAACAGTTCTTGCGACCCTGTTTGAGCCACCTTCTGCATCAATGTCGGCACCACTTTCAGACCAGCAATGATCGCCAGCACAAAGAACAACGCCGTTTTGAGGATGGCAATCAACAAAGCTTGGCCAATACTGGCAGGCGGCTGAGTCAAAATGGGTAACACGGCCAGCATCAGTCCTAAACTCAGATCCTGGATAATTAAGATCCCCAGCATCACCTGACCGTGCGTGGTCTGCATTTCATTGCGCTCAATCAAACTCTTGAGCACCACCGCCGTGGAAGACAGCGATAAGACTGCTCCCAGAAAAGCAGCCTTTGGCAGCGTATCCACCCAGCCCGTGAGATAAGCCAGTCCCCCTCCCAGTAAGGTCGTTAGCAACACCTGTAGGGTGCCGCCGCCCAGGGCAATTTTGCGAACCTTCAACAAATTACCGAGCGAAAACTCTACTCCCAGCGCAAACAACAGGAGAACCACGCCCATCTCAGCAAAAAAGTTGATGGCGCCATCCGCCTTGACCACCCCTAACCCCGCTGGCCCCACGGCCAGTCCAGCTAGCAAGTAACCCAGCAAGGCCGGTTGACTGAGTCGATGGGCGATATAGCCTCCTGCCGCCGCTGTTCCTAAAACGGCGACCATATCGACAATCAGAGAGAGTTCTGCGGCCATAACTGGGAATCTGTACTCGATCTTTTTAAGACACGCTAGCCTAACATCTTAAAGGGTTGTCTGAATCGACTGTATGATGCAAGCAACGTCGCTTGTATCCCATTTTGCAACCCATGCCTTGTTCTTGGTCGTAATCCCATGAAAATATTAGTTGGCAATGATGATGGTATTTTTGCGCCGGGTGTGCGAGCTTTAGCCAATACCCTGGCAGCCGATCATCAGGTTACGGTCGTCTGTCCAGATCGAGAACGCTCAGCCACCGGGCATGGCCTCACCATTCACCAGCCCATCCGAGCCGAGCGGGTCACCTCTGTCTTTGTCGATCAGGTGGAAGCATGGGCCTGTTCTGGCACACCGTCTGACTGTATCAAATTGGCCTTAGGCGCTTTACTAGAACACCCCCCTGATTTTGTCTTGTCTGGAATTAATCAGGGTCCCAATCTAGGCACCGATATCCTCTACTCAGGTACAGTTTCAGCAGCCATGGAAGGGATGATTGAAGGGATCGCCAGTATTGCCATCAGCTATGCCAGCTTCACAGACGCCCAGTTTCAACCGGCGGCTGACTTTGCCCACCAGTTTCTAGCGCATCTGATTAAGAATCCTCTTCCCCAACCCATATTGCTGAATGTTAATGTTCCTGCGCTGCCCGCGGATCAAATTCAGGGGGCAGTGATCACGCGCCAGGGGATTCGTCGCTATCACGACATATTTGAAAAACGAATCGATCCGAGAGGAAAAACGTATTATTGGTTAGCGGGCGAGGTCATGGAAGATCTGGAGGAGGAAGGAATGGCGGATAGCCCTGTCTTCACTGATGTTCAGGCCATGCGTCAGAATCTAATTGCGATTACGCCTTTGCAATATAATCTCACCTCAATCCGGGCGTTAACGCCTTTAACAGACTGGCTTGCACCCTTCAGTCAGCGTAAATCTGTGCTTTGATCTCAACTAATGTTTCCCAATTAGGCTAAAATTCACAGAAACCCGCAGAAGTTTCGCTGCTTCGATATGATTGGACTAACGGCTACTGATTCAGTCCGAGCCACCAACTACCCACCTATGCAGGAAAAACTTACCGTTCGCTTTTGGGGCGTCAGAGGCAGTATTCCTTGTCCAGGACTACACACCGTTCGTTACGGTGGCAATACCCCCTGCGTTGAGGTGCAAGCGGGTCACCATAAATTTATTTTTGATGGCGGTACCGGACTCAGGGTATTAGGCCAGGAACTTTTAAAGCAGCTGCCGGTAGAAGCCCATCTGTTGTTCTCTCATACCCATTGGGATCATATTCAGGGGTTTCCATTTTTTGCGCCAGCCTTTATGCCGGGCAATCGCTTTCATATCTACGGTATGCGGGCTTCCGATGGCAAAACCATTGAGAAGCGGTTGACCGACCAGATGCTGCACCCAAATTTTCCAGTCCCTCTGCAAATTATGGGCGGAAGCCTGAATTTCCATGATTTAGAGGCGGGGCAAACCATTCAAGTCGAAGATATTATCATCCGCAACACCATCCTCAATCATCCAGGGGGGTCTGTGGGCTATCGATTAGAATGGCAAGGGCTCACGGTTACCTATGTGACGGATACGGAGCATTTCCCTGATGCCTTAGATCCCAATGTGTTAGCTTTAGCCGATCAGGCTCACATTCTGATCTACGATTCCACTTATACGGACGATGAATACCATGAAGTGGGCAATAGTAAGGTGGGCTGGGGGCACTCGACTTGGCAGGAAGCAATCAAAATTGCCAAAGCTGCTCAGGTGGAACAACTGATCCTCTTCCATCACGATCCGCTGCATAATGATGTTTTCTTGGATGAGATGGGGCGACAAGCGAGCTGTCGGCATCGGAACACGCTCGTTGCCCAAGAAGGTCTAACCATTACCCTGACGCCTAACGGCAAATCTTCATTTCAGTATGCGGATCCGGTTCATGCCGTCTCTTCAGTGCATGAGTAAGCTGTTGTACCGAATCTATGTCAGGATTTAAGTTGTGCGGGTTACTTCACTATTAGAGATAGCGCCAACGCCAACGGCAGTGGCGCTCGGCAACTTTGATGGGATTCATCGGGGCCATTGCCAAGTGATTCAGTCCCTGCTGTCGGCCTGCCCAGACCAGGCTCAGGGGACGGTGGTGGCCTTTGATCCTCACCCGCAGGCATTTTTTTCAGGTCAACATCAACCCTTGCTGACCCCGTTAGCAGAAAAAGCCAAGCTGCTAGAGGCCTTAGGGGTGGATCAGCTCGTCCTGATTCCCTTTAATCAAGCTTTAGCCCGTCTCAGTCCCCAAGCCTTTGTGCAGGAGATTTTGGTGGAACAGCTGGTGGCCCAATGGGTGAGTGTGGGGTTTAATTTTTACTTTGGCTATCAACGGGCTGGAACCGCCAAGGATTTAGTGGAGATCGCAGGTCAGTATCAAATTCCGGTATCCATTACCGCCCCCCAAACCAATGGGGCAGAACCGATTAGCAGTTCAGCGATTCGAGCGGCCCTACTCCAGGGCGACTTGCAAACTGCCCAAGAAATGTTGGGACGCCCCTATGACCTCACGGGAACCGTGGTCTATGGTCAGCAGCTAGGGCGCACTATCGGCTTCCCCACGGCCAATCTGCAAGTGCCCACAGACAAATTTTGTCCCCGCACGGGCGTGTATAGCGTTAGCGTCACTAGCCCCCAATGGGCGCAACCGCAACGGGGCGTCATGAATTGGGGCTGTCGACCCACAGTAGACGGACAACAACCGAGCTTAGAAGTTCATCTCCTCGATTGGTCAGGGGATCTGTATGGGCATACTTTGACTGTGCATTTGCAGCAATTTCTGCGATCGGAACAAAAATTTGCCTCTTTGGACGCACTCAAAGCTCAAATTCAAGCCGATTGTGACATCGCTCGTTCCTCTCTCGCGGCAGTTGTTTAACCCATCCCCTTAGGTAGCTATGGTCAATACCCTTGCCAGTACCAGACCGCAACTACAGCGGCTGCTAGATAATCTTGGCACCACCATTGTCGGCAAACAGGATGCCATCCAGTTGGTATTGGTGGCCTTACTCTCTGGTGGTCATGCTCTCTTAGAAGATGTGCCAGGTGTGGGCAAAACCTTACTGGCTAAATCTCTGGCTCGCTCCATTGATGGTCAATTTCACCGAATTCAATGTACGCCCGATCTGCTGCCGAGTGATTTAACGGGGACCAATATTTGGAATCCCAAAGAGGGGAAATTTGAGTTTTTAGCGGGACCGATTTTTGCCAATGTGTTGCTGACGGATGAAATTAATCGGGCCACCCCGCGAACGCAATCTGCTTTATTAGAGGTGATGGAAGAAGCTCAGGTCACCATTGATGGCGTCTCTCATCCTGTTCTTGAGCCGTTTTTTGTGATTGCAACTCAAAATCCGGTGGAATATCAAGGGACCTTTCCGCTGCCGGAGGCTCAGCTCGATCGCTTTGCCCTTGCCTTAAGTTTGGGGTATCCCTCGGAAGCGGAAGAGTTACAAATGTTGGAGCGTTTGCAGGCTGGCAAAACCTTGCAAACCCTTCAGCCCTGCATTACCCTGGCAGAAGTCAGACAGCTTCAGCAGGACTGCACTCAGATCAAGATTGAATCTTCTCTGCAGCGCTATATCTTAGCCTTGGTCCGAGCCACCCGCGAGCATGACGATATCACCTTAGGCGTTAGTCCACGCGGCACTGTTACCCTGCAACGAACCGCCCAAGCCTTGGCCTTAATCCAGGGAAGAGATTATGTGCTGCCCGATGACATCAAATTTTTGACCCCCTTTGTCTTGCGCCATCGCCTAATTCCCGCCGCAGGCCACAGTGCCCAAGGAATTGTTGAGCAGTTATTGGGGACCATTGCGATTCCCTAATCCGGCTCGATCGCGCTGCCTGCTAACAGACTGGATTAAAAGATTAGATTGGAACCGCGTAGAATATCTCCGCGTCAGAGAGAATATCAATATGATTTGGCTCGGTGGGAGAATTCAAGCTAACCAAGGGCTTATACGGTCTTTGCCCGCTTGATTTATCCTGTCGCCATTTCACAAACGAACCTCAAGCATTTTATAAATGAGGTTGTTGCCCATACACCAATGACAATCTCATCCGATTGTTCTGAAGATTGGTGTTCGTTCAGGCAAAATTTGGATTCTGCTGGTTTACTTCACTCCTTTGCTTATCCTATGACAAAGCGTTTTTCTTGGTTTTCCGTTTTTCTGCTCCCTTTGACCTTAACTACCACTGGTGTCAGCGCTTTGCCAGCCCAGGCCCAAGCCCCTGGATTTTGCCATGCCCCTCCCGGCGAAGCCAAAGCCAAGCTCAAGCTGCTACGGGCTGCGATCGCAGGGGATGCCTCAGCTCAACGGGCCTATGACCAGAAAGTGGCTGAAGATGCTCGCCAACTGCAACAATGCCGTTCGCAAAATTGGCCTCAGAATCAGGCCATCTGGCTGCGCCTCCATGCCTGTGACTTGGAACCGGGTGTGTTAGACACCCTGCTGGATCGGATTGTCAGTCGTGGCTACAACCAAGTGTATGTGGAAGTCTTTTATAACGGGCGTGTTCTGCTCCCATCTGCTAATAATCCGACGGTTTGGTCGCCTGAGGTGAGAGATCCCAAATACGCCAATCGAGATTTACTGGCGGAAGCAATTCAAAAAGGGCGGAAACGGGGCCTCAAGGTCTATGCCTGGATGTTTAGTCTTAACTATGGACTGCAATATGGGCAACGGAGCGATCGCAACGCCACATTGGCCCGCAATGGCAAAGGTAAAACCAGCCTCACGCTCCTAGACTATGCCGACCCCAATATTAATCTCGATAATGGCGATATTGATCGGGCCTTTGTCGATCCCTATAGTCCTCAAGCACGTCAAGACTACGCGCGCATGGTGCAAGCGATCTTACAGCGCAAGCCGGATGGCATGCTGTTTGACTATATTCGGTACCCTCGCCAAACGGGGGGCGCTTCAGTCAGCAGTAAGCTCAGCGATCTGTGGATCTTTGGTAATGCAGCCCAGCAAGCACTGATCAACCGGGCCACCAATCAAAAAGGGCGGGCCGTGATTCAACATTATCTGAAGCAGGGTTCGGTCTCAGCAGCCACGTTAAAGAGCTTTGACAGTCAATACCCCAAAGAAAAAGCAGCGCTCTGGCAAGGACGGAATATTCCCAAGGGTAAACTCCCCGCTGTGGGGATTCGCACCACCCGCTTGAATCGGGATTTGTGGCTGTTAAGCGTGGCCCATGCCTATCAAGGGATTGTGGATTATCTTTCGATTTTTGCCACCACCTCTATGCGTCAAGGCATTCCCGCTGGAGCCGCCTTTTTCCCTGACGCTAACCGCCGGGTGGGTCAAGGTTACGACTCCAGAATGCAGCCCTGGCACCGCTTCCCTAAAAATATTGAATGGCATGCCATGTCCTATGGCACCTGTGGCGACACCAGTTGTATTGTTCAGCAAGTGCAGCGCGTCTTAAAGCAAGCAGCGGGGGCGCAGGTAAAGCCTGTGATTGCCGGTCAATGGGGCCGTACCTATCGCAACCGTCCTTCCTTGGAAGCCCAAATGTCGGCCATCCGCCGGATTGCCCCCCAAATTAAGACGGTCAGCCACTTTGACTTCTCTTGGCAAGATCCCCAGTTTGCCAATGCCCGCCGTTCTTGTCGGGTGACATTGTTGCCGGGAGAGGATAGTTTGCAGTCTTCTATTGTTCCCTAGCAATTGGCAGAACGACAACGCATCCCAGTCCAGTGAATCAACCTAAATCACGCATCATGATCAAGCATTCAAGCTTTACATGAATAACGCATTCAACGGGGTGTTTGTTGATCCTCCTGATCCAGTAGGCGATCAATGCAAGGGGTGAGACGCGTTGATCAGAGATTTCAGGTTGAATGCTCCAACATTGACCTATCAAACCTATGCTTTGCCCACAACTCCTGTAAGCCTTATAGTTATTAGGTTCTATGCTTTAAAAAAAGCTAGGATGCACATAAAAATTAGAGAGAACGTCAAAGATATTGCACTGGCCCCCCTACCTCCCCTTTCTTGAATGCCGCAGGCTATATTCTGGGGGGAAATAAGCTGGATTTTGGGTTTCTCCCCCCAAGGTTTGGGGGGCTAGGGGGCGAATGCAGAATGGTACGAGATCCACAGGAGATGTGTGTATGCTTTGCCAGTGCTTCATTTAAGGACTTGTGGGTGAGGCATAGCCCATAAAACAGTGATGTCCGCGTGAGCGATAGCGATTATTGAAGTGAACGACTCAAACTGTTGCAGAAGGGTGGGAAGTTACCCAATGTTGCATTTTAGATCTAATGCATGGATGCAAGGTGTACAGTTCTTATTGGAACACGATATAAAAGTACAATTTTCAAGTATTTTTACCTATTTTTAGCTTGGTTATCCCATTTAGACCTAGTTCAGATGGGTATTGAATCATGATTGAAAGAGAAAAGTATGAGCCACTCGGGACAGCCGCCTGATCAAGCCAAAAACGTTTCGGAAGAGAGCGTGCAAGAGCGTGTTGATCAAGCTAAAACCATCGCCCGCAAAGAAGAGGTGATTGAAATCTATGAAGACCTCTTAAAAACAATTTGGGACCGGATTATGCCGACCCTCGGTCGCGTCACCGTGACGGCCATTATGGAACGGGCTTTAGTGTTGACGGCAGAGAAATATCCGGTGATCCATCATCTGGAGGTGAGGGCAGCAGGCGTTTCATTTGATGTGTTGCGTCAACGTCTCGGAGAAGAAGAGAAGTTAGCAATGCGGGATGCACTTAAGGAGTTGATTGCCAATTTGATTGATATTTTAGCCATGCTGACTGGAGATATTCTGGTGCAGCAACTTCTTAAGGAAATTGAGGGAAGACAGCTCATATGACAACGCCACGTTCTCGGAAATCCTTAGGCAAGTTACCCACCAATATTCCAGGTCTAGACTCTATCCTTTCAGGCGGTATTCCCGAACTATCGATCAATATTGTCACGGGACCCCCCGGCGCTGGCAAAACCATTTTCACCCAGCAAATTCTCTATAGTAATGCTAGTCCGGACCGTAAAGCGCTCTATTTAGTGACTCTCTCGGAACCCTCGGTTAAACTGCTCCATTACTTGCAGCGGTTTAGTTTTTTTGATGCGGAAAAAGTCGGCAGTGATGTCAACTATCTCGATATTGGTGAAGTGATTCGGGAAAAGGGACTGGAAGATGCCACGAATGTGATTGTCAAGCATGTGCAGGAGCACAAGCCATCCATCGTGGCGATTGATAGTTTTAAGGCCATCCATGATATGGCGAAGGATCCCGTTGAGGTCCGTAAGTTTGGCTATGACCTGTCGGTCCAGCTGACCACCTGGGGCGTGACGGCATTACTGATTGGTGAATACACGCCAGAAGAGATTGAGAGTGAACCCATTTTTGCGATCGCAGACGGGATCATCCAGCTGCATAATATGCATCAAGGATTGCATTATCAGCGCTACGTGAACGTCCTTAAGCTGAGGGGAGAAAGCTATTCTACCGGGCTGCATCCCTTTGATATCGACAGCACAGGTCTAACGGTGTATCCCCGGATTAAAACCGTAGAAGAACCCGGTGAAATTATCCTCAGTCAACGCCAGCGCGTGTCCACGGGGGTAGAGGAGCTGGATACGATGCTCGAAGGCGGCGTTCCTCAAGGATCGGCCACGATGGTGGCAGGCGGCGCGGGTACGGGTAAGACGCTCTTGGGGCTGCATTTAATTACGGCAGGGGTCGCAGCCGGAGAACCCGGTGTCATTGTCACTTTCCAAGAGAATCCCCAACAGCTCAGGGAAATTGCCTATTCCTTTGGTTGGGATTTAGAAGATATGGAAAAGCAGGGGCTGCTGGTGCATCTCTATAGCTCTCCTGTGGAACTGCAGCCCGATATCCATGCCGCCCGGGTCAAGGAAGCTGTGAAAAAGGTGGGGGCGAAGCGGGTACTGCTCGATTCCCTGAAAGATATTGAAATTGCTACCCCGGATAAGGTGCGGTTCAAAGACTATATTTACTCCCTGGTCAACCAGTTCAAGTTGCAAGGGGTCACCACTCTGCTCACCAATGAAATTCCCGAAATGTTTGGGCCGTTTCAGTTGAGTGAGTACGGTGTCTCTTTTGTTGTCGATAATGTGATTTTGCTGCGCTATCTGGAATTGACGGGACGGATGGGGCGAGCCATTAGCATTATGAAGGTCCGGGGATCCCAACATAGTAAGGAAATTCGATCCTTTGAAATTACCAATCAGGGCATCCGGATTGACCGCATGGTCCAGGCCCACACAGGCGTATTAACGGGAATCCCGGTATTTAAAGAGCGCAATAAAGATTTGCTCTACTTACCCAATAAGGCCCGCTATGTCGTGGAGGTGCTGCAGGAGAAAGGGCTATCCAGTGCCGATACCCTATCTCAACTGACTGGTTTAGCACTGGATGATCTCTCCCAAGAGTTAGAAACCCTCCGAGAGCAGGGTATGGTGGTGGTTGCTCAAAACGGTGATCAGTCCCTCTATAAGGCAACACTGTAGAGCGATGCCAGAGATCAAGTTACTGCCGACGAGCGTTCCCAATCTAGATGCCGTATTGGGAGGTGGCATTCCTGCCTATTCCCTCAATGTGATCGCCGGATCGCCGGGCAGTGGCAAAACGATCCTGGCCCAGCAAATTCTGTTTAGCTATATCCAAAATCAGTCCGAAGCCAAGGCCCTGTATTTAAGTACGCTGTCTGAGCCCTCCATGAAAGTGGTGCGCTATATGCAGTACTTTAGCTTTTTTGATGGAACGGTTTTTGGTGAACGGGTGATTTACCAGGATGTGGGGTCATTTTTGATCGAGCATCCACTGACGGCTGTCGCTGACCAGATTATGGAACTGGTGAATGAGCATCGGGCCGAAGTTCTGGTGATTGACTCTTTTAAGGCTATCCATGACCTAGCCAAAAACGAAGGGGATTTTCGCCGCTTTTGTTTTGATCTCTCGATTCGGCTAGCCAGTTGCCGCTGTACCTCGTTTTTGGTAAATGAATGTGATCAAACCCTGATTACCAAGAGTACGGAGTTTGCGATCGCAGACGGTATCTTCTATCTCTCTATTTCAGAAAGAGCAGGCACACCCAGCCGTTTTCTCCAGGTTTATAAAATGCGGGGGCGAGACTCCCACATGGAGCCCTTTCCATTTCTAATTTCTGATGATGGCATTAAAGTGCTTAGTCCCGCTCTGACCCTCCGTCGTCGAGAACATAATCTGGAAATTGAAGAAGACACCTTATCCACAGGTATCGATGGCCTCGACCATCTGTTGAAAGGAGGCATTCCCCTAGGGCGATCGCTGATACTCTCTGGCGTGTCGGGCACTGGGAAAACGACCTTTGCCCTTCAGTTTCTAATTGCAGGAGCCAGTCAGCAAGAACGAGGGCTACTACTCTCCTTTGAAGAAACCCGAGATCGCCTCTACCGCAGCGCAATGGGCTTTGGATGGGACATTGAACGCTATGAACAGGAGGGGTTATTACGGGTTCTATTCGTCCCCCAAACCGATATTCGGATCGAAGAGCAGCTTGAGCAGCTAATCCAAGAAGTCGAAAGCTTCCAACCCCGGCGTTTGGTTGTGGACTCCTTGTCTGTTTTCCTCTATCGGGTACAGGATCCGGCTATTCAAAGGGAAAAAACCTTTCAGTTAGCGACGCTGATGCAGCGAGTTGGTGGTGTTGGTATCCTAATTTCAGATATTCCCGCCAACGATACCCGTCGTCTATCTCGGTTTGGCGTTGAAGAAACCATCGCCGATGGCACCCTGGTGCTCTCCACTGAAATGGTAGGCAAGCGACGGCAACGATATCTAGAAATCTTTAAGATGCGCGCAGCAGACTATGTAGCGGGTCGCCATCGGATGGAGATTACCGATACGGGCATCCAAGTGTTTTACGTCAGCGATCGTGCACCGACAGAGTCTTTACCCAATCTTGCCAACCATCCCTTCAGTTTTCAGCCCGTCCAGCCTCTATTTCAGGGTGATTTATCCTTTGAAACCACTTGGCTGGTGCGTGGTGAATCTGGCTTAGGCAAAACCACTCTTGCCTATCAATTTTTAATCGAAGGCTTAAAGAGCCAAGATTCCGTTTTGTATATTGGTGCTGATGTCCCTACCCCTCGGACCCTGAAGGCCCTTGAAGATCTGCGTTTTCTTCCCCAGCCCTATCTAGAATCCGGCCAGCTGCGCCTATTGGATATCTTTGGTTACTCCTCCCACTCCCTCAATATCGAAGATACGGAGGTGTTTCTCTATAAGCTGGCCCAGCATCTGGATGAGATGCCCAAGCCCTGTCGCGTTATTACGGATTCCCTCACGCCTTTAGCGATTGCCCATGCTCACAGCGACTTCGTCAATCTGATCTACCGAAAAAATCGACTTCTACATCAACCCGGTGTCGTTTTATTTGATATTTTCCTCAAAGGCATCCTAGAGCCAGAGTTGAGATCAAGCCTGGTGAATGCCTACGATATTTCTATCGAACTCTATCGACCAGACTGGGGCGAAATGCACCAGCTCGGCAATTCAGGCTACCCGTCTCTTCGGCTCACTAAGGCCCGGGGTGTCAAAGCAGATACGCGCCCTTATCCCTATCGGATCCGGGATGGTGAAGGCGTTGTGGTGCAGACCGACTATTACTGAACGGTGGGACACCCAATTGGCAAACGTTTAGGGGTGAAAGCTCTGTGATGCTTTCACTTCTCAGTTAAGCAATGTTTCTTATCCCCAAGATACCAGTGAGTTCTCGTAGAATATAAAGCAATAATAAAGAACACTTCAATCTTTTGTTGAATCTGGAACTCTAAACTGCTTGATATATTTCACGAAAGCTTGTTCGTGAACTCTCTAACAGCAGCAAAGACTTTCAAGCATCGTCAGTCAATATCTCTGACTCTATTGCCAGCGACATCGGGTTGATGCTTGCAAAGGTCTGTATGATGGAACGTTCAAGGAAGATAGAGCAATTATCGGCGCGTAACGCTGAGTTAGAACTGTTATTGCTCCAGCGAACCTTTGAGCTAGAGATTTTGTCCGAGTTGTCGCACCAGGTCAGCTATCTGCTGGGTGATAAAGATTTACTCAGTTTGCTGGTCAATAGCCTTGACCGCGTCTTACCCATTGATGTTGCTGCTGGACTCATTTCTGTACCGGGTGATCTGCAGTTAGTTTTTAATTCAACCCATCCGCTCAGCGATCTAGCTCAAGCTGAAATTCGAGAGCGACTGCTGGCTGGGTTTAGTTTGATGAATGGGGTCTCCTCCGCCAAGACCAATGTCTCCTTGCAAAGAAGTAAACCCCATGCAGATTGTCCGCCTCTGCATCGACTGGCTTCGATGGTGATGGTGCCAATGCTGGTGGAAACAACGGGGCAACCAGATCGACCAGAAACCGTCGGTATGTTGCTGATAGGGGCTACGACCCCAAACGCGTTTACTCAAAGTCATCTTCGTTTTCTATTCACCGTCGCCAATCAAGGCGCCGTATCTCTAGGGCGGTTGCGATCGCATCTCTCCGCTGAAAAACACCGACTGGAGCAATTCACCACTTATTTTTCTGAGGGTGTTGTTATTGTCAGTCGAGAAGGCCATATCCTCTTTACCAATGAAGTTGCTCAACAACTCTTGCCACAACTGGCTGATATCGACCACCAACAGCGCCTGCGACACTTTGCCCAAAAGCCTCTAGAGCAATGGCTTTTAGAGGGTGAATCTCGACGGTGGCAGGATGTCCCCCGGCCGGATCTGACTCAGCCGCCCTTAGAAGTGATGGTGCAGCAATCGACCCCCCTCTCCACCGCCGACTGCTACACCCTAATTATTCGAGAGAATCGGGCCACCGAAAATCTGGAACAACTCAAAGATCAGCTGATTGCCACCATTAGCCATGAACTCCGTACCCCCTTGACCCTGATTTATGCGCCTTTAGAAATGCTGGCGAGTGGGTGTATCGGGAGCTTGACGGAAGAAGGGTTGCAATTGCTGGACATTGCGATTCAAAGTGCCAACCAGCTCAAATGTCTGATCGACAATATTTTGGAGCTGAGTCAGCTAGAATCTGGCCTCATTACCCTACAGTTTGAGCCCTGCAACGCCAAGGTGTTAGTGGAGAAAGCGGTCGCTCTGATGACCCATACCTTGGCCCAAACCGGGATTCGGATCGAGCAGATAGCCTCCCGGTCCGAGGCGGTCAGTTATGTCGCGAATCAACCTTATCTTTGCTGGGTGGACCCAGATTATATTTTGCAAGTCCTCAAGCAGCTTCTAGATAATGCGATCAAATTTTCTGATCCAGATAGCCAAGTGACGATTGAAGTCGTGGATCAGATTCACGATGTTGTGATTAGGATTATAGATGAGGGGATGGGCATCTCAGATGAACAGCTCTCTTGTATCTTCGCTCGCTTCCAGCAAGGGGATGGCTCCAGATGTCGCACCTACGATGGGATGGGAATTGGTCTGGCCATTTGTGATCGCATTATCCGTCTCCATAGAGGCGAAATTTGGGCTGAAAGCGTCCTGAAACAGGGCAGTACGTTTTACGTTACCTTACCTAAAGCGAAGCGGAGTCTTTAGGCCCCTGAGTTGTAGCCGGAAATTGAATCGTCACCGTCGTTCCTTGATTGACTTGGGACGCAATTTGAATCTGGCCGCCGTGGAGTTCCACAAACTTTTTGGCAATGCTCAATCCCAAACCTGACCCTTTGATCACATCAACATTCTCAGCTCTAAAGAAGGCTTCAAAGACGTCTGATTGATCCTTTGGCGGGATGCCAATCCCCTGATCGGCAACACTCAGCATCGCTGTTTCAGGGCTACAGATGAGCTGCACGTTAATGGCACCGCCATCGGGAGAATATTTGATGGCATTAGTTAGTAAGTTGGTTAAAATCTGGCGCAATAGCTTTGGATCGGCCGTTAACGTTGTGTCATTGCCCTCACAGGCAAACAGTAATGTGTGGTTATGGTTGCTCAGCAATTGATGTTCGTTCACCAACCGCTGACAAAACGCCTGCAGATCCAATTTAATAGGTGTAAAGTCCATTCTCCCAGACTCAGTCTGCTCGATTAAGAGCATATCGTCCACCAGCTCAGCCATGTACCGAGTCGCTTGTTGAATTCGCCCTAAGAAATGATTTCTTTGATCCACGTCCAACTGTTGATGCCGGTTTTCCAAGAGTTCTGCTGCCATACGAATCACCGACAAAGGGCTACGGTATTCATGGGAGACTGTCCGTATGACTCGGGACTTCAGATTCACTAACTCACGGGCATTTTCTAGCGCATTTTGAATTTTGGCTTCAAAGCGTTTGCGATCGCTAATGTCTCGAATGACCACCACCCAGTAGTCCAGGTGTGGATCCATGGAAATCGGTTTAATGGTTGCTTCAAAGACCCGATCAGGATGCTCCAATAGCGTTACTTCTCGGCAATCTGGATCATCCAGTGTGCAGTTCATCAACTCTTCTAAGGTCTTATTACCCAATTGTCGTAAGCATTTATCCGTCCCCATTTCCGACAAGAGGGCGAGATAGTTCTGGGCCTTGCCGTTGGCCAGCACCACGCGACGTCTTTGATCCAGCAGCAATACGCCATCCGTCAGGTTTTTGATCACCTGAGCCAATTGGTCGATGGCGAGTCGCGATCGTAGCCTTTGGATCAGCATGGCCACATGGCTCGCTGCAAAATAAAGCAGACGAACATGTTCTTCATTAAACTGTGCTGCTTGCTCAGCACCAACAAACAACAACCCAATCACCTGTGGTTCCTGCTCGGTGGGCACAATGAGCGGCACGAACAGTTGGGATTGGATCGCTCCTAAGGGGGGTGCTTGGTCATCAATCGCCTGCGGATCCAAAATATCCACGTTGAGTTGGGCCGCCTGCAAATCCACCCCACTCAGATAGGCCAGATTTTTGAGGATGGTGTTCTGAATACTGTATTCAATGATGTGGGGAAGGGGACGGTAGGTTTTAATAAAAAACTTACACTGGGGACGATGTTGATGATGTCGTTTGGCAAAATGGCCCCGCAACACGTCATCCATTCGGGTCAAAAAGACGCCTCCAGAAATATCATAGGGAATCGTCGAGCAGAGATCTTCTAAAATCGATTGGAGTAAGGCTTCATCATCATGGGCAAGATGACCTTGCAGAGAAATATCGTACAGAATTTGGGATGAAACGGTGGTCTCCAACTTCTGGCTTTCTAAATCAGCCTGTAGCGCTTGGAGGGCCAACAGTTGCTGACTTAAAAAGGAGTCGGCCTGGGGGAGTGGAGGATCAAGGATCGTCTCAGCAGCGAGGGGCTCTTGCTCCAAGGCTGTTTCTGGCGAACCGTCTTGGTCCAAGAGGGTACCGATGCCATAAGTTAATTGTTGTTCGTCTTGCCACAACTGCCATGTCACACCACGAGACCCACCGTCTTTGTGCAAATGGCAATTCTGAAACTGAACGGTTTGCCCTGCCTGGACCGTTTGATAGGCAGCAATGGTGGCTGGTTGAGTCTGAGGATCTACAGAATTCAGAAAGGAGCCAGCCATTAGCTCTGACAGAGACCACCCCAAGGACTGGGTCCAAGCCTGATTCAATTGCACAAACGAAAAGTCGGGACAGATAATGCAACATAAATGAGGAGACAGCTCAAAAAAGGCTTGGAAAGCATTGGCTGCCATTGCCTGATCGTTGCGTATCTTGTGGGTTTGAGAAACGGACATCCGAGTGCTAACTGATACCCTAAGCTCTTCACACTAAGAACCAACAAGTGACAGGGGAAGGCAGAAAGAATGGATTCAGAACTCTGACTTGTTTGCGTCTTAATGCGCTGTGAGCTGATTGTAGCAATTTGGGGGTTGTTCGCAATCCAGATTTCGTTTCATTCACCCTGGGAAAGCGCTGACATTCTGTTCTACCGCTTTTCCTGCAAGGCCCACACCACCACCTCCTCAGTTGTAAGATATGTTTCACTTCGTCCCTTCGAGATGTTTTGGATGGGCTAGATTCAAGGAGGAATGAAATAGAAAAATCGCAAGCTTATTGACTACCCTGGTAAAGGAGACGCTTGCAGACGAACAGTATGGACGACAAACAACCCATTCAAGTGATTGGGGGAGGACTCGCAGGGACTGAGGCCGCTTGGCAAATTGCCCAAGCCGGATGGCCCGTGGTTTTGCATGAGATGCGCTCAGTGGCGGAAGAACGGCTGACCCCCGCGCATCATACCGATCAGTTGGCTGAGTTGGTCTGCAGTAATTCCTTCGGTGCACAATCTAGCGATCGCGCCGCCGGATTGCTCCATGCAGAACTGCGCCAGCTCGGTTCCCTAATTATTCGCAAGGCCGATGAACATCAAGTTCCAGCTGGCGGCGCATTAGCGGTTGACCGAGGCATCTTTAGTCGCGATCTAACCGAAACCTTGGCGAAGCACCCTTGTGTCGAATTGCGCCGGGGTGAAGTGCCTACTTTGCCCGCCGATGGCATTGTCGTATTGACCTCTGGACCGTTGACCAGTGCCGCTTTAACGGAGAGTTTGCACCAATTTACGGGCCAAGATTATCTCAGTTTCTTTGATGCCGCCAGTCCGATCATTGTCGGCGAATCCATTAACCGAGACGTAGCATTTCTAGCCTCTCGCTACGACCGAGGCGAAGCAGCCTATCTCAACTGCCCCATGAATCGGGAGCAATATTTAGCCTTTTGGCAGGCCCTCTGTGAAGCGGAACAGGCTGAACTCAAAGACTTTGAAAAAGAAACCGCTAAATTCTTCGAGGGTTGCTTACCCATTGAAGAAATGGCTTGCCGGGGCGAAGACACCATGCGCTACGGTCCCCTCAAGCCCGTGGGCTTATTCGATGACCGCTACGGTGATTTTAAAGCACCGGAAAACCAGCAATATCGTCCCTATGCTGTGGCTCAACTCCGCCAGGAAGATAAGGCGGGCAAGCTATGGAATTTAGTCGGTTTCCAGACGAATCTGCGCTGGGGTGAACAAAAGCGGGTGTTCCAAATGATTCCGGGGTTGGAGTCGGCAGAATTTGTGCGTATGGGGGTAATGCATCGCAATACCTTTATCAATGCGCCGGAATTGCTTTATCCCACCTTGCAGTTTAAGCAACGGCCTACGTTACTGGCAGCAGGACAGTTGGTCGGAACGGAAGGCTATACGGCAGCGACGGCAGGAGGGTGGCTAGCAGGAACGAACGCAGTGCGATTGGCCCAAGGACTGGAACCTGTGGTCCTGCCAACCACCACCATGAGTGGTTCGCTGTTTGAATTTATTAGTTCAGCCACACCCAAGCATTTTCAGCCGATGCCACCTAACTTTGGCATTATTCCTGATCTGTCGCAGCGGATTCGAAATAAGCGAGAACGATATGGTGCTTATCGCGATCGCGCCTTAGTCGATCTAATAGCCTGGATTTCTGAGCCTTCTGTCTTTCGTCAAGCAGCGATAGTCAGCAATTAACGGTTTAATTTTGACGGATGTGCGGTTTGATTCGACAGTAATCCTATTTGAATCGAGTGGGAATATCTCAAGCTATCAATGACTGAACATGACGGATAGGCCGGTTTGCAGATAGATCATATATTGCCTGTAGGTTCAACCAAAATTCGGGCGTGGTATTGAATGCTTCGGATAATAGCCATGCTGTTTCTGGAGAGATCCCTCTTTTTCCTCGAACAATTTCGTTAACCCTTTGAACAGGGATATCGACATGAAGAGCTAACGCTTTTTGAGTTAAGCCTAAAGGCTCAAGGAATTGTTTTAGCAAAATCTTGCCAGGATGGGTAGCAATTCTATTGCTGGGAATCATAATGCCCCTCTACTATCTCAGTGATAATCAACAATTTGAACCTCGTAGGCATTGCCATCTATCCAGCGAAAGACAATACGCCATTGGGAATTGATACGAATGCTATACAAGCCAGACAAATCTCCTTTCAGAGCCTCTAATCTATTGCCCGGAGGAGATTGCAAATCATTGAGTGATTGCGCTGCATTCAGCATGTCAAGTTTATAGAGAGCAGATTCTTGGATTTGGGTGGGTAATTTTCGAGAATGACGGCTGGACACACCATGAAATAAATCTGAAGTAGCCCGATCATTAAACGAAACTATCATGAACTAAAATTAACAGATTCACGGAATCCATGCAATTCTCTGAAATAGTCAATACGCAAGGACTAAAGGCATAAAGTGATAGGGCAGCCTGGATATTATGACTGCAATTTCCGCCACTGTTGTAGATAAAAGAACCAGAGGGGCCGATCAGTTAAGAGAGCTTTGTCAGGAGTTTCAGCAACTTAATCGTTCCGGGCTTTAATAAGGTCCTACGGTAGGTATCTGCTGCCTTCTTAATCGCTTCCGCTTGGGTGGGATAGGGGTGAATAACGCTAGCCATACTGCCCAAGCCCACTTTGCCAATCATCGCAGTGGTGATTTCGCTAATCATTTCTCCTGCATGGCGGGCAACGATGGTTGCTCCTAAAATTTTGTCCGATCCTTTTTCCAAGTGAATTTTGACAAACCCCTCTTCTTCGCCATCCGCAAGAGCGCGATCGACATCATCAAAGAGAATTTTGATCGTATGGAGGTCCATACCTTGATCCTGAGCCTCATGTTCGTATAGACCCACATGGGCAATCTCTGGATCGGTAAAGGTCACCCAGGGCATAACCAAATCACTGCGCTTATATTTGCCAATTCCAAAGGGCGAAAACAGCGTATTTTTAAGCACAATCCGGGCTGCGGCATCGGCTGCATGGGTAAACTTCCAATTCATGCAGATATCCCCAGCTGCATAAATTTTAGGGTTGGTGGTCTGCAAATAATCGTTGACGAATACGCCCTGGCGGCTATCGTATTCAACCCCTACCGTTTCTAGATTTAGCCCTTCCACATTCGGGGCTCGGCCTGCCCCAGCCAAAATTTCATCCACCACAACGGACTCTTCCCGGCCATTGCAGGCATAATAAATGACCTTCCCGGCAGGGGTTTGCTCTACACGCTTCATTTGACAGGCTAAAACCAGCTGAATCCCCTCTCGCAGAAACGCTTGCTGGACAATTTCTGCCGCATCCGCATCTTCTTTATTGAGGAGATGAGATCCTCGATGGAAGAGGATGACCTGACTCCCGAGACGATGAAAAGATTGAGCCAGTTCACAGCCAATGGGTCCTCCCCCAATGACGGCCAAACGCTTGGGGCTTTGCGTTAAGGAGAAGACCGTTTCATTGGTCAAATAGCCCACTTCTTCAATGCCCTCAATCCGAGGTTTGACTGCTCGTGCCCCTGTCGTGATGACTGCTTTCTTAAAGCGTAGGGTTTGACCGTCAACGGAGACCGTATTCGGACCTGTAAATTGTCCCTCCCCCAGGAACATATCGACACCGGATTTCGCCGCTGCGTCTGCCGAGTCTACAGGACTAATGCGCGCTCGAACTTGTCGCATCCGTTCCATCACTGCCGGAAAGTCTACATCGATGTGGGTGGGTGGATGAATACCAAAGGGTTTAGCATCCCGGATATCAGCTGCGGTTCGGGCCGACCGAATCAGACATTTGGAGGGAACACAGCCCACATTTAAGCAATCTCCCCCCATTAAATGTTTTTCAATCAAGGCCACTTTCAGCCCCACCCCTAAGCCTGCGGCTCCTTTCGCCGTCACCAAGCCTGCCGTCCCTGAACCAATCACCACTAAGTCGTAACACTCAGCAGGGGTAGGATTCACCCAGTCTGAAGGATGAACATTGGCGATGAGTTTCCGATTGTACTCATCCATAGGGGCAAGGGTTACACCGGTAAACGAGGGTTGAGTCATGGGGTTAAACTCCTATAAATTGGACGATCTCAAGAATTAGCGATGCTGTGTAACAAACGGACAAGCCCCCTTAAACTTCACCATTATGCATTCTCAGAACCTGCTGAGCGTTGGGCCGCGTAAAGGGCAGAGCCAATAAGCCCCACTTTCGGATTAAGGACAATATGAATCGGGATATTTTGAAGTAAGGCACTGACGCGTCCTTTTTGATGGAAGGCTTGGAGGAACTCACCGCTTTGGAGTAAAGGCAGAATTTTAGGGGCAATCCCGCCCGCAATATATAGTCCGCCGTAGGGCAAGAGTTTGAGGGCTAAATTCCCTGCTTCTGCACCATAGGCTGCAATAAAGAGAGCCATGGTCTGTTGACAGAGGGCGTCGGTTTCGGCCAGAGCGGCTTGGGCGATCGCAGCGGCCGGATCCGGCCGCTGCTCAGTCGGAGTATTCTCCTGTTCCCAAGCCTGAAATACTTGCGCAATGAGGGGAGATTCCGCGGTTGACCCTAAGCTGCGCAGACACTCATAAATCGAGACAATCCCTTGTCCAGAGACCACCCGTTCAACGGAAACCCGATTGATCTTTTTCTCTTCCAATAAAAAACGGAGCAGTTGAAAATCGACTGGGGTACGAGGGGCAAAGTCAGAATGTCCGCCCTCACTAGGAAACACCTGATAACCCGTGTTAGAGGGTATTAGAAAGCCTTCCCCTAAGCCTGTTCCTGCTCCAATAACTGCGATCGGAGCGTGGGGGTTAGATGGTTTGGCTTGCAAGGTTGCCAAGTCTTGCTCTGCCAATCCCAAGACACCATATCCGACCGAGGCAAAGTCATTGATCAAGGCGACCTGGGCAAATCCAAACTCTTGCTGAATCCGACTGGCCGTCAGTGACCAGGATAGGTTGGTTAATTCTGAAGTATTGTCAATGACCGGACCTGCAATGCCAAAACAGGCGGATTGGATGGGATGAGAAATTTCGACTGATGATTGGGCCAAAAACTGCTCAATCATCGGGCTCAGATCAGGAAAAGCCTGACTCGGATACGTCTGTTCATGGAGTGTTGTTAGGTGAGGAATTCGCTGCTGAGGGGAGGGGCAAGCAACATTAACCAAACGAAGGATCGTTTTAGTGCCGCCAATATCTCCGGCCAGAATGGTGTGCATAGCCTGCCTTTAGACCAATACGATGGTTCCGGATCTGTTTAAGAGGGTACTGCTGAGATGCAGAGAGAATGACAACCTAAAAATTAAGCTGAGTGATAATATCCCTGACCTATTGATTTCTGAACAGTCTGCTTGCGTGAATCTGCATAGGTACATCGTTAGTATCCTTCTATCGCCAATGTTTCCTATCGCCAATGTTTCGACCCTAACCTTGAAACCTGAGAAATAAATGATGTAATCCTGGGGATGATAAACCATATTTCTGAGAAAAGCCTGAAAAGACTCAGCCTTGGCGAAGGCCCTCACTTGTGTCGAGACTACTCCTTGCCTTCACAGCAAAGCCCTCAAGGATCATGACATCTTTGAGGGCTTGTATGGTCTTGGTTTAGATAGACGTAGCCTAAGGCATCAGAACGGGATTCAGTGCCAATGCTCAAGACAAATAAGTTTTAAGTCTTCCATTCAAGATGTTGCGTGATTGGAGAACTCACTAGAAACGATGGGCAAACCCAAATAACAGGTGTCCTCAGGTTTTAATCTGTGGCAGAAGATGAATCAGAATTCGATTCTTGATTTTCTCCCTCTTGGTTGTCTGTAGAGGATTCTTGACGATTGGAGTTGTATTGTCGTCTACCGAAGCGACCAGAGCCAGAGCGCTTGCGAAATTTCCGGGCATAGGCTTGGTTTCGCAGAGCTTTTTCTTTTTTTAGGTTGCGGCGCTTAGCCATAAATACCTCAACGAAGATAATGGGTTTTTAATGCCTTAACAGCAGATACTGAATGATATTTTTACGGCAACGTTGAAATCAGCCGAACAATTTATGGTATCACACGGATGAATTTTTCTACCTGACTCAATCGGTTCAATGTTTGCTGGGAGTATAGGGGGCAATCTGGATGATATCGCCCGAAATAGTTGCTCACTGTTGCGATCGCAAGTAGAGAAGCTATCATTGGCGCAAGACTGATCGTCTTTACCCTCTCCAGTTTTGACTCAGGAGCTTTTTGCTGTGGTTGATTCAACTCATCCAGCGACATCCACCCGTCTGGCAACGGTGATTGAGGCCATTCTCTACCTCAAGGCCCAACCCTTGTCCCTGACTAAAATTGTGGAATACGCCCAGTGCGATCGCGACGAGGCCGAAGATGCCCTGATCGAACTGATGCAGGACTATGCCCATCGTGATAGTGCCTTAGAAATTGTCGAAACCGATGATGGCTTTAGCCTCCAACTGCGTCAAACCTATCAAAGCATGGTCAACACCCTCGTTCCCGTCGATTTAGGCGTAGGGGCTCAAAGAACCTTAGCTGCCATTGCGCTTAAAGGCCCCATTGCCCAAACCGATCTAGTTGAGTTGAGAGGCTCAGGGGCTTATCAGCATGTGCAGGAATTGGTAGAAAAAGGCTTTGTCCAAAAACGCCGTCAATCCAGTGGCCGCTCCTACCGAGTCCAGATCACGGATCAGTTCTACCAATATTTTCAAATTGACCAGCTGCCTAAGATTTAAAGTTGAATTTGTCGGATTTTTGTAGCCCAGACAACCGCTTTTTAGGGTTGAGGTTGCTAAATTTGCAAAGGCGACCAAACTCAACCCAGCCATAAAGGTTATTCCAACGTAGAACTTGACAGCGAGTTTGTCGGTCAAACACCCCAGTTAGGTTTCCCCTTGACTCCACATATTCTTTCGCTCGTAAGGATAAGCGCTGTATGCTATGCGATACCTGTCAGAGAAGGCAAGCATGTATACCGCTTGCCTTAGCTCAGACTGACACCACCTTGCGCCACCAACTAGGAACGCTACAACAGTGCGATCTTCATCTCATCCCTGCCACCCCTCACGGCCATAAACTCCACCAATGGCTCGGGAGGCTCTATCGTCTCCTCAAAAACCTACTTCTGTTTTGTACCTCTTCGGTTTACCATAGGTTTTTGGTTAACTCGGGTTAACGGATGGTGAAAGCTAAGTTAATATCTTCTAGTGAAGTACAGGGGTTACGCTAGACCGTTATTCCCACACTTGCTAGGTGAACTAGATTAAATCTTCCTCCTTTGCATGTTGGACTGAGACTCAAGCATCAACACCAATGGAGCTATTGTCCTTAGGTTTAAGGTCAACCTCTGATGGAACAATTGTTTTTGCCTCTTGTCATTCTTATTTATCTGGGGGACTTGCAATAGGATCTTGAACAGTTTCACCAGAACGTTGTTGAGATTTAGGGATTGTGGTGATCGGGGCT
This sequence comes from Acaryochloris sp. IP29b_bin.148, assembly GCF_028285565.1. Taxonomy (GTDB): domain Bacteria; phylum Cyanobacteriota; class Cyanobacteriia; order Thermosynechococcales; family Thermosynechococcaceae; genus Acaryochloris. The sequence continues at coordinate 32,879 of NZ_JANQOY010000212.1, forward strand.
ATGCAGGGTATTGCACGAGAACGTATCGGATTAAACACAACCCAATTCTTCCAGAGAAACCCATTCCATTACGCCGCTGTCATTCGGTTAATGCACTAGGTTGCTCCAAAACCCTCAATTCTGCGAAGGAGATATGTTTTAGTGGAAAAAATCAAGATAGCAGTCATCGGGATTGGCAACTGTGCAAGCTCCCTGATTCAAGGCATTGAGTATTACAAAACTAAAAGTCCCGAAGAAGCAATTGGCATTATGCATTGGGATATCGGTGGGTTTAAACCCCACGATATTGAAGTGGTTGCAGCGTTTGATGTTGATCAGCGAAAAGTGGGCCAGGATTTGTCAGCAGCCATTTTTGCGCCCCCCAACTGTACGACCGTTTTTTGCTCAGAGATTCCAACCACTGGCGTTAAAGTCTCGATGGGCAAGATCTTGGATGGCTTCTCTGACCATATGAGTCATCATAAGCCTGAGTACACCTTTGTTCTGAGCCAGGAAGCAGAACCCACTAAAGCGGATGTGGTCAAAACGCTCAAGGATTCAGGTGCCGAAATTTTGGTGAACTATTTACCTGTGGGCTCAGAAGAAGCCACCAGCTTTTACGCTGAATGTGCGATTGATGCTGGGGTCGGATTCGTCAATTGTATTCCTGTCTTTATTGCTAGCAATCCCTTGTGGGCCGAGAAATTCAAACAAAATAAGCTGCCGATTGTTGGAGATGATATCAAAGCCCAACTCGGTGCCACGATTACCCACCGTACGCTATCTGATCTCTTCAAAAAGCGGGGGGTGAAGTTGGAGCGGACCTACCAACTGAATACTGGGGGGAATACCGATTTTCTCAATATGCTCAACCGCAGCCGTCTGGCTTCTAAGAAAGAATCCAAAACCGAGGCTGTCCAAGCGGTGTTGGGTGATCGCCTAGAGGACCACGATATCCATGTCGGTCCGAGCGATTATGTCTCTTGGCAGCAAGATAACAAAGTCTGTTTTATTCGGATGGAAGGCAAGCTATTCGGTGATGTTCCCATGAACTTGGAACTGCGCTTGTCCGTAGAAGACTCTCCTAACTCAGCTGGAGTGTCCATTGACGCCATCCGCTGCTGCAAAATGGCCCTGCAAGCCAAGAAAGGCGGAATTTTGCACTCACCTTCTGCCTTCTTTATGAAGCACCCTCCTCAGCAATTCACCGACCAAGAAGCCTATGAAATGACTGAGGATTTTATTGCAGGTCGTCGAGATAACTAACCAGAGCCAATATAAGCTAGCCTAGCTCCTTGCGTGACATGGCTGCTTAGCGATTAAGCTTAATAAGCATCTTGAAGTTCATAGAAGTCTGGACTGATATAGTCTTTGCGTAGGGGCCAACCCACCCAATCTTCGGGCATCAGGATGCGGGTAAGGTTAGGATGGCCTTCGTAGATAATGCCATACATGTCATAGGTTTCCCGTTCCTGCCAATCGGATGCTTTCCACAGCCAATATAGAGAAGGAACGCGAGGGTTCTCGCGGGGCAGAAAAACCTTGATTCTCACTTCTGGTGGGCGATCCGCATCATCACTCAGTTTGAGAACATGATACATACTCACTAAATCCTGGCCGGGACCGGAATCATACCCGCCTTGGCATTGCAAATAGGTGTATCCCTCATCATTGAGAGCGGTTGCTACGGCAACTAGCTGATCGGCCTCAACTTTAATCATTTCCACCCCTAAATGATCTACCCCTAAGGGCTCAAGGGAAAATCCTACTTGAGAAAGCTTTTTGGCAACGGGGCCAGCTTCTACAATGGGGGCCGTTTGCTCTTCTGCCACGGATTGTTCGTCTTGCTTGGGGTCTGGAGAGGACTCAGCCACCGTTTACTCCTTTATGTGTGTAATAGAGAGAATTTTAGAGAGGGGATAATAAAACCGAAGTCAATGGAATGCTGATTAAATTTTCGCTAAGACCATTCCAATGCACCTTTGCGCCAAGCGTAAACCAAACCCACAATCAAGATGGCAATAAAAATTAGGGCTTCGATAAAAGCTAAGATCCCCAATTTGTGGAACGCGACTGCCCACGGGTAGAGAAAGACGGTTTCTACATCGAAGATGACAAAGACCAGGGCAAACATGTAGTAGCGAATATTGAATTGGATCCAAGCGCCCCCTACAGGTTCCATTCCTGATTCATAGGTCGTACGCCGAACCGCTCCTTGATTACTAGGACGCAACACTTTGGAGGCACTGAGTGCTAAAGCTGGGACTAAACTACACAGGAGTAAGAATCCCAAAAGATATTCGTAGCCACTGAGAGAAAACATATAGGAGAGGTTGGAGGTGCTATTGTCGATTTCTGTAGAACTATTATACGGTCAGACTTCGCCATTCCTCTCGTTTAGCAAAATAAAGCTGTTGATTGCCGCTATCTCTGCCGTCAATTGCAGCCTAACAGGGTGGACTATGGCTTTATCGTAGCCCCGTACCGTAGGCAATCACTTCAATGGAGAGAATGCCCGCATCCCCATGGCTATTGCCAATGGTCGCTGTTTCTAAACGCACATTGACCACTTTTTTAGCGCCCCACCGAATCGCATCCTCTTTCATCCGTAGTAAAGCTTCCCGTCGTCCTCGATCGAGCAGACTCTCATAGGCAAAAATTTGCCCGCCGATCAGTTTGCTGAACTGGGCTAAAAATGCTTTGTAATAATCGGAGGAAATAACAACGCTTCCCACAAAGAGCTTTGCTCCTTTAGCCTCAGGTAAAGGATACTTTGCCCCAATGTTGTAAACCGGCACGCTTTGGGTGCGGCGCTCGCGCACCTTAATGCTGGCATAATGATTCTGCTCAATAATGGATCCTGCTACATACCCCAGGGCCAACAAGCCGAAAATAACCAATAGTTCAAGCATCGTTAGTCCACCCTGACGGCAGTTCCATAGGCAAACAATTCGGCTGCGCCTTGGGCAACAGAGGAGGTGGAATAACGAACATTCACAACGGCATTAGCACCCATTTGAGCTGCCTGCTGCAACATTCGATCAGTGGCTTCTTGGCGCGCCTCTTGCAGCAATTCGGTATATCCATGCAATTCGCCACCCACGAGATTCTTAAAACCAGCAGCGATATCTCGGCCGATATGCTTGGCGCGGATCGTACTGCCTTGAACCAACCCAAAATGCTGGGTGATGGTTCGGCCCGGTACACCTTCAAGAGTCGTTATGATGATTGCACTACGGGAGGATGGACGGCTTTGATAAGTCATATATCAAGGGGAATGGCGAGGGTAAGAGTGTTGTTCTGGGGCCAGCATTTTTTCAATCAGCAAGAAGACCCATCCCCATAATGCCCAGGGGAGAATTTATCCCATCACTCGTTCTTGTGGATGGGGTGCAGAGGACGGTAATGGCAAGCAAGTCGACAACATGTAGATATTGCATTAAACACATGTCGTTCTTGCGGGAACATCACTGTATCAGTGTCTAGAGATACGAAAGTGAAGATAAATCTTCCATAACCTTCAAAAAGCATTGAAAGCAATTGTTTGGGTAGTTGAAGACTACCAATCAATGGAGGTTGAGGATTAATGACGCAGACGTTAGCCAGTGGGCCAGAGGAACAACAGCCGTTGTCGGTTCCCTTATCAAATTCTGTAAAGGCGGAAAAGCGCGACCTCACCTATTCACAATTGGTGATGTGTGCGGCTTTGATTGGTGTCTTTGGAGGACTCGTCGCCACAGCTTATTATTTTGTTTTAGAAACGCTGATGCATAACGTCTGGCATACTTTGCCAGAACAGGTAGTGCCTTATTTCCCAAGTTGGCTGCCTGAGAAACATTATGTTTGGATTGCCTCCACCATTGGTGGTTTTTGCGTCGGGTTAGTGCTGTTCTTTATGGGGCTGCCTGGCGAAATGGCTCAAGTCGTCGATAAAATCCACAGCCCAGGCAAAATTGATATCCGCAAAACGCCAGCCATGATTATTGCCTCCTTAGTAGCCATTACCTCAGGAGGTAGTGCTGGTCCTGAAGCACCGTTAGTGCAGGTCAACGGCAGCTTTGGCAGCTGGCTAGGAGAAAAATTACAGCTCACCACAACATCAGTTCGCGTACTCACTTTTTGTGGCATGAGTGCGGCCTTGGGCGCTTTTTTCGGTGCGCCTATTGGCGCAGCCCTATTCGCCCTGGAAATTCCCCATCGCAAAGGTCTGGAATATTACGAAGCCATCGCTCCAGCCGTCGTTTCTGCCATTTTTTCGTTTGCAGTCTTCCGCATCAATACTGGGATGACGATTGGTGGCTTTTATCATTTCGAAACGGTTCCTCCCCTCACCCCCACCAATTTGCTGGAAGGGCTAATTTTAGGCATCATCGGGGCAGGTGTCGCAGTCTTATTTATTGGGGTATTTCGGTTAGTGGGCCATGTGCTTGCCCCCCTTGAGCATTATCGAATTCCCTTAGCCACTTTGGGTGGGCTAACCATTGGTCTTATTGCTCTGGCCTTTCCTCAAACGCTATTTTTCAGCGAAGAACAGATTCATACGGTGATTGAAACAGGTGCAACTTTAGGGATTAGCTTTTTGCTAATGATCGCAGTGGCCAAAATGTTTGCGATTAGTGTCACTCTCCATTCTGGCTTTTTAGGTGGATTTATTTTTCCACTCTTCTTTATCGGTGCCAATGTCGGTCTGGCGATTTCCCTGATGGTGCCTCAGGTACATCCCACAGTAGGCATGGTCTGCTTAATGGCTGCTGTGAATGTGGCGGTGACGAAGACCCCCGTGAGCACTAGCATTATTCTCAGTGTGTTGTCAGGGACGGCAATGCTGCCAGTCATTGTAATTTCGAGCTTTGTTAGCTTTCTACTCACGAGTCAAATTGCCATGATTAAAACACAACGCTCCCGAGAGTTAGAAGGATTACCCACCTCTGATTCTCTGCCATCAGAGCCTAGCCTAGCTTCAAGTACGGCTGTTCTTGCTATTGAGTAACGTTTACTCTACTTCTTCGCTCGATCCGCCTTGTGTCACCCGAAACTTCAAACTTTTGGGTTAAAGGGCATTGATTAAATAACGACTCGGTCTGGTTTGGCGATCATAGCTGTATCCTCTTAGATAGTTAGCCACTATTCCTTACAATGCATCATGTCGGATTCCATTTTTGTGCTGTTTCTGGGATTTGGGTTTATCTGGATCATGATGGGTATGGGGGGTATGGTTTTGTTGATGAAGTCTCAGAACCAGTCCCTCCGCTTTAATCGAGACGGCATACTTGTTGCTCTTCCGATTCTGCTGGTATTTCTAATTGCTCTCAGCTTTGGGGCGGTGATGCTGGCCAAGGGCAGCTAAAGTGCCAAGGGCTGTGCCTAGTGGTTCTATTGCCGCTATCCAGAAGGGATATAAGTATCAATGCTATTTGGCAAGTTGAGTTAGGAATGATCCCAGTCTGGCTTAAACAGCTTGCGGCTATTGAGAAAGCGATCAATGGCCATCGCGGCAATACAGCCATCCCCAGCGGCAACAACGGCTTGCTTAAAGGGAGTATTACGAATATCTCCGATGGCCCAAACACCATCTACACTGGTTGCCATCAGTTCATCAACCTTAACCCCGCCATCGGCATTAAACTGAACCTGGTTCTCCACAAAATCAGTAATGGGTTTAGAGCCATTCTGATAGACAAATACCCCATCCACTTCTAGTGATAGCGGATCGTCTTGATCTCTGACTTTGACTTGAACACCTGTGACTCCCATGTCGCTACCCTGAATCGACAGCAGCCTGGATCGACTCCAATGTTTTACGTTGGGTGAACTCAATAAATCTTGAGCATGGGCATCTTCTGCCGGAGGGGTCTTTACGGTCAGCCAGTGCACCATAGACGAAAATTTAGTGAGAACTTGGGCTTCTTCTATGGCTTCCCGGTTTAGCCCTACAACTGCAACCGGGCGATCTTGATAAAAGGCTGCATCGCAGGTGGCGCAGTAGCTCACCCCCCGACCTAAAAATTCAGCCTCTCCTTCAAAAGATGCCTTACGTCCCATTGCCCCCGTTGCTAAGACAATTGCCCGACCCACAAATGTCCCCTCTGGGGTGTAAACCTTTTTCTGGGCACCGCTAATATCCAAACCAAAGACTTGGGCTTGCTGATAGTGCGTCCCAAATTCAATGGCTTGCTCTCTCATCACCGTCAGGAGTTCCTCGCCACTGATATCGCCTGCAACGCCAGGATAGTTGGCAATTTTATGCGTAATTGCTAAAGCACCCACCGCAGGGTTCTTATCTAAAATAGCGGTCTTGAAATTGGCTCGTGATGTATAGAGGGCACAGGTACAACCTGCGGGACCACCCCCAATAATCACCACATCAAACTCGTAGGTATCCAAGGTCTTTAGTCTCCAGACAGTAGGGCAGAATGATTCATTTCCTCACATAGCAATGTCATCAGTTGTTGTTGATGGGCAGAAGATAGGGATACAGAAGGCATTGATGAGACCTGTTGCCAAAACGCCAAAACGATCTGGCTTGTTCGATGCGAATGGTCATGATGGAAAAAATGCCGTCCTTGCGGGCAACTCCAAAGACGATCGCCCGGCTTCAGATACGGCTGCCACCGAGCATGAGTATAGGGATCAATGACGGCATCGTACTCCCCATGGCAAACCAGTAAGGGAGGTTCTACTCCTCCAGAGGGCAACCCATTCTGATGGGCTAAGGAATGTGGCGCTAATTCAGTATCTAGTATGGTGGCTAACAGTGATGCTAATTCTATGGTTTGGTCGTTACCCATCGGTCCAAAGAGCATCGTTGCCATCTGAAATAAAATGGCCTCTCGGCTACAGGGTAAAAGGTCCCTCATTTTGTAGTAATGAGCATGCCAACCTATCGATGGATTCGCCCCAACGGAGAGGAGGGTTAACGACCGAATCGCTTGAGGGTTTTGGCGAGCGTATAACAGCCCTAGCGCTCCGCTGAGACCGTGCCCTAATAAGTGAATGGGGTCTGATTTTAGCTGAATATAATGATGGAGTAATGATAAGGCGGTTTGAATGGAGCACGGTTCATCTGCTGTTTGGTGGTAGCTCCAAAATTTCACGTTAGCGTGTTGTTTAAGGTGTTGGCATAGATTCCAATCCAATCGTTTTAAACGAGGGTTAACACATAACCAGAGTGCATCAGAAGTGCTCACAATTTAGTGGTCCATAGGCTTGCATAAAATAGGCCATCTCAAGACCAGGCAGGCGTTCCACCTCTCGTTGCTGACCAAGCGCTACAGTCAGTGATGATTTAGCGGATCTCTAAGATGGTGATTTTACTGGCCTTGATAAAATATTGAGACTATTTCTCAACTAAATTACTACATTTTTGTTGAGAATGATATTTAGTTTTTCAATCTACATGTCTGATAATAGGGAAAATCCCCAACCTTAACCCATCCAAAGCATTCAAAGGCAATCCTGTCGTGCCCAGCTTTTCTGGCCATAGGCTGAGCTGAGAGCTAGATCAATGATTAGCCTGTGATGTATGAGAGATAGGGGTGAAGGGTGTCGGTACGTCGCGTGCCGAGATATCTATCCTAGGCATTAAACCAAATAAAAATATTTCTTATCTGTAGAACTGAGGTGTCAGTAGAGGGTGCGATCGCACCGCATCCCGTGGATAACCGCATCTAACAGGAGGATCACCATTCCAGATTGGGCCATCTCACCACAGTATGGGCAACTCTTCAGATTTAAGTGGCATTGTCAGCAAAGGGTGGCATCGCCCTTCCAATCCATACCTATTAATTAAAGCGACTCAGCTATCTGTTTTAGAGCAGCAGCGTTAAGACAAGTGATGATCACAATCAGGAGGCGATCCTTCTCAATAAAATTATAAATAGTCGATTGATGATTTTTATATTGAGAATATTTAAAGATAATTTGCCTCAGCCCACAAGCAATTTTGTGGAAATTGAGAGCAGAGTATTTTTATATTTCTTTATGTCTTACATTGTTTTTCACTAGCTCCTGTCAAATCACAAAGACTGATGAGTTCACATTTAGGGTTAGTGAAAATACTGAAAATCCTTATTTTAAAGGAAATATAACACCAGATCGCCTTTTTGGTCACTCTTCTAATGGGGAGATATAGATAGGCTCTAAATATTATTATTCTTATATATATAAATAAATATTTAGTTGTGATGCCTTTTCTTTGACTTTTTACAGCTTGCATTTTCACAAAACACAAGTCCTGATAAATTGAGAATTAGTCTCAATAGAATATGCAAGGTTAGTCTGGAGAACAATCCTTATGCAAACCTATGGACAGCCAAAGGTGAACTACCCTTGGTATGCAGGAAACGCTCGTTACACAGGATTTAGCGCCCAATTCCTGGCTGCACATATCGGCCAAATCGCGTCGATGTGCTTCTTTGCAGGAACGTTTACTATCTATGAACTCTCTCGCTACGATCCTGATCTACCGCTGTACAGCCAAAACTTTGTTTGTCTACCGCAGTTAGCGCGTGAAGGGTTTGGGGTAGGGTCTGGCGGGGTCATCGTAGACACCTATATCTACTTCGCGATTGGTATGATTCACCTATTTGCAGCAGCTGTATTTGCAGCTGGGGCTTTGTACCATATCGTGACCGGGCCGAAGAATTTCGCTGATAGCGAGTTTCCTGGTATCAGGCGATTTCATTTCGAGTGGGATGATTTTGAAGCCCAGGGCCGAATTCTAGGACATCATCTGATCTTTTTAGGGTTAGGAACCTTTTTATTTACGGGCTGGGGAGCCACTCATGGCTTTTATGATCCCAGTATTGGAGAAGTGAGAGCAGTCGTCCCTGAATTTAATATTGTCAGACTATTCAAATATGGATGGGCTGTTCCGGGCTTCAATCCTTTCTTTGTCGATAACCTCGAAGATGTACAAATGGGCCATCTCTTTGTCGGCTTTCTCTATACAATGGGTGGTGTTTTCCATATCTTGGTTAAACCCTGGCCCTATACGGATCGGCTCTATCGCAAAAATGCAGACGCCATTCTGGCCTATGCCTTAGGTGGACTGGCCTTCTTAGGCTTTATTGCCTGTTACTTTACCGCCGTCAACGAAATTACTTTCCCACCTGAATTCTTTGGTCCTGTCCTAGAGCTGAGGTTTGTTTTTTCACCTTACTTCGCCGATATCATTGACACGGTCAACGGCATGCATACCTCTCGTTTTTGGATTTGTAATTTCCATTTTTATTGGGCATTCTTCTGCCTCCAAGGTCATCTTTTCCATGCCTTGAGAGGAATGGGCTTTGACTTCCGCAATGTCCTTAAATATTTCGAGTAGTTGTCTCCCGATATCTAATCGCAGATATCACCGTAGCTAGTGCAGAAGTCAGTTTTTCTCCTGGACTTACGATTGGCCCGAAGAAACCTTTTGCAATTCGAACATATCCACCCAGCTTGCAAAAGCTTGGATGAATCACCGTAACGCTGATTGACAATTCTCAGCTATCCCTTGTTCTGCTTCCATGCTCAACTACTGACTTTGGTAGAGAACTTCAGGTAGAGGTGTTCAATACTCACACAAACTTTCTGATTTTTAGTAACTAATTGCCATATCGAGGATTTAATTTATGACAGCATCTTTAACAAGACGCGACCCCATGGACAGGTCTGAACTGACTGCGGGTACAGCAAGCCTGAGTGGTTATGAAGCAGAATGGTGGGCTGGCAATGTCCGCAACACCGATTTTTCTGGCACGCTTCTGGGTGCCCACTTATGCCATGCCGCTTTGATGAGCTGTGTTCCCGGCGCTTTTATTATTCAAGAAGCCGCTCGTTTTCAACCCGGCATACCACTATCTGAGCAAGGGATGGTCTTTATGCCTCACCTGGCAGGTTTAGGGATTGCCGTGGGTTCAGGCGGAGAGATTCTGAGTACGTATCCCTATTTTGTGATTGGCGTCCTCCACTTCTTTGTGGCGGCATTCTGCTGTGCGGGTGGACTATTCCATACCATTGCGGGAGAGGCGAAACTAGGAGATTACCCTGAAGGTAGCTGGGCTGCTCAATTCGATTATGACTGGGATGACTTTGAATCCACCTCCTCTATTTTAGGTCATCATCTCCTTTGTTTAGGGGTGGCTTGCCTACTATTTGCATGCAACGCGGCCTTCGGCAATGGACTGTACGATCCCTTAGTGGGTGAAGTGCGCCAAATTATCCCTAACCTGAATCCGATTACCTTACTGGGTTACTTATTCGGATTTGCCAATGGCGGATGGACCCCCTTGGGGATGGCCGCCGTCGACAATATGGAAGACCTGGTCGGGGGACATTTCCTCGTGGCCATTGTTGATATTGCCGGGGCAGCCTTTCATATCATTAATAAGAAGCCCACGGCCTTTTTCAACAATCGGCTGATCTTTTCTTTCCCCAATGGCGGGGTGGTGCGTGCTGGCATTTGCAATAGCGAAGCGATTCTGTCTTACAGTGTGGCGTCCGTGGGTTTTATTGCCGTCAGCTCTGCCATTTTTACCCAGTATTGCGATATCGCCTTTGCCCCTGAGTTCTACGGTGTTGACAGGTCTGGGGCCGCTGCCATCCAGCTCATTCTCGGGTTGAACTGGATGGTCTTTGGGGGTCTATGGCACAGTATTCGTGGCGAAAGGCTCCATGCCCTTAAGAATAAATAGTTCAATTAGCCAGCATCGGCAGGTGGCAAAGCCCACAATATCTCCTGCTGGCCTTGTCGTGAATTATTTTTCTCAATCCGTGCACATATAAGCTGCGCGAACAACAAATTCTCAAGGTTTTGTAGTCAGAACTGCTGCCCATCAAACTTTTCTGACTGCAAAGCCCAACCAATATTAATCATTTTTTTGAATAGAACAATGCAACTCAATATCAATAAATCTGAGTTTCCTTGGTATCAAGGCAATAGCCGACTGATTGATCCCTCTGTACAGGGCAAATGGCTGGCTGCCCATATTTTGCAGATGGCCATCATCATGTTTTGGGTCGGCATCAATACCTTGTCTGAGAATCAAGTGTTTGATCCAGGCTTGCCCATGTATGACCAAGGC
>NZ_JANQOY010000215.1 GCF_028285565.1 Acaryochloris sp. IP29b_bin.148
TTTACGATTGTTGTTTATCATTCCACATTTGAATTCATGGTCTACGGAACATCCTCTGCTCGGGCTGAAATGAGTGAACTGCGGCGTCTGCGAACGCTCCTGCCACCTGAGCTGCAAAGCTGGGTGACCGTAGAAGCGACTACAGCCACCAATGCCTCCCTGATTACCTGCGAAGAACTGGGCCAAGATGAAGTCGAAATTCAGATTGACCTGCTGAAGTGGGAACAGTTTGCCAAAGACCAGCGCAATTTGCTGTTTTGGCACCAAGTTGCTCGGATTCAGAACGATACCATTCCCCGTGATGGTTGGGAAATGGCAGCCTTAGCGATTGGTTTAGGGGGAGCCGTGGGGGAATTGTGGGTCCAAGATGGACTTCTGCTGATGTTGGCCTTGGCCCTGTGTGGGGTGTCTGGTTGGCGACTGTATCAGCGCAATAATTCCCAGAAGAGTGTTGATGATCTCACGGCTGCGGATCAAAAAGCGATCGCATTGGCAACCCGGTTTGGCTACACCCTCCCTAATGCCTATAAAAGCTTAGGCAGTGCCTTGAAAATATTGATTGAGCAATCGCCCAGTCGGCGCAATCGCAAGCGCTATGAAACCCGTCTCCAGGCCCTCAAAGACAGTGCTGCAGAAGCAAAAGCCAGAAGCCAATCCATGCGCGCAGAGCAGCGCAATCGGATGCCCGATATGAACTACCCTTCCTGAGAAACCTCAGGCGAGGCCGTGAAACATTCCTGTAATTGAATCCGATCCAGGCGAGGATTCACCGAGGCCACTTTAACATCCAGACGATCTCCCAGCGTCATCGGGTGATCGAGGCGCATCACCAGTTCTAGTCCGAGATCTTCCAGCAGAATGAGGGCCAGGTTCTCATGCTCACGTAGCCATCGCAGCACCATGGCTGGCCAGACCGTTTGACCATGCTGGCGTAAATACTCCAAACTCCAATAGCGATTCGTTTGCCGTTCTAGCAAGGTTGCCTCATAGGCGGCCGTAGTGACGCTGGGAATCAGGGTGGTTAAATCTGTTTTACTAAAAGGCAGTTCCTCATCCCGAAGATGGGCTTTAATTTGGAAATGGGCCACTAAATCCGCATAGCGACGAATGGGGGAAGTCACCTGACAGTAACAATCCAAGCCCAAGCTGGCATGGCGGGCAGGACTAATGCTGACTTCACTGCGAGGCATACAGCTGCGGATGGCACAGTAACGGACAAATCCGGGTGCCAACTGCAATAACTCTTCTTCGGGGGGCAGCTCCGGTTGAGGTTGATGACGGAAGGGCAAGGGTAAATCATGATCTTGGCCGTAGCGGGCTGCCACCTCCCCCGTCAGAATCATCATCTCCGCCACCAGGTTGCGGGAGAGGGAGTCGTAAAGGACTTCAATGTCGACTTTATCGCCCTCGACCTTGATAGATGACTCGGGCATTTGAATGCTGATTGCGCCTTGCGACTTTCGCCAAGCCTGTCGTCGTTTGGCCCAGTCTGCCAAAGCAAGTAGCTCTGATTCAGCCTCAACGCCTAGCTCCAACATTTCATCCACATCGGCATAGGTCAGGCGATAGGTGGGTTGAACCTGGCTGCAGCGAATTTCATAGGACTCGATGGCCCCTTCTTCTGTCAGAATGACACCAAAGCTAAGGGCACAGCAGATTTGGCCCTGGACTAAACTCATCGGTCCCGTAGAGAGTTCCGTTGGGAACATGGGAATCATGCCTGTGGGTAAGTAAACCGTTGTGCCTCGGCGTTGTGCCTCGCGATCTAACTCACCGCCCAGGGTGATCCAGCGACTAGGGTCGGCAATATGGATCCAGACCCGCTGCTTGCCGTCGGGCAGAAATTCTAAGCTAAGGCCATCGTCAATTTCGGAAGTGCTTTCATCATCAATGGTATAGACTTTCAAACTGGTCAGGTCGTAGCGATCAGTATGTAAGTCGGGTGGCGGCATTTTTAGTAATGTCTCAACGGCAGCGAGAACGGACGGAGAAAAGTGAACCGGGGTTTTGCTGCGATAGAGATGTAAATTTTGGTGGGGCCTCCAAACCTTCACATCGACTAACAGTTGGAAGGCAGCGTCAGGTGAGGTGGCTCGTTTTAGGGTTGATAAGACGTCCACCGCAGTGGCTCGGGTGGTGGCTTCATCTCCTAATGCAGCAAATTTTTCTAGCGCTTGGAGATAGGTGCGATCGCATCCTTCCCACTCCACGGTATCACCCGCGATCGCCTGCTCTAATTTTTTGTAAAAAGCGTGTTGCTCTTGCTGACGTTTGGCTTGCTGCTCAATTTGATGCTGCAGCTCCGCTACCTGGTTCGCTGACCGAGGTTCAAAACGGTCCCCTTTTTGCTTAAAGTAGATGCGATCGTCCGTTAGTAAGCAATGGGCCGCATAACAGAGAGGCGGACTTTGATCGGAAAACAACAGCTGAGCTAAATCGGCGGGTTCAACGGACTGGGCGTCTTCCAGCAAAATTTCCCAAGCCACTTCTAGGCTGCTTGGATCAATATAGGATTCAGCTTCTGTCTGAAATTCAGTAATCTCAGAGGGCGTATAGGTTTGCCCTGCAACGACAAAGGTAAATTGTCGAGGATGAAGGGTGTGGGATTGTCCCGTTTGATCAACGACAACCCAATTCTTCTTACCTTCGGGTCGATCGACTACGCCCAATTGAAAGGGACGCTGCCCTTCGGCACAATCGCCCCGTCGTTTGAATTCAATTAATGTTCCTTTCTCCACTCAATTGGCTCATCCAATTTCAGCAGTTATGGCAAGACTGAACTAACCCATAACAGGGGTAGTTCTAGACGTCGATACCGACCCTCTATCCTTCGCGGTTAATGAAAGGAAGTAAAGCCAAGACTCGGGCTTGCTTAATGGCACGGGTTAAATCACGTTGTTGGCGAGCTGTAAGGCCCGTAATCCGTCGAGGTAAAATCTTGCCGCGCTCAGTGATAAAACGACGGAGTAGATCAACATCCTTGTAATCAATCGGATCACCTGGCTTGATCGGAGAAACACGGCGGCGATAGTAAGGCATAAGGGTTTGATAAACGTTGAATAGATGGACAAAGGATACTACTTGATTTCTTTGTGGTTTGTATGCTTATTGCAATGCGTACAAAACTTCTTTAGTTCCAGACGAGACGTGGTATTTCGTCTGTTTTTTGTGGTTGTGTACCGGGATACTCCTGGCGATCGCTTATCGGAGTTGGACCGACATTCGGTACATTCCAATGTGATGATGATCCGAACACCTTTTGCCATGTGCTTTTACCGCGTCAAAACTTCTAATTGGACACAAACGATAATTATCTCATGATTAGTCAATAATCAGCTACCTTTTTTGAGTAATTTGCTGATCATCCAGCTCCCTCTGATCCGTTGTTTCTGTCTAACCGCCGAGACAAGCACTGGTAGACCTTGACTAGATCTGGCGTTTGACCGACATTTCCTGGAAATAAAACAACGGGTAGCTGGGGAAAATTATGCCCCAAACTCGTTTGCACTACACAACATCCCGGCAAAATTTGCCCCAATAGTTGTACAGAGGATAGGTTTAACCCTCGCGATAAAAGGATATTCGAGGTCATTCCCCCTTTGCTGACTAAGTACCCCAGATCAGTGGGCAGTTGCTGGACGATATCTGCTAACAGATTGGCCACCTGGGTGCTAAATCGGAGCCGCTCTGCCAGATTCGTAAAGTTTAGAGGTTGCCGACTCGTGTAAATCACTGGAGTGTGGTGGTGGCGAAAAATGGCATCAATCTGTGCCAAGACTTGGGTTTTGACGTGGTGAGTATCCACTTCGTTCTCTTGAAGAGGCGTGAGGTTCAGTTCGATTCCCTCAATTTGGGGCAAAGCCAATAGGGCTGAGAGCTGAGCCGTTGTTTTCTGGACATAGGAGCCGATGATAAACACGCCAGGGTGATCGCTTTGCACTGTTTTTCCCATTTCTCCTGCCGGAATAGGTTGGGGAGGCAAATTGGCCAATGCCGTCAGCAGACTCGCGGCACTGCGAAATAAGAACCGTTTGCCTTGAGCAGAGGCTGCGAATACCCACTGGGCAAACTGATCTAAATCGGCTTGATGGACTGCATCGACAACCGTATATTGATTGCCTTGCAAGCTCATCAATGGGTTTAAGTCCTCAATAGCCGTTTGATTCACAGAAAACTGTAAGACTTGTGAGGCGGAAACGCGTCCCTCTGTTTTCTCAGCAATATAGTCTGGCAGGAAGCTATGCTGATAACCAAAAATAGGATCTTGGGCAAATTCAGTCTGATGTACAGGAATCATCCGATCTTGGCTCTGGATGTAGTGCATACCATTTTGAGTAATTCTGCCTCCCTCTAAAAAGGCAGGAACTAGGAACTGGGCGTCAAAGGGGCCGAGTTCTGCTGTGATTACGTCTGTTTCTAAGGGGTAATGCCCCCGTAGGGTGGAGTCTGAGCGGCTGACAATTAAATAGCTTTTGCTGCGATCTGTTCCGTCAGCCGTTGATTGGACTTGTGCCATTGCCATGTTTAAATTGCGGCACACTTCCCGAGTGACTTGAGCGGCTTCAGCTGCCGATCGCGCCCGAGTATTGGTGAGGATAAACAGGAGGGGTGATGGATCCAATAATCCCTGACACAGCGTTGCCACATCCCACTGCAGCAATAACAGGCAACTATGGACCGTTTGTGATCCGGTGGGATCGTCATCCAACACCACGATTTTGGGAGAGTATGCCATTAGCCCTCTGCCATCAACCCGGTCGGCAAGCCATCAATGCTGACTTGATTTTTTTGGACTTGATAGTCTCGTAGACCCTCCTCGCCCTTTTTAGTCGCCCAATTGAGCAACTGGTCTCGATCGCCTTGGTACTCGTAAAGGGGAACACCAAACCCACAGGAGGTTTGGACGGATTCGATATGGAGCACAACAATTTGTCGCGTTCCGGGTAGAGGCTCGAAGGATTTGAGTCTGTCGGACCAGGTGCGATCGCACGGACGAATCACTTCTCCTTGCCCATATAATCGCAAAATTAATGGATCGCCCACAAAACTACAAAACATGATCGTCAATCGACCATTCTCAGCGATATGGGCACTGGTCTCACTGCCGCTGCCCGTTAGATCGAGGTAAGCCACTTCCTGAGTGCCAAGACAACGAAACGTATCCATCCCTTTGGGAGACAGATTAATCCGGCCTTGGGTTGGCGCGGACGCTGTAAAGAAGATCTGCTGTTGCTGAATAAAGGATTGTAGGGGCTGAGTCAACTCAGGATAGAATTTCGCCATTGCTCCTCAGAAAAATGATTCTTCAATATTCGCTGCACCTATTCAGCGAGCCTAGAATGATGACGCAATTAGGACAATGTAAAAGGCCCAAAAGTAAAGTTGAGGCTTGAGTCGATTTTAGATCGATACAATGATTGATTATTCTCTGGGGACCAGTCTGATCAACTGTCCTAAATAGACTTGTGCAAATTTCCTTTGTTCTCGATAATATTAGCTGGAAAGTATAAATACTTAGAGATACAATTATGCTCCGACTCAAATCCGCCTTAATCATAGGACTATTAAGCGCCCTTTCCCTTACTGCTTGTAGTGAAGCAGGCGACACTGTTAAAGATGCTGCCGACAAAGCAAAAGATACGGCAGCTGAAACAACCGATAAGGTGACAGATACTGCGGCTGATGCGACTGATAAAGTCAAAGATACTGCCACTGATGCCAAAGATGCTGTTACCGAAACCGTCAATAAAGGAACCGACCTCGTCGCCCTTAAAGATAGCGTTTCTGGCATGAAGGATGGGGTGACCTCCACCTTAGATGCAGCAAAATCTGGAGACTTTGAAACCGCCAAGACTGAGTTTGCCAAAGTACAAGACGCTTGGCCGGCCTTAAAAGAGAATATCAAGCCCGACTCTGCTCAATCCATCCAAGATGGAATTGAGACGGTGAAGACGAGCTTGGGTGAAGGTGAACCCAACCAAGATAAAGTTGTGAGCGGTTTACAAGATTTACTCAAGTCTGTAACCAGCATCAAATTAGGATAGATTTAAACCGCATTATCCATCCTCTAATATGAGCTAGGAGAAAGTATGATTGCTTCCCTAGCTCATTTGCTTATGGGGCGTTTTCTACGGTTGAGAAGGGAGAGTGGGACATCAGCATGGTGCAAAAAATTGGGTTTGGACTGTTATGGCTGGGGTTTAGTGTCTATGCCTTTGTCTTCGCTCCTGCAGACCAGGTCAATTCCCTGGACTTGATTCAAAAGCTGGCGACGATGCATTGGCAAGGTATCAATCCCCTGATTATTGCCCTCTTTAATCTGATGGGTATCTGGCCCATGATCTATGGGAGCGTGCTGTTTGCAGATGGGTGTGAGCAAAAAATTCCAGCTTGGCCGTTCGCCAGCCTGTCCTTTGCCTTTGGAGCCTTTGCTTTGTTGCCTTACCTGGTGCTGCGCCAATCTCCCCAACCTGACCTTGCAGGAGAGTGCAACCGGACTTTAAAGTTTTGGGATAGTCGTGGACTGGGGATTGGGTTATTGGTGGGTGCGATCGCACTCCTCACTTTTGGCCTATCCCAAGGGGACTGGATCGACTTTACTCAACTCTGGCAAACCAGCCGATTTATTCATGTGATGAGCTTAGATTTTTGTATGCTCAGCCTTGTTTTCCCGGCTCTGTTAATCGCTGATGCTCATCGACGTGGTGTATCCACTCAGACTCCCTTGTTTTGGAGTGCGGCCCTCATGCCCTTACTCGGACCGTTGATTTATTTATGCTTACGTCCGTCTCTGTATGGGGGAGCTTCACCCACGTCAACGTGAGTTCGACGAAGAAATAGAGCATGAGAAAAGGCTGGGGCATATATTTGCAGTATGCCGTACCACTTTACCTCAGCCATGTCTATCAGCTTAC
>NZ_JANQOY010000230.1 GCF_028285565.1 Acaryochloris sp. IP29b_bin.148
CGTAAGTGATGAGACAGCCAAAGAAATTGATAAGGAAGTCAAGGGTATTGTCGAAACGGCTCACCAAGAAGCCCTGAGTATTCTCAAGGAGAATAAGGAACTGCTGGAGACGATTTCGGAGCAGTTGCTGGAGTCGGAGGTGATTGAGGGCGCTTCCCTCAGAGACTTGCTGGCGAAGGTGAATCCTGAAACTCATGTGCAGAACACTGAAGAGCCTGTGGCAGTTTAATTCGTGACGGTTTAACCCGGATCAAGATCACTTTTTTGTAAGCCTCCTGATCCATAGGAGGCTTTTTTTCTGCACACTTTGGCTAGGAATAACAGAGGGGTGCGTTCCCCAAAAATGGGAAGGACGTGCCGAAATTAAAGATCCTACAGACAAAAAAAATAACCCCGGCGGGGTTATCGGTGTAAGGAGTGGTACAAGACGCAAATTGCGCTTATCTAAGTTACGTCCCATTAAAAAGGATGGGAGTGAAGATAGGGTGAAGCTTGTGAGTCTGACACTTTAAGTTTGGCGATGCAGGGTGGAAGCAGGGCCTATTGTAATTGTTGCCGGAGCTGATGGCTGAGCCAATCAACCATCAGACTCAAGGCGACAAAACAACTCAAGGTCCCCATGACCGCAACGCTATCAAAACTACTGAGTTGCTCACTCAGCAGGCGTCCTAGTCCCCCAGCCCCCACTAATCCCACAATAATGGTTTCCCGCATGCTGACTTCCCAGCGATAACAGGAATAGGCTAAAAATCGAGGCAGCGTCATCGGTAACACGCCGTAGAGCAACACCGAAGGATTGGGAGCCCCATGAGACTGTAAGGCCAGAAGGGGCTTTTGATCCAGGTTCTCATTCACCTCTGCCATTAACCGCCCCAATATCCCGAGATTATGGATGCCAAGCGAGATCGCACCCGGTAGTATCCCCGGAAACACAATAAACAATACAATTAAGGCCCAAATCGGTGCAGGGATCGATCGACACAGCAACAAAAACAGCCGCGCCACCCCCACCAGCAGCCAAGCCACTCCTTGTTGCGCCCAACTAACCGGCTGCGGCAAAAAGAGTCCGCCTGGCAGAAAGAAATTGGCCGCTGTGCCAAAGGACAACACGATGCCCCCCGCCCCTGCCCCCAGGATGGCTAACAGCGACATGCTGAGAGTTTGTAACGACAATCCCAGTAACTGGGGCCATGCCTGTAGACCAAAAGATAATGGCCACACGCCAACCATCAACTGCTGACCGTTTCGCCACGTTTGAGCTGCCATCAGTTGAGTCAGATCGGAACCAATATACAACCAGCTCCAAAGGACTAGCATCAACAGCCCCCCTAAACTCAGGCTGAAGAGTAGCACCGTCGATCGGGGCGTTCTTTGTGGTGGAATATATCCCGGTGGCGGACTCGCAGTAGGGTTGAGGTGTAAATCAATGCGGGTCTGGCAGCCCAGACGATGACGACACCTAGCACTGCACCAGTCAATGCTTCCGTTCAGAATGACTAAGGCATAAATAAAGGTCCAGACCTGCTCATAGCGGAGCGACTGTAAACTCAAGAAAATTTCATGGCCCAGCCCCCCAACACCGATTAAGCCCAGCGTTGCCGCCGATCGCAGGGAACATTCAAAGCGATAAAAGCTATAGGACAGTAAATTTTTACTGGCCGACGGCAGTAACCCGTAGAGTAAGGCATTGAAGGGCCGTCCTCCGCCTTGCAGGATCGCCTGGAACGACTGCCTGGGCGTGTCGTCGAGGATATCGCCAAACACCTTAGCGACAATGGCGCTGTAGGGAATGGTAATGGCTGCGATCGCAGTTAGCGGATCCAGCCCCCAGAGATTAATAAAGAAGAGTCCCCATAACATTTCATGAATGGCACGAGGCACCACCAGCACCCGTCTAAGCCCTTGTCCTAAACCAGCAAGCACCGACCATCCATAGACCTGCTGCCCCACTTCTGAAATCAGAATGCTACCGATAAACCCCAAGCAGAGACTCAGGGTTGTCCCGCAAATCGCATAGGCAAGGGTGGTTAACAGCGCTTGCCCAGCAGTGATCAATAAAGAAAGATGCAGATCAGGGGCCAGACTGGCTTGCCAAAAGGCAAAGAACTGGGGCCATCCGCTAGGATTCCAGAGGCTGGCTGCCGACAGCCAAGCGCCACCGGCGGCTAGACTCACAAAGGGCAACCATAGCCACCGGCTGACCGCTAATCTTGAGGCGATACCCATCTCAGCCCACTGTGCTCAACCCCGGATACAGGGCTATTAACTCAATCTCACTTAGCACTAGCATGCTTGAGATTGAGCCTCCTATACCGTTAATCAACACTGCCAATCATCACAAAAAAGAAGCCCTCATGCTGAGTTAAATCCGTTTTCAGGTCAGCAGTAGGGCCGTAGACGCAGTTAGGAGGTATCTTGACTTACAAGTTAGCGACACTAATCAGGAAACCGTAGATCTCTTAACGAAGTCTTCAGAGTTGATTGTGCAGCACCCTCCATATTTAATATACCTTCACGCTTCTTTCTGTTGGCCAGAGAATTGAGATCGACCCTTGTTAAAATCAGCTCATGACCTAACTCAGCGTTGACCCGGAGGTCTGCATCCTCTGCCCAGCAATGGTCAACACCAGCATCGACCCTCTCTAGCCCTACTACCAACTTCTACCGTGAATCCTATCCTTCTGATCGCAGCTATCCTGATTTCTTGGCTTGTCTTTACTTGGCTGTTGCGTGTGGTCAAAACAACGCTCAAAACGGCCGTTTTAATCGCCATAATTGTTTTAGGATTGCAGGTGATCGTGGGCGTTGGCCCCAGTCAAGTCTTGCAAGCCATTATGGATTTACCCCAACTGGTCCAAGACTGGTTTAGCAGTCAATCTTAGGGTGATGGCGATGACTCACGTCCAGCATTTACTCAAAATTCCTACTCAGGGCAAATCCTTCCATAACATTACCCGTCAGGTGCAATCAGTCGTGGCCGAGTCAGGACTCACCATGGGGCTATGCACCCTATTTTTGCGCCACACCTCCGCCAGCTTGGTGATTCAAGAAAATGCGGATCCTGATGTACTGCGGGACCTGGAGACGTTTTTATCGCAAATTGTCCCGGAAGGACCACACTATCGCCACAGTACGGAGGGACCGGACGATATGCCTGCCCATATTCGCACGGCTTTAACCCATACCTCAGAATATATTCCGATTCACCAAGGACGCTTAGCCACGGGGATTTGGCAAGGTATTTATGTGTGGGAGCATCGCCAACACGGGTCGAATCGAGAAGTGATTGTTCATCTATCCGGGGAATAGGCTCCCTGGCGACGCCAGGTTATCCAATCCGGGCAGCCCTCAACATCAATATTGAAGGTTGGAGCCGAAGCTGGCAGCATGCACATCAAATGCATTGTCCAAGTACTCGAAGACTATCCTGCCAGCTTTTAGATCTGGACAGCCAGACGAAGACTACATCAATCTAAATATTTCTTTACAATGAAAGCTGTAACGCTATCATTCTCGTCATCATGCCCCTGTTTTCTCTTTCTGGGCAACAGCCCACCACCTTAGGACTCAAGAAGAATCAACTCACGCCTTGCCCGAACACGCCCAACTGTGTTTGTAGCCAAGATCCCGATCCGGGGCATCAGATCGATCCGCTCACCTTTACAGGCTCTCCTAAAGAGGCCTTTGCTCAACTCAAATCTATTTTGGCAGAGACCAAGAATGCCGAGATCATTAACGAAACTCGTAACTATATCTATGCGGAGTTCACCAGCAGCTTGCTCGGTTTTGTGGATGATGTGGAATTCTATTTGGATGGTCGGGCTAAGGTGATTCAGGTGCGTTCAGCATCCCGCTTAGGTCAGTCTGATTTAGGGGCCAATCGATCTCGCATCAATGGCATTCGCAAAAAGCTAAAGGCTTAAGTGGGTGCGATCGCAACGCTCTATTTTCTAACCAGATCTCTAGCCAGAAAAGGCATCGGGGAATGCCCGCCAGACTTGATCAATAAACTGTCGAAGGGCCTGGTGGGCTTTGCGATCGCGTTCCGATACGGCCTGCGGATCGGCTTCGTCCTGCGATTTATCGCTATACATTTGCATCAGTAGAGGCAACACTTCATCATCAAGGGCGGGCCGAAAAAACTGTGATGGCCACACCAGATCGGAACAATTCTGGAGCCGATAGGCAAATAAGCCTTGGGCTGGGCTAGGTGCCTCTTCAGAACTTTGAGTGGTTAGTTGCAAAAAGAGAGGGCGCACCCACGTACGCTGACGAGCGACAATCGCCTGAATCACCTCAGCATACAGATAGCTGCCCTGGTGCTCTAAACAGACAATTTCATAGGTTGTCGCATGGGGGGGAGAGCGATCAATCATGGAGCAGAGGGTTGCGATCAGATGTCTATAGTTTATCCCTGAGATCGAACCACCGACTAGGGGGATTCCCGACAAGAAACACACTATGCGACAGTAGATCCAAGATTTCTCTGTTTGAGGACCCGTATGACCTCCAGTATTGTTGCAGCATTCCTGTATGGCTTGTTCACGCTCTTAGGCGGAATTATGGGCTATATCAAAAGCCATAGCAAAATTTCTTTAATATCAGGCTGTTTCTCTGGCATATTGCTGTTATCTGGTGCCCTTGCCGCCTTGAGGGGAAATGCATGGGGACTCACCATGGCCATGATTGTGACGGCCCTTTTGGTGATTGTGTTTATCGTCCGATGGTTTAAAACTCGTAAAGTGATGCCTGCCGGATTAATGGTCGGGCTCGGAGGGATTGCTTTGGTCGTTATGGTTATGGGTAGATAATCACTGCCTAAAATGCCAACTATTCTCCTAAACAATCCTGTAGCAGAGTGTTGAAAATTCTGCTACAGGATAAATCTACTGATTGGGAGTGTTCACGTCCCCCAAATTAAAGAGAAATGGAATGCTGTTGTTGCCTTTGCCATCCATCACCAACACCTTAGGCATTTGGGCACCGCCTTCACGCCAGGCTGCGATCGCTTCTTTTTGGAGCACTAACTTACCGCCTTGGCTTTTTAGGGTTTCAGCTAGGAGGCGCTGGGCTTCGGCTTTACCTTTGGCGCGATTGATTTCCGCTTGGGCCTGGGCTTCCGCTTTCTTCGCTTCAAAAATCGCTTGTTTGGCCTGTTGTTCGGCAATTTGCTTGGCTTCAACTGCCTCATTAAATTTAGGGCTAAAGCTGAGATTCTCAATGGCACTACCTTCGAAGTTAATGCCAAATTTGGATAGGCGCTTAGACATCCCTTCATCAAAGGCCTTACGGAGTTGTTCACGCTTGGTAATGGCTTCTTCCGCCGTATATTGAGCACTGGACGCTTTAAAGGCCTCTTGCGTTAGGGATCTCACCTTCGCTTTGACTTGAGGCATGGTGCCGATGCGGGTCCGAGTGGTGGTGAGCGGACCTGGATCAACCGTATAGAAAACCGTTAACTCGGCGGTGAGGTCTTGTAAATCTTTGGTTGCTGCTGCTGCTGGGAACTGCTCTTCTTGGATATTGGCCTCATAGACATCAATCCCACAGAACAAAGGGCACTTTAAGTTCAGGCCACTTTGGGCCATTGATCCTTTTTGGACTTTACCTAAAAACTTGTAAACACCAATTTGGGTCGGTCCCAAAATTTGAAAGGTATTGACTCCAATCAGGGCAACAAACAGTCCTAATCCGGTTTTCCAGTTCAACCAACCTACATAATTTCTGACATTATTCATTTCAATGATCTCCAATGAACCGTTCCGCTTCAAAAGCTGAACTCATCCAATCCACGCTTACGAATGAGCGTTGATATCTGTTGATAAGCAGGGAAAAGATCCTTAGCTATGCCTATTCGGCCCCAACTAGGCGTTAATCTGCGCTTAGAAAAGGCTTTGATTCAAATCCTGAAAGCTTGGCAACGACGGTATTGGGGAATCCTTGCAGTTGCTGCTGGTAGCTTTGTACCGCCTGGTTGTATCGCATTCGTTCTACGGCCAGCCGGTTTTCCGTGCCAGTGATTTCGTACTGGAGGTTGATATAAAGCTGGCTGGATTTTAGAGCCGAATGTTTCAGGGCATAGGTTTGAAACTGATCAATCGCCTGATCGATTTTTGTAATTGCATCCTGCTGCTGTTCAAGGTTGTCCGCTTCTAAGTAGGCTTGTCGGGCCTCAGTGAGCGTTGTGACCAGGGTGCTTTCATGGGTGGTGTAGGCTTGAGTAACCTTAACCAATTGAGGAATTAAATCTGCTCGTCGCTGACGTTGATTCTCGACTTGCGCCCAAGCAGCTTCTACTTGAATTCGATGATTGGTAATTGCATTATATGTAGCAATGTGCCACCCTATACCCCCTATTATAGCAATAGAGCTTATAAGTAGCCACTTTCTCATCCCTTGTCTTATATTCTGCCTTTTTGTTAGTTTTTTGGTGTTTTGAGCCTGAACCTCGGCAATCGCTTGAGGAATATACTCGGCTGGAATGCCCGCTTCTGCTGCGGCCATTTCCAGCTCTGCTCTGGAGTAATGTTCTAGGTCCGCAGAGGCGTATTGAGAGGCTAGCTCAAAAATTGCAGGAGCATCACTGGCTGGAATCGTTCGCTTTTTAGGATTCATTGTCTTCACCTCTCAAACAATTGTGAGTTACCAGCCTCCTCCAGCTCCACCTCCGCCACTGCTACCACCGCCAAATCCTCCCCCGCCGCCGCCGCTACCGCCGCCGCCACCAAATCCACCACCACCGTAGCCACCGTAAGTGCCATAGCTACTCGCTCCACTGGTGCTACTAGAGCGGGACGGGACAGGCTTTAGACGAGGGGTTTTCTCTTGATATTTTTTGAAGAGTCCACAACAGACACACATTTGCGTAATCAATTGCTTCCCACAGTCTTGTTCTGTTGCTTCTTCCAACGTTTCAGTAGAGTGTCGAATCGTATATTCTTTACAGTCAGAACACTCTCGAAAAGAGATTGGATTCCAAATATAAGCACGAATATGAATGGAATCTGCGGCCTTGGCACAAGAATGGGTACATTGCCAACCGACAAACTTAACACTCCCCATTTTTTGTGCAGTTTGCTCAATGGTGGTGAGGTGGGACGAGAGGACGTCAGCATCCACCTTTCTGAGGCTTTTTTGGCAGTACATACAGCGGGGAGGTGTAAAGCCCAAATCGTTGCTATATTCTTCCCGGGAGACGCGGGAGCGTTTCCCAGGTCTCAAGAGAGTTCCTTTTTTCTTTTTGATTAGAAAACCCAACCCTCCTGCTAACCCTCCACAGCCTAAGACCCACAATATCCAAGACAAATCAGGGCTGTTAGGAGACGGATTGGGAATCTGTGGTTGAGTGTTGGTTGGATTTAAGGCAACGGAGCTAGACGCATCAGCACTGAGATGGCTGACTAGCAGTTGAGTCCCTGCTAAGGTTCCTTGATCAAAATTACCTGACTTAAATTTGGGGAGAATCTGTTGATCAATAATCTGTCCCACTTTGGCATCAGGCAAAATGGCTTCCACCCCATAGCCCGTTTCAATCTCGACGCGACGGTCACCTTTGGAAATCAAGAATAAGACGCCATTATTCTCCGCTTGTTTACCGATGCCCCAATGGTTGAATAGGCTGGTTGCAAAAGCTTTAGGTGAAGCTGAGGGGGCCGTATTGGCAACGGTAACAACGGCAATTTCACTGCCATTCTTGGCCTCTAGATCAGTAATCAGCTGATTGAGTTGGGCTTCTGTTTGGGAGCTGAGGACATTAGCCATATCAGTCACCCAGCCTCCGTTTTGTTGTCGAGGGTTGGGGACTTGTTTATAAGGCACGGCCCAAGTGTTTAGGGGCAGAGCTACAACGGCAACCCCTAACCCAACTCCAATGCCTTTGTAAATACTGAGATAGGTCGTTTTCATTCTGGACGCTCCTGAACTAGACAAAAAGTTAAAGATCCCCCAAAAAGACTCAAAGCGATTTACAAATCTCCGCCATCACCCCTACTATTGCCTCCGCTCAAATCACCCGCATCGCTATAGTGGTTAGTACCACTAGGGCTATCTATACCTTGGTGATAGCTACCATGCCTAAGGTTACTTCTGCCAGTGAGACTCATCTTCACCCGTCTGATGATGCCAATGGCAAAACCTAAGAAAAAGACGGATGGAATCCAGTGCCAAGGATGTCTTGTGGACGATGGGGGAGTGCGGCGCGCAGGGGGTGAGGATTGGGCAATGGCAGATCGGGGATGAGATGCTTGCTGCGCCTTGAAAGGTACGTGAGTTGTGAACAAATTAGACCCCAAGGATCCAGATGGTGCTAAGGCCGAATTTAAGCTGATTGCCCGTGGCCAGGTTTTTGTCTGACTCCGCTGATGCGGTTTGGGGGGTTCCTCGATAGCTAAAGTGGGGGTGGGGAAGACCGACGGGGAGCCAACGACCATTGCAATGCCAGTGCCAATTCCAATTACATGGCCAGTTCTAAAACCGATTGTTTTCATATCGAATACTCGTGAAATAAAGTGAGGGCAAGGTTCCCTCAGTAGCGGCACAGCGGTGTTTGAACGCAGAGAAAGATGTTGGAGGAACGGGCTCAATTTCCCTGTTGTGCTCCCTTATAGAGGAATTGAGCTGGCTTGGAGACGGGCTTACCAATCTCCGCCGTCGCCACCCCTGTCACTGCTACCCCCGCCAAAATCGCTACTATCGCTATAGTTCCCATAATCGCTATGGGTGCTGGAATCGCTACTACTGTCATGGCTAAAAAAATCAAACCAGCTACTGTCGTTACTCCTTTGATTGCCACTGGACGTATGGGTGAGAAATCGCCAAACAATAAAGCCGCTAAAGCTCACAAAAATAATCATCCACATCCAATCAAAAGAACGGTTGGTTGATGAGCGGGGTTGGCCACGGGACGAGTTTGATGTCACTGCCATTGATCGCTCAAAGGGCAGATAGGACAAGGGTGGTGTGGGTGTTCTGGGGATAACAGTGGGTTGGGCCAAACCCGTGGCTGAGATTTTGAACGTTGGGGTAAGGGCTGAATCATAAACCATAGCGACATCCGCTTTCTGAACCGCCTCTGCGACTGGATCCAGTTGAAGTGGAGAGGGAACTTCCGGGTGGATGGTTGCTGTAGCAGCGAAGGGAGCGGCTGCAATGGCAGCGACGATTCCAGTACTAACCATTGTGTGGATTGTAGATTTCATAAGGAAATCCTCTGGTAACGGCAACAAACAAAACAGTTCTTAAGACTGTTGTCGCTGAAAAGTGAGTAAATTATTTTGACTGGTTGGACCCATATTCTGACGGTAGGCTTGCTCGTATTGGGCAACTATGTCTGTGGGGTGAAATAAGGTTTCTACATGGTGGCGACAGTCGGCCCGATTGAGCTGGAGGGCTGCTGGAATTTTCTCAACAAACTCATTAATCGTGGAACAGATAAATCCAGATTTTCCATCTGCTATTACTTCGGGAACTACCCCACAGTTCATGCCAATAACGGGGGTGCCACAGGCCATCGATTCCAGCATCACTAGGCCAAAGGGTTCATCCCAAATAATGGGAAAAACGGTGACGGCTGCCTTGGCTAGCAGATCTGCTTTTTGGGCATGATTGACGTCTCCCAGATACTGAATGTGCTGCCCCTCAATGTGAGGTTTGATCTGATGTTCGAAAAAGTCTTGCTCGGAAGGGTCAATTTCACCTGACATTTTTAGAGGTAACCCGGCATGTTGGGCAATTGCGATCGCAAACTGCGGACCAGTCTCTGGAGCCATCCGCCCAATAAAGGCAATGTAAGGCGGAGTCTGGCATTCAGCTACGAAGGGATATCGAAATAAGTCAATGGTGTTGTGAATCGTATCACTGTAATTGAGGTGGGGCATCGTTTGTTTCTGGGCTTCGCTAATGTTGATCACAGGAAGTTGAGGACAGGGTGCAGAAAGTGGGGGCTGATATCCTCGCTGGACTAGACCATCTGTCCGCACGTTGAGGACATGTTCAATACCGCTATGTCGGGGTGAGACGCTATGACATAGCGCTGCCACCTGGGCAATATGGCGGGTTTTCGTTTTGAGGTGAGGGGGCATACATCGCTCCTCTTGATGCGATAGGGAAGGGATTGAAAGGTGGGTGTATAACGTTATGGAATGCTTTTTCAATCTCTTTCTCACATAAGATATCTCTTTTATGTGAGATTTGTCAACAGCTTTTCTCACATAAGACTACTCTAGTGAATTTTGAATAGAGCCATCATCATTCCCAGCGTATGGATAGCTAGCCTTGTAAGCCTAAATCTAGGGGCATAGACTTACACGATCTCCTTTAAAGACCTAAACATAAAGGAGATAAAGGGATGCTCACATAGTTGAGATCTATCTCACATAAAAGTTGTGAATTAGAGATAGAATGAGAAAGATCATTATTTATGTGAGTTTATTGGAGTGATTCCTCCAGAATTCTTGAGTGACTTAGCCACTCAACAGGGTGTATCCAAATCTGAATTAGCGGCCCTCAAACTTGGACTAGCCGGATATTCCACCGCTGATATTGGCGAACAGCTTGGAATTAGTGGGGATGCAGCCCGCAAACGTCTCAGTGAGGTCTATCAGAAATTTGGGATTGCTGGTCGAGGTCCCGTTAAACTCACAAAGCTGCAACAACTTCTAGTGACACGTTACCAAGAAGCCCTTGAAAAGGGAACGGCTGTAAAAGCTGCCGAGCCAGAGCAGGTAGATTGGGGTAATGCCCCCGATGTATCCGTGTTTTATGGTCGTACTGCAGAGTTAGAACAACTAGAGCGATGGATTATCCAAGATCGGTATCGCTTACTGGCGCTTTATGGGATTTCTGGGATTGGCAAAACAACCTTGTCCGTTAAATTAACGCAACGACTGCAGCCTCACTTTGAGAAAATTTTTTGGCGGTCGCTGTACTATGCCCCTTTACTACAAGATTTACTCACTGAACTGACGACTTTTCTCCACGGTTCACCATTAGCCCCTGCTCTGGTGACGGTCTCTGAGCAAATGGATTGGGTCCTAGATTATCTCCAGCACCATCGATGTCTCGTTGTCTTGAACGGTTTAGAATCCTTTAGTCGCAAGGGCGACTTGGCGGGGAGTTACCAACCGAATTACGAAAACTACAGTCAATTGATTCATTTGGTGGGAACAGTGCCCCATCAAAGCTGTGTGGTGACAACGAGTCAAGAGAAACTCAGTGAGGTCGCTTATCTAGAGGGCCAAACCTTGCCAGTGGGGTCTTTTAAGTTGCGGGGATTGGAATTAGAGCAAGCGAAAGCGATCCTCCAAAACAAGGGATTGACGGGAGAAGATAAATGGCAATATCTAGTGGATGGGTATCGGGGCAATCCGATGATGCTGAAGCTGGTCGCCGAAACCATCAAGGAAGTCTTTGGTGGCAATGTTGGTGACTTTTTAGATACCAGCTTATTCACCAGAGATATTCACAATTTTATCGAGCGAATTTTTGACCGGGTTTCAGATTTAGAACGACGAATTTTATATATCCTTGCGGAGCAAAGTGACGGGTCAAGTTTTAAGCAACTGCAAACCCAACTCTCTAGCATCAATGCTCAAGATCTAATGAGTGCCCTCTCCTCCCTTCGCCAGCGGTCCTTGATTGAACATGTGGATCAAGGGTTTATCCTGCCGCCAGTGATCAAAGAGGTCACCCAACAAATTATGGTGTCTGAAGCCTAATTGATAGATGGTGTATTGTCCCAATCCCAAGTGCAAACAGCGGCAAAATCCTGTAACGACAGAGATTTGTCAAAATTGCCAGACACCATTAATTGTGAACCAGAACTACCGTCTGATTCGGCCTTTAGTGAACCTGGAGCGATCGGGCAACACTGAAGTGTTTGAAATTGAGGATCTGCGTTGTACGCATCCGTCGGAGCCAACACCGAAAGTGCTGAAGCTTCTTAAGTACAATGGCGGCGATCTAGAGCGGTTGTTCAAGCAAGAGGCGATCTATCTCCAAAGCCTGGATCATCCGGCAATTCCCAAAATTGATCCTCAAGACCGGGCAGGCGAGGGTTATTTTTCAGTTGTGGAGCCAGCCACGCGTCGAGAAATCCATTATTTCGTGATGGAGAAGGTCGAAGGGAAAAATCTACGGGACTGGCTACAGGATCAACCGCCAATTGATAATGCCACTCTTCTGAAGTGGCTCCGGGAATTGCTGACTATTTTGGACTATCTGCATGCCCAAAATATTTGGCATCGTGATATTAAACCCTCCAATATCATGTTGCGACCGGATGGACAGTTGGTTCTGATTGACTTTGGCGCAGTCAAACAAGTTCGGCCTCGACCTGAAGAAGCTGGCGACATTCCCCCTCGACCCGATATAACGGTTACCGATACCTGTGTGTTTGCGGCGGGATACACACCCCCAGAACAAATGGATGGGAGAACGGTGCAGCAGTCCGATTTTTTCGCTTTGGGGCGTAGCTGTGTGCATTTACTCACCCAAATTCCGCCCTACAATCTGCGGGTTGATGATGGTGGACAATTAGTCTGGCGAGAAAAGGTCCCCGATGTTTCGGTGGTGCTTGCCGATTGGGTTGATCAATTAATGTCTCCGCTGGTTCGAGATCGTCCTCAAACTGCAGCTGAGGTCTTGAAATACATTCAACCAGAAAACCTTGTTTCCCCTCCCCAGGCTCAAAATTTATCTGAAGGAGAGACTTCGCCGGGGTCTTTCCCTTGGGGCTCCTTGCTGAACCTGATTCTGTTCTCCATCCTGCTCATTAGTGGCTTGTTGTGGTGGCAAGCCCATGAAAATAGCCAACCAGCTGAGGAGACAAATCAACAGGTACAGCGCCATCTTCCATCCTTAGGATTATGAAGGGGGATTCAGTAGTTGGTCGGTTTCTGCAGTGGCTTTTTTCATGATTTCCTCGACGGCCTGATCAGAGGTGTCGGGATTAAGAGCTTGGCTGAGAGCCGTTTGTAAGATTTCTGAGGCTTGATCATATTCTGGAATGCGAGGTCGATAAATGACCTTGGTGATCGCCTCCTGGACCTCAGGGGATCCTTGTTTGAGCACGGCTTTATGACTGGGAATAAATTGAGTGGCTTGGGTAAATTGGCGCTGGGATTTCTCACTGGTGAAAAATCGAATGGCTCGCCAGGCTTGATCAGAATGCTGTGTTTTTTTGGCAATCCCTAACCCCCAACTGCCATTGCAAGGGCCACCTGAATGCCCCTGGACCTGTAGTTGCATCGGTACTGATTTAACGGTTTTGTCTTCAGCCAGAAAAAACCTTGCTCTGGGCCAGTGGCGCAGAAACATGCTTTTACCCCTCTTAAATTGAGCAAGGGATTCTGCTTCGCTATAGGTGAGGACGCTGGTGGGAGAGACCTTATTTTTTAAGGTGTTGCGTAGAAACTGAACGGCCTGAAGAGCCTCGGGTTGATCGAGTCCGACCTGGCGGGTTTGCTCATCAATCCAGTACCCTCCATGTCCTGCCAGAATTTCGACAAAGGTGGCAATCTTGCCTTCGTACTGATCCCCTTGCCATAGAAAGCCCCATTCCACTAGCTGCTTTTGTTTGAGGGTTTGGGAGATTTTCATTAAGTCAGTAAAGGTCTGGGGCGGTTGCGGGTAGCCAGCCTGGGCGAGTAAATCTGAGCGGTAGTAGAGCATGCCCATATCGGACCGTAAGGGAATGCGATAGGACTTGCCGAAGTATTCTCCATCCCTGATGGATTGAGGGGTAAATTGAGATCGCATCTCCTTTCCAAACCGCCCCGACAGATCTTGCAAACAGCCGCGAACCGCAAATTCAGGTACCCAAATCACATCAATATAAACCAGGTCAGGAGACCCCTGGGGCAAACAAGTCCCTTCCTTGAGCTGCTTAGATAAATACCCTCCTAGATTCTTCGTGGTCGTCAGACGAATTTTGGTTTTGGGATGTTTAGCTTCAAATTGTTGGATTAGGGGCTTCCACGCTTGCGCTTCATCTTCCGGGACGAGCAAGGTCAGTACCACCGGAGGCCAGGTGAGATAGAGCAGCCCTAGTGCCAATACCTGCAATGCTGCAATACCTAACCAAAAACGCCTTGCCATGAACCTACTGCTCAGTGATTGCCAAAAAGAGAAAATCGCAATTCCTGTCCATATTCAGGATCTCATAATGAAACACTATCTCTGCTTCTCTGACTTGCAGGTTAGTCAAAGGACGATTCTGTCCGGCAACACCCCTCTTTGAGAGTTTTGTCACTGCTTGACCGAAACTCCAGATATCTTAGGATTCAGAGGCGCGTCGCCAAATCACGGATAAATTATTGGCAGGCATGGCTACCGTTCGCTGTAGAGTCAATCCATTTTCAGCCGCAACCTTCTCCACATCATCCAGTTGACGAATGCCCCATGCCGGATTTCGACTCCTCAGGGATTGATCAAAGGCAAGATTACTCAGAGCTGTAGGTTGATCCTGTTGGATAAAAGGACCATAGACATACAGCAATCCTTGCGGCGGCAGCAGACGAGCAGCCCCTGCCATTAATCCCTCTGTGGTTTGCCAAGGGGAAATATGAATCATATTGATATTCACAATGGCGATGACTTCAGAGTCTGCAAAGCCATCATGCTCTAAAGCCTGGACAACAGCCTCAGACCAATTGGGTGTGCCCACATCTACAGCAATAGGCTCATAAAAATTGGCAAGATCAGTATGATGTCGCCAAGCTGCGATGCTCTTAAGCTGAGGTTGAGATTGATCACTGGGTAGCCAGCCGAGATGGGGCAACTGCTGAGCAAAAAACGCCGCATGTTCCCCAGTTCCACTGGCAATTTCTAGCACAAGTCCCTGTCTTGGCAGCTCTTGTTCGAGAACAGCCAAGATCGGATGGCAGTTGCGCTGGAATGCAGGAGCATACTGCCGCTGATCCAAATTGGACATGATTTTAGGTGGCCTTGGGCACTTTGGTTAGTCGTGTACGTCTTCAGTTCTACATCACGGCTGTCGGATTACCCAGCTCTAAAATTGTCACAATTTCCACGAAGCTCCATGATATTGACTGCTACGATAGCTTAAAAGAAAAAATATTTAATAATATTTTTATCCATCTCTCTCTTTGTTCACCCTCAAGTCTTGGTTCAATTTACCCATGTCTACCACAAAACACTCTATTAGGCGTTTGGCCAGCATTGCGCTTTGTGCCGGTTCTCTAGCCGTTGGCGTTCCTTTAATCAGCCAGGCACAAACCAACCCCGGTTTTAGCTTTATATGGGGTGATGGCCCTTCCCAAAAGCAGCAGTTGGGCTATGTTCTGTCCTACGGTACGCCAAAACATTTAAGCGATCGCTGGCGACTTAAAATCAAACGCCAGAGTGTGGCAATTGATCGAATTAATATTACCTACCCAGACTACTTTGATGGCAAATTCAAAGAGAAGAAGATTGAACTGCGACATGCCCCCAAAAGTCGGCTGTTTAATCTGAAGAAGGGAAAAGATATTCCAATAGATTCTGTCACAGTAGATCCTGACAACGGAGTCATTGAGATCATCCCCACTGAAGTGATTCCAGCTGATACTGCCATAGAAGTGGTTGCATCTAATGTCAGAAATCCCAAATCCGGTGGAACTTACTTCTTTAATTGTCGAATTTCTTCTCCTGGGGACGTCGGCCTGATGCAATATATCGGTACCTGGGTAGTCAGTATTTATCGGAATTAAGACATTAAAATTGGCTCTTTACTGAACACCGCCCACTATCGTGAGCGGTGAGTTGCCCCCTTCTGCCAAACATCACTTTTTATCAGAAAGGGGGAGATTTATGTTAGAAAAAATTGTGACAATTCTTTAACTGTCCTGGCTCATAAACACAGGCCGACCATCTCTTTATAGAGTTATGACAGACTAAGAAAACCCGTTTCATGTCAAAACGAGTTTTATAATCTTGTATTTAACGTTTTTTGGCCATATATTGGCTTGAGATACTGCTGTGTCACCATCAGCAAATATTAAAACAATAGAGTCCCGAATTTCATATCCCTTCACTTCTATTATCTATAGCTTAGGCCGGTCGCTAGTCTTGCCCGCCTATTTTGGCACTATTACAGTTACAGGTATGGAGCATTTTCCACAACAAGGACCTGTTGTGCTTGCCCCTACACATCGTTCTCGTTGGGACGGCATTATGATGGGCTACGCCTTTGGGCGCCCCGCCATTGGCCGTGATCCCCGTTTTATGGTCACTGTCAACGAAATGCATGGATTTCAAGGGTGGTTTATCCGACAATTTGGCGGATTCCCGATCGATCCAGATCAGCCTTCTATTGCAGCCTTGCGACATGGCATTGATTTATTACGGGCCAATCAAGTATTGGTCATCTTTCCAGAAGGAGATGTCATGCGCGATCGCAATGTGAAATATCTCAAACCTGGCCTTGCGCGCCTCGCCATTCAAGCTCAAAAAAAACAAAAAGCAGGTCCAGACATCAATATCCTGCCCGTTGCTCTTGATTATGGGTGCCCAGTTCCCAAAAAGGGTTGCAGAATTAACGTTAAGATTGGTCGCCCCCTCAACGTCGTCCACTATCAAGGCCCAGCTAAAGTAGCTGCATCAGCCTTGAGTTGTGATCTGAAAGCAGCCTTAAACCACTTAATCGATGGGTTTGCAGTCACTCCCGATCCAGAAAAGGTTACTTCTTCGCTCCATCCATAGCGCAGGTAAATACCTGCGCAGAATTCTAAGCTTGGCTGAACTCTTAGCTGGCAACCGTTGTTTTACTTCTGGGTGCATAATCCCGGTTGACCTCCAAGCGCCCTTGCGGATGCTGTAAAAGCAACAATAATGTAGCATTCGTTTGTAATTCTCGTCGCAGCAACCCTTGCAACTCTCGCTCAATATAGCCTTTGAGGCCATCCCAATCCACCGATTGATCGGCTAATTGGCTAAACTGATCCCAGCGATTGCGTAGTGCTAATTCAATCGCACTTTGTACCCACTGCTGCCATTTATCGCTGTCAATCGTAGTCACAACTCCCCGTAAATGAACTTCAGGTGCCGTTAGCAACTGCCCATCCAGCCCCACCGTTGCCGCCACGGTCACTAAGCCATCTTCCGCTAGACGCTGGCGTTCTTCTAAAACATGGGCTTTCAGAATGCCAGCTCGATCCATAAGCTCAATCCCCGCAGGCACCTTACCATCAATCTGAATAGCGTCTGGGGTTAAAGCCACCATATCTCCGTTATTGATAATCACCATATTCTCTTCTGGAATTCCCATACTTTGGGCCGTTTGGGCATGCTTAATCAACATGCGGTGTTCCCCATGCACCGGCAAGAAGAATTTAGGTCGCGTTAAGTTCAACATCAGTTTCTGATCCTCTTGGCAACCATGGCCGGAAACATGAATGCCATAACGACGACCATAAATAACGTTGGCCCCCTGCATCATCAATTGATCGATCGTATTCACCACTGAGATCGTATTACCTGGAATGGGGTTAGCAGAGAAGACAACGGTATCTCCCTGCCGAATTTGAATTTGCCGATGTTCCTTGCGAGCAATCCGAGACAAGGCTGCCATTGACTCTCCTTGCGACCCGGTGGTTAAGATCAAAATTTTGTGATCGGGTAGATTTCGAATTGCCTTTAAGGGTTCAAAGAGACTATCCGGACATTTGATATACCCTAAATTACGGGCATGGGCAATCACATTGAGCATGGAACGACCCACGACTGACACCGTCCGCCCCTGTTTTTGGGCAATATCCAAAATCATATTGATGCGATGCACCGACGAAGCAAACGTCGTCACCAATAAGCGCCCTTTTGCCTGAGCAAATACGCGCTCCAAGTTGGGATAAACAGACCGTTCAGAAGGCGTAAACCCTGGCACCTCGGAATTGGTTGAATCACTAATTAGACACAATACGCCTCGTTCGCCATGTTCAGCCAACCGCTGTAAGTCAAAATTTTCACCATCCACAGGCGTATGATCGATTTTGAAATCGCCCGTAAAAATCACCACACCAATGGGAGTATGAATGGCTACGGTAAAGCTATCAGCCATAGAGTGAGTATTACGAATAAACTCTACGAAAAAGTGAGTTCCTAAACGGACAATATCTCTAGGTGCAACGGTTTTGAGTTCTGTTTTGCCAGCCACTCCTGCCTCTTCTAGCTTCCGCTGCAGCAAGGCCATTGCTAAGCGGGGACCATGAATGACGGGAATGTCAATTTGCTTAAGATGAAATGCAATGCCTCCAATATGATCTTCATGACCATGAGTGACAATCATCCCCTTAATCTTGTGACGATTTTCGCGCAGGTAGGTCATGTCTGGCAGAACAATATTGACCCCATGCATCCCATCGGTCGGAAAAGCCAACCCGGCATCAACCAAGATGATTTCATCTTCAAATTCAAATACACAGGTATTTTTGCCAATTTCATGCAGCCCGCCCAGAGGAATAATCTTAAGGGCTGTGTTTACTTCAGTGTCCGTCATAGGTTTCCTTCAAATAAAGTCTTTATAGGTATAGATAGGCAGGGGGCAGACTAAGAGGATTGTCTGTCATCAGTACTATTGATTTTTCTAGATTGTTGAAGATGGCAGCAACGCGCCATCGCTAAAGCAGAGTCAGATCCGTTAACGTACTCTGTAATGATTGAATTAATTGCTCCGATGCATTGGGTAGAGGCAGCCTCGTAGCCCCAACCTGCCAACCTTGCAACCGCAAAGCAGCCTTAATCGGAATAGGATTAGTAGTTGCAAACAAGGCTTTGAATAAAGGCATTAACTGCAAATGAAGTGCCGTTGCCGCTTGAGGCTGTCCAGATCCAAAAGCAGCAATCATCTTTTGGAGTAACTCACCCACTAAATGGCTGGCGACACTGACCACACCAGAAGCCCCCACGGATAGGTACGGTAGCGTTAAGGAATCATCACCAGAATAGATAGCAAAGTCAGATGCCGTTAACCGGCGAATTTGGCTGACTTGATCCAGATTGCCACTCGCTTCCTTAATCGCGACAATATTGTCGATTTCTGCAAGTCGGGCCACCGTTTCCGCTTGTAAATTCTGTCCTGTGCGCCCCGGAATGTTATACAACATCAACGGGAAGTCGGGAACTGCTAAGGCAATGGCGCGAAAATGCTCATATAGGCCTTCCTGAGGGGGTTTATTATAGTATGGCACAACTAGCAAGGCACCATCTAGTCCGAGCTGAGCAGCTTGTTGGGTCGCCTCAATCGCTTCATTGGTTGAATTGGAACCCGTTCCTGCGATCACCTTGGCCTTGCCTGCCACCGCTTTATGGACGACTTGGAAGAGTTCATACTCTTCTTGCCAACTTAAGGTAGGTGATTCGCCAGTGGTCCCACACACCACCACCGTATCAGTACCATGCTCAGCCAAGTGCAGCGCCAGCTTTGTTGCCACCGGATAATTCATCTCCCCCGTCTCTGTAAAAGGGGTCACCATGGCCGTCAGGACCTGTCCAAATAATGTCACTCGTCGTCCGCTCCTATGTGGGTATTGAGGGTTAACTGGCCCATTAAACGATGAAGCTCCTACTGTAAAAGTCCTAGGCTAAATTGCTGAGTTGGCCTGCTCCACATAGGGTCGGGATCGGCGCAAAATCACTTACATTCACTCATTCATCACGACCCATTGGCTCGTGAGACAACCTACCAAAATCATGCAGATTTGGCATCAATGTGTATCATTCCTCAACGTTACTAATTTGCTGATGTTGTCAGCGTTGCACCTCGTAATAATTGTCGTTCTACCAATAGTTCTGCAATTTGTACCGCGTTTAAGGCTGCACCCTTACGAATTTGGTCACCACTTAACCACAGCTCCAAGCCATTGGGATGAGAGAGATCCTGGCGGATGCGGCCAACCAACACCTCATCTCGTCCACTAGCTTCGAGGGGCATGGGGAAATAATTGGCCTGCCAATCTTCTACCAATTTGACCCCTGGAGATTTTTCCAAAATGGATCGAGCTTGTTCCACAGCAAACGGTTGCGAGAACTCCAAGTTAATCGCCTCCGAATGTGCCCTCAATACAGGCACACGCACACAGGTCACGGATACTCTCAAGTCAGGCACATTAAAAATCTTCCGAGTTTCTTGCACCATTTTCATCTCTTCTTGGCAATACCCTTGAGTATTCAAGTCTGAATTATGAGGGAATAGATTGAAGGCCAAAGGGTAAGGAAAAATATCCGTAGGCGGGGGCTCATCGTTCAACATTGCCTGCGCTTGCAATTTTACTTCTTCCATCGCTCGTGCCCCCGCACCACTGGCTGACTGATAGGTAGAAGCGATAATCCGTTGCACGGGTTGCAGCTGATGCAAGGGCCAAACCACAACATTCATTAAAATAGTGGTGCAATTGGGGTTAGCAATAATGCCCTTGTGATGCGTGACGGCATCTGGATTCACCTCAGGCACAATCAGTGGGACCTGAGGATCCATCCGAAAGGCACTAGAGTTATCAATTACCACTGCCCCTGCAGCCACAGCTTTGGATGCCCAAGCCTTAGACACACTTCCTCCCGCAGAGGCCAGCACCAAGTCGATGTCTTGTAAGGCCGATTCGCTGACCTCTACCACCGTCAAAGGTTTCCCTTTAAAGGTTAAGGTTTGTCCAGCTGACCGAGGGGATGCTAGGAGTTTGAGCGATGATACAGGAAAATTTCGCTCTTCCAACAGGGCAATTAGCTCTGCACCCACTGCTCCCGTCGCGCCCAAAATGGCAACTCTATATGCTTGGCCCAAATTTTATCCCTCCACAATGCGGTATGTAAAAACAATTAAGGATTGATGAAATGTATACAAGTAATAATTTTTTGGTTAAGTTAAAAGGCTGAATTCTTGTATCAAGATGGTTTCGCTAATGATTTTAAGTCTCAGGGAAAGCCAAATTAAATTGTTGTGCAGCAGAGGCTAGGCAGAAAATGCGATTACGCTGACCCAGCGTAGAAGCAACAGCAACCTATCAGTGTTTGATGTAGGGCATTGAGACAGACACTTCCCCGGATGATGTAGTTTGGTCTATCGTTA
The DNA here is from genome assembly GCF_028285565.1 of Acaryochloris sp. IP29b_bin.148. GTDB lineage: Bacteria > Cyanobacteriota > Cyanobacteriia > Thermosynechococcales > Thermosynechococcaceae > Acaryochloris. Next base: position 21,056 of record NZ_JANQOY010000230.1, read on the forward strand.
GCTTAATCAGCCAATTCTAGCAGAAATCTAGACTCGACTAAACCTATTGGAAGGTTATTATCACTGAGGATGGGTCGAATCACAAGGTTAAAACTACATTCACATCGCTGGCCTATAGTTCCTTTGGAACCTCTTCTGACAATTCGGTAATCTAGAGTTTAGCTGCAACCACAACTTGAATTAGAATAGCTCTACTTGCACATGTAAATGTAGAAGCATGTGTTGCCATAGAGCAACATGTATAGTCATTAAAAGCCGCTGGCAGAGGGAAACAATTTGTCTAAAACAAAAGAGCTGATTAAAGTCCAGCAAGAAAAACTTCCTGGTAGTCAGATCAGTCTGGAAATAGAAATTTCTCCTGAGCGATCGCGTCAGGCCTATGAGCAAGTGATTACGAAATTTATGCGGTCGGCTCATATCCCTGGCTTTCGGAAAGGCAAGGTGCCTCGCCCCGTCATCCTTCAGCGTTTTGGCACGGATCAGATCAAAGCTTCTGCCCTAGAAGACTTAGTGCAAAAAACCTTTGAGGCAGCGGTCAAACAGGAAGAGATTGAAGCGCTAGGCAACGTCCAGTTCCAGTCATCTTTTGATGACTTGGCAGCCCAGTTCGAACCTGGTCAGCCCATTACTTTCACGATCAGCGTTGATGTGCCCCCTGAAGTCCACCTCAAACGGTATCAGGACTTCAAAGTAACGGCTGAAGAAGTGGAATATGATGCCGCGAAGGTCGATGAAGTGCTAGAAGAGCACCGGTCTGCGAATGCCACCCTGGTCCCGGTTGAGGATCGCGCGGCGGTTGTCGGGGATGTCACCCTTGTCGATTTTGAGAGTCGCTTTTTACCCGCTGAGGAAGCATCTGCCGCTGAAGAGACGGATGAACCAGAGGGAGAGTCCGTCAAGGATTTTCAGTTGGAATTGGTCAAAGGGAAATTTATCGATGATTTAATTGATGGCATCGTGGGAATGCACATCGACGAAACGAAGGACATTTCTGTCGCCTTCCCCGAAGAGTATTTTCAAGATGAATTGGCAGGCCGATCGGCCGTATTCACGGTGCATCTCACGGAGATCAAAGCCAAAGAACTGCCTCCACTAGATGATGATTTTGCGCAAGATGTGAGTGAGTTCTCTACGTTGGCAGAGCTTCGCCAGTTTTTAGAAGAACAATACCAGCAAGAAGCCAAAGACAGCACCAATACCAATGTTGAAGCGGCACTGATGGAGGTCTTAATCGAAGAGTTGGAGGTTGATTTACCCGAAACCATGATTGATGACGAACTCAACATCATGATCCGGGAAACCCTCAGCCGTCTTCAGTCCAATGGCTTAGACATTAATAAATTGGTGACCAAAGAGATGCTTTCGGAGATGAAGGAACGCATGCGACCGGATGCGATCCCCCGCCTGAAACGGACCTTGGCTTTGGCAGAAGTTGCTAAAGCTGAATCCATTGAGGTGGAAGCCGACGCCATTGATCACCGCTGCAAAGAAATTTTGCAAGATGTGCAGGGGCAAGATATTGATCGCGATCGCCTGGCGGCAGTGGTTGAGGATGAATTGTTGCAAAAACAAGTGATGGCATGGCTCACGGAGCACTCCACCGTTGAGTTAGGTCCGCCTCAATCAGAATCAGATACAGCCGAACCTGAGCAGCCTGCGGAAGACAAAAAGCCAGCAGCCAAGGCCAAAAAAACGACTAAAAAGACCAGTGCTAAGGCCCAAAAGGCAGAGTCAGCCGAACCTAAAGCCGAAGTGAAGACTGAGGCCTCTGAAGCAAAGGCAAAAACCACTAAGTCAAAAGCCAAGAAATCTGAGGAGGAGCCGGATAAGCCACCAGCAAAAACGTCTAAAGCAAAGACAACAAAGAAAACAACGGCCAAATCCAAAAAAACAACGGCTAAGCCCAAGGCAGAAGATAACGAATCGGATGCTGAGTAGAATCAGTGTTCAATGTTTTTTGACTAGATTCTGGCAATTAGACCCGCCTTTCCCAAAGGAGTTAAGGCATAATGAAACTACTGTGTCATTTGCATTGCATCAAAACGGAGTATTTGATCTTGATGCACAGTCCTAATCACTGGTACTACAAGTTTTGAGGCTTATGCGCTTTTCTCACACTTCTGATGATTTCTATGCTGGCTTTCCTGGTGAGCAAACGCCAACCTATATGCCACCTCGCGGTATTGTGCCGATGGTTGTCGAGCAATCTGGACGAGGGGAACGAGCCTTCGATATTTACTCCCGGTTATTGCGGGAACGCATCGTTTTTTTAGGGGGAGGCGGATCTGCCAGTGGCGGTGGTATCGATGATGCCGTTGCGGATGCGATTGTGGCACAACTGTTGTTTCTTGAATCAGAAAACCCTGAACAGGATATTTACCTTTACATTAATTCACCTGGCGGTTCGATCACGGCAGGAATGGCTATTTACGATACCATTCAGCATATTCGCCCCGATGTTTGTACCATTTGTTTTGGTTTAGCAGCTAGTATGGGTGCGTTCCTTTTATGTGCAGGTACTGCAGGCAAACGAATGGCATTGCCAAATGCGCGAATTATGATCCATCAGCCTTTGGGCGGTGCTCAAGGTCAAGCTGTAGATATTGAAATTCGAGCTAAAGAAATTTTGTACCTCAAGAACAATCTTAATCATCTTATGGCAGGCCATACAGGTCAGCCGTTTGAGCGGATTGAAGCAGACACAGAGAGAGATTTCTTTATGTCCGCAGAAGAGGCCCAAAAATATGGTTTGATTGATCAAGTCCTCACTAGACAAAATCTTCCCAACCACTCTGAAGCCGTCAGTGAAGTCCACTAAGAGAAAGCCATGTCTAAATATGACTCCCATCTCAAATGTTCATTTTGTGGTAAGTCTCAAGAACAGGTTCGTAAGTTAATCGCTGGGCCGGGGGTCTATATCTGCGACGAATGTGTTGATTTATGCAACGAAATTTTGGATGAAGAGCTGTTTGACGCCACCAGTAGTATGCCTGCGGCAAGTCGAGCACCTGTAGCCGAGCGCAAGCGCACGCCATCCACCCCGTTGTCACTCAACCAAATCCCCAAGCCACGAGATATTAAGGCGTATTTAGATGAGCATGTGATCGGGCAAGACGAAGCTAAAAAAGTCTTGTCCGTTGCTGTATATAACCATTACAAGAGACTCAGCATTAGCCAAACATCAGCAGAATCAGTGGCTGAACCAGATGATGCGATCGAATTACAAAAATCCAACATTCTCTTGATTGGCCCAACTGGGTGTGGCAAGACGCTCTTGGCGCAAACTTTAGCGCAAATGCTAGATGTGCCGTTTGCAGTTGCAGATGCCACGACCTTGACCGAAGCGGGTTATGTCGGCGAGGACGTTGAGAATATTCTTTTGCGTCTGCTGCAGGTCGCTGATTTAGATGTGGAGGAAGCCCAAAGAGGTATCATCTATATCGATGAAATTGATAAGGTGGCTCGTAAGAGCGAAAACCCTTCGATTACGAGAGATGTCTCGGGTGAAGGGGTGCAGCAAGCCTTACTCAAGATGTTGGAAGGAACAGTCGCCAATGTGCCGCCTCAAGGGGGGCGAAAGCATCCGTACCAAGACTGTATTCAGATTGATACCACCAATATCCTATTCATCTGTGGTGGGGCATTCGTAGGTCTCGATAAAATTATTGAGCAGCGGACCGGCAAAAAAGCCATGGGATTCATCCAAGATGGTGAACTCCGAGCCAAAGAACAGCGAACTGCCGATATGCTGAGAGATTTGGAGGCTGAAGACTTAGTCAAGTTTGGGATGATTCCTGAATTTACCGGTCGGATCCCGGTGATGTCTGTGATTGATGCTCTGGATGAAGATGTACTGTGTCAGATTCTGACGGAGCCACGCAATGCCTTGGTAAAGCAATATCAAAAGCTATTGCGGATGGATCGGGTAGAGCTGGAGTTCCAGCCCGATGCAATTTGTGCCATCGCTCAGGAAGCCTATCGACGGAGAACGGGAGCCCGAGCTCTACGGGCTATCGTGGAAGAGATTATGCTGGATGTGATGTATGAGCTGCCGTCCCAGTCTCGTAAAGAGCTGACCCAGTGCTTAATTACCCGCTCAATGGTGGAACAGCGGTCGACGGCTGAGTTATTGGTGCATCCGTCCGCCATTTCGACCCCAGAATCTGCATAAGTCTGTTTTATTCAGTTCAACTCCATGCCCAAGGTCCAAATTCGCGGTCATGATCACTACTACGAATGGGTGACTCGGGAACCTCGTCAATCGGGATCTAACAAGCCGGTCATGGTATTTCTGCATGGCTGGGGAGGGTCGGGACGCTATTGGCAACCTGTGGCGCAATCCTTGTCCACAGACTTTGATTGCTTGCTTTATGATCTGCGCGGTTTTGGGCAATCCCAAGACTCAATTCGGGCCTCGAAAGCGGTAGAGGCCTACACCCTTCAATCTTATGTGGAAGATTTAGCTGCCCTATTGGACGCTTTGGAGATTTCGCAAGTGTTTCTCCAAGCTCATTCCATGGGATCGACGATTGGTGCCTTATTTCTCAATCAGTATCCTCAGCGGGTTCAGCAAGCCATCCTCGCCTGTAGTGGCTTATTTGAGTACGATGAGCAGGAATTCCGTCAATTTCATCAGGTAGGAGAGTGGGTCGTACGGTTACGACCGCGCTGGCTCGCCCAAGTACCCTTGTTAGATCGTCTGTTTATGGCTCGTTTCCTACATCGTCCGATTGCGGCTGACCAACGTCGAGGGTTTGTCTCGGATTATGTAAGTGCTGATGCTGTGGCTGCTTTAGGGACTCTTCTCTCTGCAGTGAGTGAGTCTGTCGCGACGGCAATGGCTGAAGAATTTGCTCGGCTTCAAATCTCAACATTAATTGTGTCTGGAGACAAAGACCAGATTGTTCCGGCTGATTCAGGGGAGGAGGCCGCCGCCTTAAACCCCAATATTGACTATGTACGGATGGACCAGACAGGACATTTTCCCATGCTGGAAGATACCTCGACTTATCTTCAGCATATTCATCGCTTTCTGACTCCGGTGCTTTGTTGAGATGGTAGAGTGTGCCTCCAATGTCCAGATTCAACCCCTGGGGACGGATCTCGTTCACCGGATTGCGGCTGGAGAAGTCATTGATTCCTTAGGTGCTGTGGTGCGAGAGCTACTGGATAATGCGTTAGATGCTGGGGCGGATCGGATCAGTATTTCCCTCTGGCCTCAAGATTGGCGGGTTCAGGTGGTGGATAATGGCCATGGCTTGACTGCGGCAGATTTAGCGCAAGCAGCAACCCCTCACACCACCAGCAAACTGCAGCGGGAAGAAGATTTGTGGGATATCCATACACTGGGCTTTCGGGGAGAAGCCCTCCATAGTTTGGCCCAAATGGGACGGCTAGAGATTTGCAGCCGCCCTCTGGGAGCAGCCCAAGGCTGTCGGGTGCAGTACGATCACCAAGGTCATGGAGTGGGGCAAGAAACGGTTGCGATCGCAACCGGTACCGTGGTCACCGTTTCTGAGCTATTCCACGACTGGCCCACTCGCAAGCAGGCCCTTCCCAATCCAGCCCGACAAATGCGAGGCGTGCAAACGATTATTCATAACCATGCCCTATGTCACCCTCAGGTGACCTGGCAAGTTCAGCAAAATAATCGCCCGTGGTTTAGTATTGCCCCTGCCGAAGTCGCTCAGGATATCCTGCCCCAGCTGTTGGCAACCCTACAACCCGGTGATTTATGTCATCACCGCTTTTCGATTCCCGATCTGCCCGGTGATAACAGTGTAGAAGTTATCCTCGGCCTCCCCGATCGCTGCCATCGCCATCGTCCCGATTGGGTGAAGGTGGCCGTCAATGGTCGCTGTGTCCAAGTCAGCGGTGAAGATGCGGGTCAGTCCCATCCTGTAGAGCAGACGATTCTAGCTGCGTTTCGCCAAACCTTGCCTCGGCATCGCCACCCCCTTTGCTTTATTCATCTCCATGCCGATCCCCAGCATGTGGACTGGCATCGGCATCCCGCCAAAACAGAGATTTATCTACGGCACTTGGAGCAGTGGCGACCCGCCATTACCACCGCCATTCAAGAAGCCCTGCAAATTCCGTCAGAGGTCAGGGATACGGGCCATACCCAAAAAATCCGCCAGTTGATGAAAGTAGCGGAAGCCAAAGGCGTCTACCATCTCCAGCAGCCTTCGTTGCTATCGCCCCAGTCCGACACCCGTGACTCCAGCTTTACTGTTCTGCAAGCGATTGCCCAACTGCATCGGACCTATATTGTGGCGGAGCATCCCTCAGGGGTCTGGCTGGTGGAACAGCATATTGCCCATGAGCGGGTTTTGTATGAACAGCTTGGCCAAAACTGGCAGTTTGTGCCTTTGACTCCGCCGCTAATGCTGCGGGACTTATCGGAACGACAGGTGGAGCAACTCATAGATATTGGCATTGATATTGCTGAGTTTGGCCATCAGCTCTGGGCGATTCGTTCAGCTCCGCAACGGTTAGCAGAACGTTCCGATTGCGAAGCAGCACTGATTGAACTCAGCCAGTGTGAGAGTATTGAAGCAGCCTTAGCCGCCACGGCCTGTCGAAGTGCCATTCGCAATGGCATGGCCCTCAATCTACTAGAGATGCAAAATTTGCTAGATCAATGGCAGCAAACCCGCCATCCCCGTACCTGCCCCCATGGACGACCGATTTATTTATCGATGGAAGAAGCAGACTTATCCCGGTTTTTCCGGCGGCATTGGGTGATTGGTAAAAGTCACGGAATTTAAGCTTCGATGGTGCAAGTGAGTAAACAAGGATTAATTTTAGGATTAGGGCCTTTGGCCTTTGCGATCGCATTTGGCGTGACCTACCTATCAGATCGGGATGTTCGGCGGTCCTCCGTGACAGGATTGGCTGCGCTCTCCGCGACCTATGCCACCGGACTGATCGCCACCGAGGATCGCCGTCGCCAAATCGCCCATGCTCGGGCCGTTCCTCAAACCCATGTATTGCCGCCAGAATCGGTGATTCAATCGGCCCCCAGTGAGGTCGCTGTTTTTTGGGATTACGAAAATGTCAAGATTGCAGCTCAAGGGATTCAGGCTCCCCTCGCCGAATCTCTGGTGGACTATTCCCAATCCCAAGGCCATCCCCGTCTGAAAATTGTCTACTCCAACTGGCGACGCGAAAAAGAATCTTTAGTGCAGGCTCTTTACAGCTTAGGCTTTGAGCCGATTCATGTATCCACAGGGAAAGAAAATGCGGTGGATGTTAAATTAACCGTCGATTGTCTCAATACGGCGTACCAATATCCCGATGTCGGGCATTTTATTATTGTCACGGGCGATCGCGATTTTGTCCCCTTGGTGAATGCCCTCAAAACCCTAGAAAAGCGGGTCACCCTGATTGGACGCGCGGAAGTGGCGAGTAACCAGCTATTGCTGAGTGCTGACGAATTTATCGACCTAGAAAAGCTAGATACCAGCGATTCTGAGGAGACGGCTCCCACCAAACGCCTGAGTCAAACCATTAGCTATGAGGATGCCGTTGCCTGTTTATTGGCTGCGATTAATCTGGCACGAGATCAAGGCAAAAGTACCCGTTTTGGTGCGATCGATCGACTGATGCGGGCCAATGTCAAATACACCTATGGTGGGGTAGCGTCCATTACCCGGCCTGATGCAGCGCCGTTCACTAACTTCAGTGCCTTCGTTGATGCGGCGGCCAAAGCGGGCCAAGTACAAATAAAAACCTTAGCAGGCTTTAAAGAGCTGTTTCTGCCGGATGAAGATCCAGAAGCGGAATCTGAGTTTAGCTCTCAGGATTCTGGCCCCCTGACCCGTGAACAGTGGCAAATTATTCTCGATCAGGTACAAAAGGCCTTTACAGACACCGAGCCGGAGCATAATTCCTACGGTCGATTTATGTCGTTATTCTTTTATGTTCGATTAGCCAAAAAAGATGGTCGGCTGCCCCACAGTAACGAACGGCTGAAGCAATCTCTGAGTCGTTTGGTCGATGAAGGGATTTTAATGGAACAAGCGAACCGTAGTTTTCGCATGGCAGAGAATAGGGAGGATAAGATTGAGGCTTGGCTCGATCAATTAGTACAAACGGAAGGGAGCGCTTAAGGCCCAAGAGCCGCCTGATGAGAGCTATTAGGTATAGGTGAGCGAACAGGGTAAAGCAATCCCATATCCCTGGACATAATCAATTCCCATACTCTGCAGTTTCTTTCTCGTCGATAGATCACCCACCGACTCGGCAATCGTTTGTAAGCCCATGACATGACCAATATGGTTAATGGACTCTACGATCGCTTGAGTGGCCGGGTCATTATTCATATCTTCAATAAAATGGCCATCGATTTTTAAATAATCCACGGGTAGCGTTTTTAAATAGGCAAAAGACGATAAGCCGCTGCCAAAATCATCCAGGGCAAATTTACAGCCTAACTGTTTGAGGTCATGAATAAACGTAATGGCCTGATTGAGGTTGGAAATAGCCGCCGTTTCCGTAATCTCAAAACAAATTTGGGGGGCAGCATGGGGATAGCGCTGAAACTGCTCTTGTAAAAACTGCAAAAATTGCTCATCCCCAATACTGGCACCCGAAAGGTTAATCATATAGGGTAGAGGCTGATCCGCCCCAGTTGGAGCGATTTGGGGAGGACTAAAGTGATCGACTAAAAACTGACTAATCACCCAGCGATCAATTTCAGGCATCAGATTGTAGCGTTCGGCAGCTGGAATAAAGGCGGCGGCTTTGACCACTTGATCTTGCTCATCCACCATGCGCAGTAGCACCTCACAACATTGGCGGATGTCTGACTGATCGGGATTGGCGGGGACAATCGCTTGACCATAGAGTCGGAACCGATTTTCTTCTAGGGCTTGCTTAATTCGCCGACTCCAGCGCTGGGTGCCGCGCTGTTGAACGAGTTCTAAATCATCTAATTGATAGACGTGAACACGATTACGGCCTCGGGCTTTGGCTGCATAGCAGGCTGAATCAGCAGCGCTAATCAGGCTAGACAGATTATGACTGTCATAATGAATGGCCACTAGGCCAATGCTAAGGCCAATGCTAAAGGTCTGTTGATTCCAGCTAAATCGGAAGGTTTGTAAGCGCTGCCGGAGCTGTTCTGCAATCACCTGAGCCCGATCCATGGAGCATTGGTGCAGCAGCAATCCAAATTCATCGCCACCTAATCGAGCAATAACGTCGGTGCTGCGGATCGTCTGCTTAAACAGTTCTGCCACTTGTTGGAGGAGTTCATCTCCAGCGGCATGGCCACAGGTATCATTAACAATTTTGAACTGATCCAGATCGAGGTAGCAGAGCACATGCTGGAGCTGATCGCGATGGGCCGAGCGCAGAGCCTTTTGCAGCATCTGCTCAAATTGATAGCGATTGACTAATCCAGTTAATGAATCATGGCTGGCCTGCCAGGTCATTTGTTGAGAGAGCTGACGAGAGTGACTGACATCTCGAAACACCAGGACGATACCGAGAATATGGGCATTGCGATCGCGAATCGGTGCGGCCGAATGATCGACGGCATATTCAGCACCATCCCGCGCCAGCAATAGCGCTTGATGTTCTGAAATCGCAATTTCTCCCGTCGTCAGAACTGAATTAATCAGTTGAACCTCGGGATGACGAGTCGTTTCATGAACGACGTTAAAGACATCATGAACAGGGTGATCTTTGGCAGCCAAACAGGACCATCCCGTGAGTTTTTCGGCAACTGCATTGAGGTGGCGGATCTTCCCCTGAGCATCAGTCGTGATCACCGCATCCCCAATCGATTGCAAGGTGACTTGGGCCAGTTCTTTCTCTTGGAACAACTCCTGTTCCATATACTTGCGATCCGTAATATCATGAGCCACCCAGATCACCGACGTCGCCGAAAGGGGGGTAATACTGGCAAAATACCAAGTGGGCAGAGTATCCGATGGCAATTGATACTCGAACGTCACGGTTTCTTGATGATGTAGCGCTTGGTGAATATGGTCATGAAAGGCTTGTGCCTGCTCATTATCGAGCAATAAAACCTCTGCTGTCTGATTAATCGTCTCGACCATGTCAGGAGAGACTAAAGAGGGTGGGATGGCATTGATTTGTTCCGTCTGACTATCAAAGACAAAGACAATATCCGTCATGCCGTCAAAGACCGCTCGAATTTGGGCTTCGCTGGAGCGAACCTTATCCTCTAAAATCTTGCGCTCTGTAATATCCACACAGGAGCCGATATAGCCAATAAACTCACCATTGGGTAAAAAGCGTGGAGTGCCGATATCGATCAGCCATCGATACACGCCATCATGCCGCCGGAGTCGATATTCCATACAAAAAGGTTCACGGGCATCAAAGGCGGCAGCACAGATATCTAGGGCCTGTTGACGATCCTCAGGATGGATCCCTTCTGTCCACCCCTTGCCCAGTTCATGGGTCATCGTCTGTCCCGTAAACTCCAACCATTGTTGATTGAAAAACGTACATTTTTTGTCTAGCCCTGACATCCACAATAAGACTGGGGCGCAGTCTGCCATCTGCTGAAATCGTTGCTCACTTTCCCGCAGGGCAGTTTCGGCCTGAACCCGCTCGCTCACATCCCGCTGCACCATAAGAATATAGGGATCTCGGCTAGCCGGATCCGTCACAATGGTGCAAGAGCAATCAACCACCAAAAATGAGCCATCTTTACGGATCAATTCCATCCTTTGCCGATGACTGCCCTGAGCAATCAACTGCGCTAAATAGGTATCACAGTCTGCGTGATCCGTATTGCGAAAGTAGGTTGTGATTGAGCTTCCGAGTAGCTCAGACGAGGTATAGCCGGACTGCACTATCGTCGCTTGATTGACTCGGCGAATCACCCCTTGCAGATTAATCACAAACAAGGCATCTGGGGCAGCATTAAACAGCATCCGAAACTGTTGTTCACTGGCTCGGAAAGCGGATATACCCATCGCAACTCTAGCTTCTAGCTCTTGGTTAAGCTGGTGGCGTTCTAGCTCTGCTTGTTTGCGATCGCTAATATCTTGCAAGATAACAATGAAATAATCGGGGGCTCCGGTCGATGTGGTTGCTAAGGATAGGGTCAGGTCTAGCCAGACGGTATGCCCCTGAGGATGCTGATATTGATGCTCAGTCTGCAGAGAGTCACTTTCTCTAGACTGGAGTGCTGTTCGCCAGTTACCTGCTCCATCATTAATTTGGAGCACGTTATCCATATGGCATTGGCAAACCTGCTCCTTGCCCACAATCTCGCAAAGCCGTTGATTCGCCAACAGGATCTGTCCCTGCAGATCCACATGGGCAATGCCAACCACAGCTTGCTCAAACATGGCGCGAAACCGTTCTTGGCAAGAATATAACGTCGCCGCATCAGCTTCGACTTGCTTTTCAAGATTGAGCTTTTGATGTTGTAGAGAACGAATGCGTTGATCTTGCAGCTGTTCCACCTGCTGATGCAGAATTTCGGCAGTATGATGCGCTTCTGGAACATTGAGAGTATCGAGGATGCTCGCTTGCGTGAGCATACCAGCTAAGCCGCCCTGTTGTTCCATTACCACTAAGCGGCGAACCTGCATTCGCTGCATCATTTGATGGGCAATCCACAGAGTATCGTCTAAGTTTAGGCACATCAACGGCTGACTCATCACCGCCTCTGCCAGGGTCGTGCGTAGATTGAGATTCAAAGCCTGAAATTGAACGATATCCCGCTCAGTGACAATCCCCACGGGGGGCATTCTGCCAGATTGTGAATGGGCTTGGACAATCACCACACAACTCATTTGGTGTATAACCATCTGTTGGGCAAGGTGCTGAATTGTCGCGGTAGGCAGTGCAGTCACAACAGTAGGCGTCATCACTTCACTCACATGACGAAGCTTGAGCAGCATCGTCGGTTCTAATACTTTGCGAATGCTCTCAGTGGTAATGACCCCCACCACATCACCTGTGGGAGTTGTAATCGGTAAATGGCGAATACCTCGGGATTGAAGGATAGACAGCGGCGTCAGCACATCTTCCAAGTCTGATTCATAAAGGGTCAATGGCATGGGGTCCATCACCTCAGCCACGCTGACCTGGCTAAAATCTGCCTCGGTGGCGCTGAGTCGGACGATATCTCGCTCAGTCAACAGGCCCATTAACTGCCGTTGTTTTTGGACTAAGACATAGCTAGAACACTGGAGAGCATCGACCGTTGCTTCGTCTTCTTGACCACGACTCATCAATAAGACAGCGTCCTTAAGACTCGCTTGGGGAGAGACAACCAAAGGGTGGTGATCCATGCTGGCGTGCAAGGTGGTCGGGTTCAATAGAGGTTGGTGTACTTGGGTGCTAGGTTGGCTCGTCATTGATAGCGTTCCTCAGCAGGGGAAATCCAGTCAGGTAAACGAAGAAATCGATTTTGGCATAAAATGCCCCCCTAGGTTGCCCTAAATCCACTTTACTCTCACAATTCCTTACAAATAAAATAACTGAAGCCTGAACGGCCATGCTCTAAGGTCCACAATAGGCAATCGTCACGCCTGTCCCCCCATCGGCCTGTTCTGCGAATTCATATCGAGACACCAAAGGATGTTGTTTGAGAAAGGCCTGGACACCTTTGCGCAATTTGCCCGTGCCATGGCCATGAATAATCCAGAGAGGCCCTTGGGTTTTTGCGATCGCATCTTCAATAACCACCTCAGCATCGGCCACTCTAGACCCTCTGATATCTAGGGTGTTTTTGGAGGTGCGAACCACGGGTGCAGAATTTTTAGGTGGATTGTCTTTAGGTGCAACTTCAGTTTTCTGGGGCGGTGGTGCTACCTTTTCTCCCGTTAAGGATTCCACCTCAGTGGGTTTGATGGTCATTTTCATCATCCCAAACTGGACCACCAGCTCGTTAGTGGGCGTAATCTTAATCACATCGGCTTTTTGGCCAATACTAGGAATCCGGACGCGATCGCCCACCTGGGGTTGGAAGCCTGGGGGCGGTGGCGCTTTGCGTTGAGTGCGAGAGGGGAGCCGTTGGTTAGCAATTTTCTCTAGGCGCTGGGTGGCTTCCTGGGCAGCAGGGGCAGATTTAGGCTGTTGTTGGAGGTCGCGAATCACTTGTGCGATCGCTTGTTTGGCTCGGCGAATTTCTTCTTGAATCGCTTTCTCCTGCTGCTGCCGCAGTTTTTGCTCTCGCACTTTGAGGTCGGAGGCTTTCTTTGCCACTTGCTCATGGAGCTGCTCTGTACTTTGCAGCAGCTTGGCGGCGGCTTGAGCCTTAGTTTCCTGCTGGCGACGTTCTGTTTCTAACCCGGCAATCACCTGATTAACATCATCGGTTTCGCCGTCTATCTGGGCTTGGGCTTGGGCAATTACCTGCTCGTTGAGACCCAAGCGCTGGGCAATAATCAAGGCATTGGAGCGCCCCGGAATCCCCCAAAGCAACCGATAGGTGGGCTGCAAGGTGGCATCATCAAATTCCACCGAGGCATTTTCAAAGCGGTCGTCCGTGTACTTGAGGGCCTTGAGTTCGCCAAAGTGGGTAGTCGCAATCGTGAGCTGGGCCTGATCGGCTAAGTATCGCAGTAGGGCAATGGCCAAGGCGCTCCCTTCCAGCGGATCGGTGCCAGCGCCGACTTCATCCAGCAACACCAGGGACTGGTCCGTCAGGGCGGCAATAATTTCTTGAATTCGGCGAATATGACCAGAGAAGGTGGATAAACTTTGCTGTAGAGACTGTTCATCGCCAATATCAGCCAACACTTGATCAAACCAAGGCAGTTCCACCGGTTCTTGGGCCGGGACAAATAGCCCTACTTTAGCCATTAGAGTTGCTAATCCTAGGGTCTTCAAGGTAACGGTTTTGCCCCCAGTATTGGGACCCGTAATTGCCACGACGCGGATATGGGGGTGGATAGTCACATCAATCGCCACCACTTCGGGACCCTGCTCGTGCTGCTGCTGCCAGACCAACAACGGATGGCGTAAACGCCGCAATATCAGTGTTTCTGCCGCACGATCCACAAACCGAGGATGGTTGGCCTCGAGCCAATAGCTATATCGGGCTCGGGCAGTGGCGAGATCCACTGCCGTCACAATTTGGAGCAGGGCTTCTAAGTCGTCATGCACCTCTGCCACTTTTTCCGTAAGGGCTTGGCGAATGGCTTCAGCTTCCGCTTGTTCCTGGCGGGTAAGCTGGCGCAGCCGATTATTCAGTTCTACCGTAGCTTTCGGCTCAATATAGAGGGTGGCCCCGCTGGTAGAAGCATCATGGACAATACCGGGAACGGCATCTTTTTGGGGGGCTTTAACGGGCACCACAAATCGATCGCTGCGTTGAGTAATGAGCCGCTCTTGTAAGGCCGCGCCCTTGCGCTGCAAAATCCGCTGCAAAATGGTTTGGACGTCATTGCGGACCTGCCGCTGCCGTTCGCGAATACCCATCAGTTTATCGCTAGCGCGGTCGGCGACTTCTCCTTGCTCATCAATACAGTGGCGGATTTCTTGCTCTAATTCAGGGTAGGTGCGCAGGTCGGCCACCAGCTGATTAAGACGGGTTAATTCGGGATAACGGTTGATGATTCGACGCAGGTTACGGGTCCCCGCTAGGGTCGTGGCCACTTGCAGCAGTTCTTCGCCGCTGAGAATGCCTTGACGTTGCGATCGCACCAATGCTGCTCGAATATCATGAATCCCTTCAAAAGTCAGTGCAGTCAAAAGCTGAGTTTCTAGGTCATAAACCTCTTGGGTTTGCTGCAATAGGGTTTCACTGGCCTCAACCGTATCAGGAATCGGCAGCTCAATTGCTGCAGCCACCCCTAACTTGGTTGCCGCAAAGGTGGACAGATGCTGGCATAATCGCTCCCACTCCAGCAGTTCTAGGGTTTTTTCAACAATCACAATGTCTTAATGCAAACCGATTCTCCACTTCTGTCATCGTAACAAGCAACTTCTAAGGTGAGGGAGGCTGGCAGCGAGAAGTGAATGGCCAAGGTTTAAATTTCTATCTGTATAACAAATCTAGTGACTACTACTCAGAATTTTGTCGTATTCACGATGGGGACCAATCCAAAACCATACGTAAGCATCATCACGTTTAATTGCTAAGACCCGGTAATCATTGTTGATCCTTGCAGACCACAGTTTACTCACGGGTTTGAATCGTAATGATGGATGTTGTGGATTGCGTCGAAGCAGCCGATACTGTTTACGAGCTTGGCGCTGTAGGTCAGGAGACAGATTGTTATACAGCTTCCAAAAAGTCTTTGTTGCACGATGCTTCAAGGTGGATTGTTTCTCCTGCATCATCTTCCGCGATGACGTCAGCAATCAGCTGATCAAACTTTCCCGCTTCTACATCCGTGCGTAGTTGCCGTTCAAAGTCATCATCGCTCTGTTCCAACCAACCCAAAAGAGCCTCTAGTTTCTCTTGAGGCTGTTGCTGTAATAAATGACTAATCGTTTGCAGCGTTTCTTGACGTGTCATGGCTGAATCCTAGCATAGGCAATCCTGTCTCGGGCAGGTGCCCCTTCAAAGTATAAGAATCTTGCCGAGTTTTTAACCTTCTCCGTTCAAAATATCTGCGAAAGAAGTTTTCTCTATCGCTGACTCACGCTCATGGGGCTGAGCGGGTCTCTTGTAGAGAACTCGATGCAGATTTCTGGGTAGGTATGTCTTTTAATCGGCGAAAGTTTCTCTCTCTAGTCAGTTTGTCTGGCTTGGGGGTTGGCGTCCTGCATCATCAGGCTCAATCCCAGGAGCCAATCCAGGAACGGTTGGATAGCAGAACTCAGATACCGGGTTCACCCCCATCTCACCTGCGATTTGTCGCCGTGGGGGATGTGGGCACAGGAAAACGGTCTCAGTTCAAGGTTGCTCAATCCATGATGGAGTATTGCAAGCAACATCCCTTTTCTCTGGTTTGGCTTGTGGGGGATAACATCTACAACTCAGGAGATATTCACCGAGTTAAGAGCGTATTTGAAAAGCCCTATAACGCTTTGCTTAAAAGTGGTGTGACGTTTCATGCCGTTTTAGGCAATCATGATATTCGATCCAACAAAGGTAAGGATCAGCTTCGCTATCCGGGGTACAACATGCTGGGTCGCTACTATACGTTTGGGGATGACCTGGCTCAATTCTTTGCGCTAGATACCAATCCCGGCCATCATTGGCCTGCCCAACTAGAGTGGCTAGAACAAACGCTATCTCGATCGCAAGCGACCTGGAAAATTGTGTTGGGACACCACAATATCTATTCTTCAGGTTGGCATGGTGCATTTCAGTACTTGGTTGAATCATGGGGACCATTGATGGGCCATGTTCCTAGCCATTCCATGCTTTTAAAGCAGCTTCCTCCGTTGTTTACCCAATATGGTGTGCAGCTTTATATCAATG
>NZ_JANQOY010000238.1 GCF_028285565.1 Acaryochloris sp. IP29b_bin.148
AAAGATACGATGTTGTTCGCATGTACGATGTTTTGAGCCTTTTATTTGCGAGAGACGACTCACTCTCGGCCTGAATCATGAGGCTACGTTTGCTAAAACGTCGAAACCGTTACAGCCCCAAGTTTCTAATTCATCTATTATAGTTCGTTGACGGAGATTACATCATTTCTTTAACGGGCAGATGAATCCCATCTACTTCTGGAACGGGCAATTGGCGGGTCATACGTGAAAAAATCCATTCCTCTAACGCCTCCACCAGATCATGCCGACATTGCTCCAGGGTATCGGCTTGAGCAGTCACATTTTCAAACCCTGGAATTTCGCCATAGGTACAGCCATCAGCCAAGGCAGTGTAAGTCGCTCGCAACATTACTGCGCGAATGTAGTTAGTCAAGATGGATTCCACGTTCGACAAT
Organism: Acaryochloris sp. IP29b_bin.148; assembly: GCF_028285565.1. Taxonomy (GTDB): domain Bacteria; phylum Cyanobacteriota; class Cyanobacteriia; order Thermosynechococcales; family Thermosynechococcaceae; genus Acaryochloris. The sequence continues at coordinate 417 of NZ_JANQOY010000238.1, forward strand.
GCGTATGACAGAATAGGTCATAACTAGATTAATCAATTTTGAAGATTCCTGTTATCCATTCCTAATCTTGATGCCATCGATCGTTCAATTATGTTTTCACCCGATTTTTCTAGTCTTCCCGAAGTTGACGTTGAAACGCTAGCCGCTCATTTGCAAAGTGGGTCTTCAAGCATCCAATTGTTGGATGTAAGAGAACCACAAGAGATTACGGTTGCTCATCTTGAATCTTTCCAGAACTTACCGCTGAGTGAGTTCCCTGAATGGTCGGCAACGGTGAGTGAACAACTGGATAGTGATTGCGAAACTTGGGTGATGTGTCATCATGGGATGCGATCGGCTCAAGTCTGTCTATGGTTAAGTCAGAATGGGTTTACGAATGTCAAGAATATTAGTGGGGGAATCGATGCCTATTCTCTGAAAATCGATTCGAGTATTCCTCGCTATTAATTCCTGCGATCGCACATTTTTGCCTAAGTCCTATGGACCTCAGCCTCACCCACCGCCAACAACAAGTGCTTCGGGCAACCGTCGATCACTATATTGCTACAGCAGAACCTGTAGGGTCCAAGGCTCTGGCGCGGGAATACCAACTCAGCATTAGCCCTGCCACAATTCGCAACGTCATGGGCGCACTGGAGCAGGTGGGTTTATTATTTCAACCCCATACCTCAGCTGGGCGCATTCCATCCGACTTTGGCTATCGTCATTATGTTGATGAGCTAATGATGCCCCCTGAACACTTAATGTCGCAACTCAAGCAGTCCTTACATCAGCAGTTGCGAGCAGACAGTTGGGTCTTTGAAGTGTTGCTGCAAGATGCCGCTCAAATTTTAGCAACGCTCAGTGGTTGTGTGGCTCTGATTACCTTGCCTCAGGCCGCCGCCTCCACCATTCGCCATCTTCACCTGGTTCAGGTTGAACCTCATCGGGTGATGCTGATCCTAGTCACCGATGCCTATGAAACCCAGTCTGTGGTCATGGAGCTACCCTCTTCCACCTGGAATGAATCCGATCCAGAGCGCATCGAGCAGGAACTGAAGATTTTGTCTAATTTTTTGAATCACCAATTCGATGGACGCTCCATGCAAGATTTAGTGGCCTTGAATCAGTGTGAGTTAGATCGTGAATTTCAGAAATACGCCGATTTTTTAAAGAAACTGCTGTCGGACTTGACGCAGCGATGCCACACCTTTGGCCCCAAAAATATTTTAGTGGGAGGGTTAGCGGAAGTTCTCCGACAGCCAGAATTTTCGGAGTTGCAGCAGGCTCAAACGCTTATTCATTTGCTAGAAGAGGGCCAAGATCGATTATGGCCTCTGATTCACGAATGGACTGCAAGTGATAACACTCAGCATGCATTAAAGCCCACAGCCCAGCGGAAAAAGGTGAACGTGCGAATTGGCTCAGAGAACTTGCTGGAATCGATTCATGCCTACACCCTGATCTCTTCAACCTACGAGAAGAACAGAACTCCCATTGGCAGCGTTGGCATTTTAGGTCCTACCCGTATGGCCTACGAGAAAATCATTGCCCTCGTCACCGTTACGGCAGAATACTTATCCAACTGTCTGACCCAAGCCGCTTAAGTTTTATTTTATTTCCGAGAATAAATCTGACTTTGAGTCAGGCAAGGTCAGAGCGCTAAACTGACTTTTTTCTGGATTCTTCTGACTTTTTCTGCCTGGTCATTCTTAAGATGTGATGGCTATATTGGTATGCATTGGGATTTGATATTTGGATTCAAGAGGAAGTTACTTCCGTAAAACGTTGGAATAAAGGTTGAGGAAAAAGTCTATGCATCAAATCAGTGAGATGTCGGCAAGTTCTAATGCCTTATCATCAGATTTAATTAAGCAGTGGCTAACTGAGCTGACTAGCTATACGCCCAAGCAAGTGGATACTGCTGTCGCTCAAATCGAGCAACAGCGAGCGTCAAAAGCTCCAAATTGCTAATTTATTTCATTCCAGCCATAACCAACACTCTTGAATAGAGGGAGAATAAAGTTCTCCCTCTATTTTTCTATCTAGTCGCTAAGGCTCTGAGTTAATGAGATAGTGATAAAGGCCACTCGGCCTATCTTTGCTGCAGTCAGATCACAAGTATGGGAAATACCTTTGGACATCTATTTCGGATTACAACCTTTGGTGAATCCCACGGTGGTGGCGTCGGCGTCGTGATCGATGGTTGTCCCCCTCAGATTGAACTGACCGAACAAGACCTTCAAGTTGAGCTAGATCGACGTCGGCCGGGACAAAGTCGCATTACAACCCCGCGCAAAGAAACGGATACCTGTGAAATTGTCTCCGGTTTATTTCAGGGAAAAACCCTAGGCACACCGATTACCGTCTTAGTCCGCAATAAAGATACGCGTCCCCAGGACTATAGCGAGATGGCTCAGGTGTATCGTCCCTCCCATGCCGATGCCACCTATGATGCCAAGTATGGTATACGCAATTGGCAGGGAGGCGGACGCTCTTCTGCCCGAGAAACCATTGGTCGGGTGGCGGCAGGAGCCATTGCCAAGAAGATATTGCAGCAGGTCGCAGGGGTTGAGGTGATTGGCTACGTCAAACGGATCAAGGATTTAGAAGCAGAGATCGATCCCAACCAGGTGACCTTAGCCCAAGTGGAAGCCAATATGGTGCGCTGCCCCAATCCCGAGGCTGCTGAACGGATGATTGATTTAATTGATCAAACCCGTCGAGATGCCAATTCGATTGGGGGAGTCGTGGAGTGTGTAGCTCGCCAAGTCCCTGTCGGCCTGGGAATGCCCGTCTTCGATAAATTGGAAGCGGAACTCGCCAAGGCGGTGATGTCTCTGCCTGCCTGCAAGGGCTTTGAAATCGGCTCTGGTTTTGCCGGCACCTTATTAACAGGCCTGGAACATAACGATGAGTTCTATACAGACGAACAAGGCCGTATCCGTACTGTCACCAACCGCTCTGGCGGGATTCAAGGCGGGATTTCTAATGGCGAAGCTATCGTGCTGCGGGCGGCCTTTAAACCTACAGCAACCATTGGCAAGCCCCAAAAGACGGTCAATCAGGCGGGGGAAGCGACAACCCTGGCCGCGAAAGGACGCCATGATCCTTGTGTTCTGCCCAGAGCCGTACCCATGGTTGAAGCCATGGTAGCGTTAGTCTTATGCGATCATTTGCTCCGCCATCATGCTCAATGTCGATTATTGGCGGATCAGTCCTGATGCGTAACCATGAAGATTCTCTTGATTCGCCATGCTGAATCCTTAGGCAACCGCCAACAGCAAATGAGCGGGCAGTTGAATGATCCCCTTTCTCCCCACGGCGTGCTCCAAGCTCAGGTGTTGGCTCAGTATTTGTCCCAAAGCTGGCTGCCGACTCATCTCTACAGCAGCCCCTTGAGTCGAGCCATGGCCACCGCAGACTTACTGATGGCCGCCCATTTAACGCTAGAGGATCCCTTGATCGTTGAACGGGCCGAGGCGCTCATGGAAATCCACAATGGCATTTTTCAGGGGTTAACGTGGCTAGAGGCAGAACAGCAATATCCGCAGCTATGCCAGCAATTAATGACTAGCACTGATTGGATCCCTATTCCCGAAGGAGAAACCTGGCAGGACTGTTGCGATCGCACTCAAAATTTTTTGCAGACCCTTTACCAGTCTCATGCCCAGACGGATCAAATCTGGATCGTGACCCACGGGGGTATTTTGCAATACCTGATTGCGGCGATCCTCGGCACACCCGTTATTTGGAATATCTCAATCAAAAATACGGCCCTATTTGAATTTGAGTTAAACTCCGCCCCCCCCGATCCCTCTTGTTCTCAACGGTGCCGCATCCTCCGCTTTAATCAGCGGCCTCATCTAGGTGGTGATCACTCTCTGGAGGCCGACTGACTGCTGCACCGCTGCTGCGATAGAGGGGGTTTCTTAGCAACCTATCATGGAACTCTCAGAAACAATGGGTTAAATAAGAGCACAATGCTCAGCTTGCAAACTTGTCATCTAGAACAAATTCAAATCCAAGCCCAGACCTGTTACCCCGAGGAATGTTGTGGGTTAATGCTTGGCACAATAGTGGAACAAGACGGGCAATTACACAAAAAACTCTTAGAGCTGTATGCAGTGGATAATGCTTGGGACTCAGCGCCCCGCAATCCGGAGGAGGCCGATTTGCCCTTGACAGCCACCCGTCGGTATTGGATTGCCCCTCAAGATTTATTTAAGGCGCAGCAATACGCACGAACCCAGGGGTGGGATATTATGGGGGTCTACCACTCACATCCCAATCATGAAGCCGTTCCCTCTGAATGCGATCTCAAATGGGCTTGGCCTCAGTATTCCTATGTGATTGTTGCCGTTAACCCCGGTGTACCCCACGACTTTCGCAGTTGGATACTGGATGGTCAGCAGTTTCGATCCGAAGAAGTAACGATTTTAAACTCTGCGATCGCACCCACCCTTGAAACAGATATTTAGATTATTCCTACATCTTGACCTTAAGGATGTCCGTCATGCTTAATCCTAATTTGGACCAGATTCAGCTCAACAAAGAAGAATATGAGCGGTTCTCGCGTCACCTTATTTTGCCGGAAGTCGGCCTTGAGGGACAAAAGCGCCTCAAAGCTGCCAGTATCCTCTGTGTGGGCACGGGTGGCTTAGGGTCGCCGTTATTACTGTATTTAGCGGCAGCAGGCGTGGGCCGCTTGGGCATTGTCGATGCCGATGTGGTCGATAGCTCCAACCTCCAGCGCCAAGTGATTCACGGCACCTCTTGGGTGGGTAAGCCCAAGATCGAGTCCGCTAAAAATCGAATTCAAGAAATCAATCCCCTCTGCCAGGTAGATTTATATAACACTTGGCTGACCTCGGAAAATGCCCTAGAGATTGCTGAGCCCTACGACATTATTATTGACGGCACGGATAATTTTCCCACCCGCTATTTGGTCAATGATGCCTGTGTGTTGCTCAATAAGCCCAATGTATACGGGTCCATCTATCGCTTTGAAGGTCAGGCCACGGTCTTTAACTATGAAGGCGGCCCCAACTATCGAGACTTATATCCTGAGCCTCCCCCACCCGGTTTAGTTCCCTCCTGCGCCGAAGGTGGCGTGTTAGGCATCCTACCCGGAATTATTGGTATTATTCAGGCCACAGAAGCCGTTAAAATTATTTTGGGCCAAGGAACGACCCTGAGCGGGCGATTACTGCTCTTTAACGCCCTAGATATGAAGTTTAGGGAGTTAAAACTCCGACCGAATCCTGAGCGTCCCGTGATTGAGAAGCTGGTGGATTATCAGGAGTTCTGTGGCATTCCCCAAGCCCAAGCAGCTGAAGCGGAGAAGCAAGCCAATATGGAAGAAATGACGGTTCAAGACCTCAAACAACTGCTCGATAGCGGTGCGAAGGATTTTGTGCTCTTGGATGTGCGCAATCCCCATGAATATGAAATTGCTCGGATTCCTGGCTCGGTGTTGATCCCCTTGTCGGAGATTGAAAGTGGCGAAGCCCTACCCAAGGTGAAGGAGTTGCTGAATGGTCATCGTTTGATTGCCCATTGCAAGATGGGAGGGCGGTCGGCGAAAGCCCTCGGTTTCTTACAAGAAGCTGGCATTTCAGGCACCAATGTTAAAGGGGGCATTACGGCCTGGAGTCGTGAGATTGATCCTTCTATACCTGAATATTAATTTAGGTATAAGGTCTAGGTGTGATACACTCCCACGACTGTTAGCGAAGCTCCTCTTTTGGCAGCAGTTGTGGGATTTGGGACTTAAGCAGCGATCGCCGTTTGAGACGGTCTAATATCGCCTACTCCCTGAGTCAGAGAACCTACCTCTTGAAACTTCGGCATCGCTCAGATTCAACTCTGAGTAATGCCGATGAGTTCATTTAATAGCTCATTGACTCGATTGAGAACTTTTTTCTTTCTAGCCATGGTGCGGCCTCCTGATATATCTGGATTCTAGACCGCTTACACAAAACTCTGATCAGTCTCAATCAGTCTCGACAGGGTTCTACGATTACACTCCCATCATCCAAGATAGTGTTGTGGTAGTAAGCCCCTTCACTAGTCCAGCTCCCACAGCTTCCACGCATATCAGCTCTTTCCAGGTGAACGTGCAACATTTCAGTACAGTTGAAACGAACATTAGTGAGATCGGCATCGGACAAATTAGCAGCATTCACGAAGGCATGTTCAAGATTAGCCCCGCTCAGGTTAACTTTACTCAAATTGGAGAAGATCCAGATTCCTTCACTGTTTCTATACCCACTCAAGTCAGCTCCACTCAAGTCAGCTCCACTCAAGTCAGCTCCATGCAGATCAACCCCACGCAAATCAGCTCCACGCAGATCAATCCCACTGAAATCCCTCTCTCCAGCAGCATAACGCTCTAACAATTCTTCAGCAGTCATCACTACAACTCCCAAAACACAACCATTCCTACCTGGCTCTAGTTCCTTCAGGACTCCACTCCATTTAATCTCAACATCAAGATCATCGACGACAACTCGCCTTGCTTGCTGGCGCTAGCCTTAGCCACCCTCACCCAATTCACCAACGGCCACTTTATCCCCTATCCCCCTCATCTGAAAGAACTAGTCCAACAACTGCAACAACATAGGCTCCTCAGCCATTGGAAAAGGCAAGCCGATTGATCCCATCCTAGGAGGGGTGCCCAACGGGCGGGGTGGGTTTGTCTCAAAGAGGAGAGAAATTAAAGTCCGACCCCTAGCGATGATGCAGGCTAGTAGCCAGGATGGCGGCTTGAGTGCGATCGCGCACATCCAACCGCTTCAAAATACTATTGACGTGGTTTTTGACCGTCCGCTCCGAAATAAACAGGGCCTCCGCAATTTCTCGATTGCTCTGGCCTGCCGCAATTAAGGCCAGCACCTCCTGCTCTCTGGGGGTTAGCTCCTCTAACTCAGGTGGGCTATCCACCGTCGGGGGAGCAGCCATCATTTTTTCAAACAGCCCTGGTCCTAAATGGGTGTAGCCCTTATGTACAGCTCGAATGGCCTCTGCTAATTCATCAGAGGGCGTATCTTTCAGCAGATACCCCTTTGCGCCTAAGTGCATCGCTTGCGAAACATACTCCTCATCATCAAAGGTCGTCAGCACGAGAATATTAATCTCAGGGGCCTGCTGCCGGATAGCTTGAGTAGCCGCAACCCCATCCATCACAGGCATCCGCATATCCATCAGAATAATATCAGGCTGAAGTTCTAAGGCTCGCTCAACAGCCACTTGGCCATTTTCAGCTTCACCCACAATCTCTAGATCGGGTTTGGTCGTCAATAAACTAGAGAGTCCTTCTCGCACAATCCCCTGATCATCCACTAGCATCACCCGAATCATCGCTATTCTCCCAGCTGAGGAATCTTGATCTGAATATGACAGCCCTTTTTGGGAGCGCTGTCTAACTCGAACAGGCCGCCTAAGGCTTCTGTTCGTTCCTGCATCCCTTGGAGGCCAAAGCCTGTGGTGTTCTGTTCGGGCAAAAACCCCTTGCCATTGTCAGCAATGCTGAGGATCAGTCCCTTCTCCTGCTCCATCACCTCCACCGTCACCTGCGTCGCGTCGCTATGTTTAGACGCGTTGGTTAACGCCTCTTGTACCAGACGATAGATCGCAGCGGTTATTTCCTTGGCCACAGGCGTTTCTAGACGAATCGCAAGTTTAACCTGAATTGATGTGGTCCGCTCAAAGTCCTGGGTCAGTTTCGTTAAAGCTTGAGACAAGGATAGCCCTTGTAGCGGATGATGCCGAAGAGCCGCCACCGTTTGCCGGACACTTTGGAGCGCGTCTTTACCTAGCGATCGCGCCTTAGCCAGATGTTCGGACGCTTTATCTCCATCTTGCATGACCCACAACGCCACATTCTCCAGCTGAATACTTTGAGCTGTCAACGCATGGCCTACTGAATCGTGCATTTCTCGGGCAATACGGGTCCGTTCTTGCAGCGTTGCCTGATTCTCAATCATCAAGGCATATTGCCGCAGCCGATGGTTCGCGGCAGCCAGTTCAGCACGACTGCGATGTTCAGTTAAGAGTGCTCCAACCATCAATAAGACAAAGACTAAAACTAACCCAAATAAAAGAGCGCTCCTTAACTGTAGACTCGCCAACAATTCCTGAGATAAACCACGACCTCGCCAGGGAGGCGGCGGTCCCAACCTTCGAGATACTCCTAGTGGATGAATACGCTGCACGCCTGTCATCAAGCGGATTAGAAAAGAGCCATAAGCAACCGCAGCTACCAGTAATCGCTGTTTCCACGGAAATAATAGACAAGCCCGAATCACCACAATCAGCAGCATCGGGATAAAGTACTCGCGGAAGCGGCCTCCCATCAGCACTGTTGACCAACAAAGCCCTAATCCTATACAGGTGTATAACCATTGCAGGATTCGAGAACGGCTGATCGGCAGTTTCAACCCTAAACCGCCAAGGAACATAATACTGAAAAAGACTCCGAACGGAAATTTGATACCTCCTCCTGGACTCACATGTGGCCAGAAAAAGGGATGGCGGGGAAAAGGCACAAACAACGTTAAGAGCGCAATCCCTAATAAAATCCATTCCAAATACAGCAACAGGCGAAAGGGATGGTTGGATCTATAGCGCCGAGGCATAAGCGGCAAACATTGTTGGAAATAAAGTAGGCATCCAGAACTAAATTATCGTGAAAAGCTGCTGAAACAATCTGAATCCTGCGCTTCACAATGTAATTTTCACCACATAGGCACTGATGTAGCCAAGCTGTATTGCCCTAGCGTTTCTCCACTATAAGTTACTCCTTGCCCTCTTCAACAGGATCTCCATTCCCAAACCTCTATAGGACTTTGGTACTAGCTCACTTCAGTCCTTTAGGCTCAGTCAATTTGGGAGCTGCGATCCTATCGGGGATCGCAGTCATCTTTCTATGATGAATAGGTAGGAAACAGCTGCTTATCTTCCTCCAACTGCTGTGCCTGACACACTACATCTAGAGGTCTTTGAAATATGAAATTCCGTCCGGTTTATTTATTCGCAGCCTTACCCTTGCTACTCCCTGTCGGGAGTGTTTTGACTGCTGGTGCAGAATCCTTATTTCCAAGCTATGTTGTTGCTCAGGAAAACAGTGAAACAGAACAACCAGGTAAAGAGGAGAAACGGCAACAACGCCGGGAGCAGTTTCGTCAAGAATTGAATTTAACGCCAGAACAGACTGAACAGATTGATCAGATTCGAGAACAAGGTAGCCAGGCCAAAGAAGCAACGCGAGAAGAATTCCGCGCTGCTAGAGAAAAAATGCAAACTTTGATGGCCAGCGATGCTTCTGACGATGAATTGAGGGCACAACATCAAGTCTTGCAAGATTTGCACCAACAGATGGGAGACGCTCGATTTGAAAATAAGCTCCAGATCCGTCAAGTGTTAACCCCTGAGCAGCGCGCAAAAATGGCAGAGTTGAAAAAGCAAAGACAGGGAAAACGGGGACGTGGCCGCAGACATCACTCGCAAGACAGTCAAGTAGAACAATAATTCCCTGCTTCAGTGACAGGAAGAAACAACAAACGACCAAGCCCCAATCTATTCAAGATTGGGGCTTAGTGTGCAAAATTCTAGAGGCTGATAGGTAGACTATCCTATTGATTAGCTGCTTATTCCTATAAAGTTGATGCTGTGTGACAAATACGGTCATACAGATTAGACATATTAACCACACAATCGTGCCATTCATAGTTCTCACAGACAAATTGGCGACCTCTCAACCCGAATTCTCGACGGAGAGCAGGCTGTTGAATCAATACAGTTAGCTTCTGGATTAAAGCATTCACATCATCAGGATCTACCAGAAACCCAGTGGATTCATTAACAACGACCTCAGGTAAACCACCCACATCACTCGCAATAACAGGCACAGTACAGGATGATGCTTCTAGGGCAGCCACCCCAAACGATTCCTGATAGGAAGGAACCACAAAGATATCGATTTGCGATAGATACTGTGGAACTAAATCATGAGGAACAGAAGAAAGAATAGTTGCCCTATTCGATAATTCGGCCTGTTGAATCATGCTATTTAATAGGTCATATTGGCTACCACTTCCGATAATTAGCAATCGTAGTTTTGAATATCTAGCAGATAAGCTTATAAATGCTTGAACAAGTTTAGTCATGCCATAGATGGGTTCAAGCGATTTAATGGAACCCATCACTAAATCACCATCACTTGACTGATTAAGAGGTGACGAAGATTTAAAGTAGTTAGTGTTCACCCCAAATGGCGTGATATGAATTTCTTTATTCTTTAAATATTTGTGCGTTTCTTGTGCCATCACATGACTCGTTGAAGCGACATAATCAGCGCAGTTTAAATTGGCAGTTAGTAGATGCTGGTGTAGTATTGATTTTTTTGGGAAATCGAAAATATCTGATCCCCAAACAGAAATTAAAAATGGATGATAGTTACATCGTCTTCCTAAAAAACCATACCCACTTGCATAGTGAGCATGGAGGATATCAGGCTTTAAACGATGTACTACTGAATTGATTCTAGATAGGCATCCAAGGTAGCACGATATACGATTGAACTTTGGATAAAAATCATCAATCACATTAGCAACTTTAATAGCACCCGCAGGAGTGGTATTGGGGGATACCAAGATCACTTCATGACCGATGTCTGATAAGGAATTGACCCAGCGTTGGGTATGGATACTAGCTCCATTAGCTATAAAGCAAATTCGCATACAGTAGTGCTTGTTTGGTTTAAGCAGAAGATTTAATGGTCTTTCTTAGCGAGAACATAGAGGGGTTTCTGCGGGCATTCTTCTGCAATACCTTTTGATTGACTGATATGGCAATGCCAATCCAAATCAGGTAAGTGAATTGTGTAACGGCAGTTGCTTGACCGTAGTAACCATTAAAGCCTGCCAGGAATGCGCCAATTGCCATTCCATTCACGGCACTCAGAGTCGCAATTTCTTTTTTGGGTACTGTTGCCAAGCTGAGTAAGGGCTGAACGACACCACCTACAACCATACATAAATAGAACGGAAGTGCCACGATAAATCCAAATGCTGCTATATGAAGTGCATACCCATACTCAGTATTAGCCGCCCCATCAACTTGGCTAGCCCCGTCTTTAACAATGCTTATACCTGCCCCCACTAAAGGATTCTGAAGTGCTGTATCAATTAAATAAGCGCTTAAAACAACCCTGGTTTTCTCCAAGGTAATGCTACCACTAGGATCAACAAATCCAAACTGATCTAAAATCGGCATAGAACTCATCCAAGTTAGAACAGTCGAAAGATTAAACAATAAAAATATAGTGACAAATGCTCCCCAAATTAACAGTATAGCTCTAAGATATGATTTAAATTTTGCAGCAATCAAAACAAATATTAAAGCGGCTGTCTGTATAAGAAAGCTACGTGTACTGGAATATAGTAGTAGTAAAACACTCACAAAAAAGGATCCAAAGAAAAGAATTTTTCCCCTATCAGTTCTAATCTTCTTCCCTTGAATCAATAATATTGCAGATACCACCATAGAGACTGGATCGACGACACCAAATACTTGTGTCCATAGCCTATTTGACCTGCCCACTGATAGGCTAGATATACTAGAAACTAAACCAACATTTGTAATTATAGAAATTAAAGATATAAAAGTGCCGAATAAAAGCAATACTTTAGCAAAGCGATATATTGCTTTGGGTTCGAAGCCAATACAAGCACCAACCATGAGGCCACACCATACGGAAGTAGCCGTCACAATTGATCTAGATAGTTCTATTAATAGGTTCGCTCTAAAAAAGCTCACTGCTAGAACACCCAAAAAGTAAAGTGAAGAAAAGACCAGTAAGAATTTAGAAACAGGCAGACCAAGCTTAAGAAATCTTCGGACAAGAACTGCTGAGAAAGCCATTACTAAAGCAGTGAAATAGTTAGCTATTGGCGTGGTTCCAGTGGATTCCACCTGACCATTCCAAACGACCATAATCGTTCCAGATATAAGCAATAATATAAACCATATATTAAGGGCTTTATATAATTTATACAGACGCTTTTTATGGGGAGAGTTAATATTTTCCATGACTTCTAGAGCAATAGACCCAAAGACTCAATTAAAATACCAGAGAGATCGTTTACTCAATCTCTATTTCTCAAGCTGTGCTCAACCCAAAAATGTCTTGATCTATTCTTGATGCTGGCCATGCTTACTCTAACCGATCTGCTTGAAGATGCTAAAACTTATCCAATGGCCCGTCAATTCTACTAGGCTGAAAAACATGTCAAGTCTCCAACGCCTGTGGTAATACCGCACTCGGGCAAATAGCCATTGCACACGATGCCTTGATGGCCTGATTCGGTTTTGAGATCCTGGTATTGAGCTAAAACTTCAACGGTTTGAGCAATCATTGGGCGGGCACCTTGGCGCACCAGGTCACTGAAGGCATCGCTCAAGGTTGCATTGCCCAGTGGTGTTTTGAACTCAACTAGATTATCTTGAGTGATGGTGTATTCGCTCTGTAAGTTTGCTGTGAACATCCACTCTGACCTGTATGGATACTGTCTCGAATAGAGTTCCAGGCTCCTGCTGACTGCTATATCAACGTGTTTCCCAGTTTTAGTGACTCTCGAAGCGGAACAGGGGTGATCATGCTATCGGCTCAAGTAACTTAATCAGGCATATTTTGCAAAGCTGCTTCAAGTTAACCAGAGGTCATTCAAAAGCACTGGCAATCCGTGAGCAGTAGTATTGTCATGAGAAATCTGAGTACACAAGAACCTTGGCTTCAGATTTTCTCCCAAGAACTTAAAACAGTCTTGCCAATATTTGTACGAGTTCTCAGGATTGTAGCGCTCTAGCGTTGAGAGAAGCACAATGATCTTTTCAGCTTACTACCAAGGTTGTAGGTAGATAAGTGGCTATTAGACTTTAGAAAATTTTCAGTTTCTCAACAATTGTAGCAAGCACTAGAGGAAATAAATTTTTTTCTACGGTCGCAGTATTCTGATATAGTGTCCGTGAATTAAATGGGTAATTCTTATTGTAAATTCCTAATGTATGAGCGTAATACAACATAAATGTATTCACCGATACATGGATGTATTCATTAATACATGAATACGTGAATTACTGCTCAATTTGCATACTAGTCTGACAAGCAAAAAGTGTTAAATACATTTGTTCCTTAACATAGTCTCTAGTGAAATAAGGAATTTACAATAAATATTCTTATCTTTAAGTTTGGAAATATTCTCATTCCAATCTGTGGATAAGGCTTGGGGGATCATTTCTGACGCGAAATCAATATTCTTAGGGCTTATCGAAACAAAGATAATGCCCAGGTATTTTACTGGAAATTTAATGATTATGGATAGCACAGTAAATAACAAGTTTTTCTTTAGTAGTCTTGGTGTTGAACCTATCGAGAACCCCAACATTCCTGCAGATACCAATGATGGTGATGATATTGCCAAGCTAGACTTTGGTGCTGAGTATGTGGACCCTGATGGGCTAGGAACTAGAACCTTTAGAGGTACAGATAAAGCGGATACATTTCGGGCAGAAGCTTTACTCAATGCCACTCCAGAGGTTGTGGCC
>NZ_JANQOY010000242.1 GCF_028285565.1 Acaryochloris sp. IP29b_bin.148
CTTACCCGTCGACCGGAACCCAGCATCTTCAACTTCTAGGTGAACCGTAATGTGGGTTTGGCGCGCCTCGGCCATTTGGGTGGCGACGGTGCGCTTCCAAATCAGGTCATACAGCTTACTCTCGGCCCCCTGGAGGCCTGTTTCCTTGGGTGTACGAAACGTTTGTCCAGCCGGACGAATCGCTTCATGGGCTTCCTGAGCCCCTTTACTTTTGGTTTTATATTGCCGGGGTTCAGGACTCAGATAGTTTTTACCGTAGAGGTCTTCCACACAGCTCCGAGCGGCAGCAATCGCCTGTTGCGACAGATTGACCGAATCCGTTCGCATATAGGTGATAAACCCTTTTTCATACAGGCTCTGGGCCACCCGCATAGTTTCCCGTGCCGATAGTCTCAGTTTGCGGTTGGCTTCCTGCTGCAGGGTAGAGGTAATAAAGGGAGGCGCAGGCTTACGAGTAGACGGGCGCTCATCCACCCCCGCAACAGACCAGGTTTTATCGGTCAGACGAGCTTGTAAAGCCAGGGTCTCTGCTTCATTCAGCAGAACAACATCTCGCCCTGCAATGATTTGCCCCGTATTCTCATCAAAGTCATTGCCTGTGGCTAATCGCTTGCCAGCTAGGGTCACCAAGCGCGATTCAAACGACGATTTATCTTTGCTAAGGGCTGCTTTTAAGTCCCAATAGCTGCCTTGACGGAAGGCACGTCGCTCTCGCTCCCGCTTAACGAGCAGCCGCACTGCTACAGACTGTACCCGGCCTGCAGACAAGCTAGGGGCAATCTTTTTCCACAGCAGGGGAGATAGGGTGTATCCCACCAAGCGGTCTAAAATACGGCGGGTCTCTTGGGCGCGCACCAATCGCTGATCCACCTCGCGACAATTGGTTAAGGCCGCTTTAATCGCTTCATCCGTAATTTCATGAAAGACCATCCGCTTGGTCGGCACCTTGGGCTTTAGCAGCTGTAGGAGATGCCAGCTAATACTTTCCCCTTCTCGGTCTTCGTCAGTCGCTAGCACTAACTCATCGGAATTTTTAAGGGCTTCTTTCAGCTCTTTGACAATTTTTTTCTTGTCTTTGGGGACAACGTATAAAGGCTCAAAATCGGACTGGACATTGACCCCTAAGCTAGACCATTTTTCCCCTTTCACTGCTGCGGGAATTTCCGATGCAGTCCGGGGTAAATCGCGAACATGCCCCATCGATGCTTCGACTCGGTATCCTGAAGGCAGATAGTTGCGGATTGTTTTCGCCTTGGTAGGAGATTCAACAATAACCAGTGTGGACATAGTCTCAATAGGGAATCAGTGTTGGACAAAAGTGCGTTGCCTTCGCCAATCTCAACTTAATTCATGCAGATAGACAAAGGTGAAAAAGGAATTCTTAATCTAAGGGCCGAGTTGATATATGAACCTACCCTAACCTTGAATTAGTCGATTGGGTTAGCGCTGGACTGCACCCTTTTAAATTTTTTATAGCAAATGTTGCGAGTGTACCCTAAGTTTTTTGTCACGTGATCAACCTTCAGCCTCTCAAGTCTAGCCCGCTTCTCCCGGCAGAACGTCCCTTAACTTGGTATCTTGGTTGTTGGCGCTTGCGCGTTAAAATTCTCAACATAATCCATGTCATTCAATTTCACCATTCGATGACTTGGCTTATGTCGCCAAAGACATTACCACTTTTGACTAATGGACGTTGCCAATCTCGCTAGCCAGCTCAATGCCACTACCATCTTGCCGGAAGGCGTTTTGGTGATCTCGTTAATTCTTGTTCTCCTTGGAGATATTACCTTTGGTCGTCCATCGGCAAAATGGACCCCATACCTTGCGATCGCAAGTTTGGTAGCCTGCCTCTATCTGCTCTATACCCAGTGGGATCAGCCGAATACCATCGGTTTTCTGGGGAGCTTCCATGCCGATAATCTCAGCATTGTTTTTAGAGCCATTATTGCCCTGTCGACCCTAGTCACCATCCTGATGTCGGTGCGCTATATCGAACAATCGGGCAGTTCCATCGGCGAATTTATGACGGTGCTGTTAACGGCCACCGTCGGAGCCATGTTCCTCTGCGGTGCCGAAGAGCTCGTTATGATCTTTATTTCCTTGGAGACTTTGAGTATCGCCTCTTACCTGATGACAGGTTATATGAAGCGCGATTCCCGCTCCAATGAAGCCGCTCTGAAATATTTGCTGATTGGGGCAGCCAGTTCTGCCGTTTTTCTTTACGGCCTGTCTCTGCTCTACGGCCTCTCCGGTGGCAAAACCCATTTGGATGACATTGCCTTAGCCTTAGCCGATACATCCAAATCCCTGGCCTTGGTCATTTCCCTGGTATTTGTGATTGCCAGTGTGAGCTTCAAAATTGCGGCTGTACCATTCCACCAGTGGACTCCAGACGTGTATGAAGGCTCTCCCACACCCGTGGTGGCCTTTCTTTCCGTAGGATCTAAAGCAGCTGGCTTTGCCCTGGCGATTCGCTTATTAACGCAAGCCTTCCCCAACTTGGTGGAGCAGTGGCAATTCATTTTCACGGCCCTGGCCATTTTGAGCATGGTGCTTGGCAATGTGGTCGCCATTGCTCAAACCAGCATGAAGCGGATGCTTGCTTATTCTTCCATTGGCCAGGCGGGCTTTGTCATGATTGGCCTCGTTATCGGCACAGAAGCAGGTTATGCCAGCATGGTCTTCTATTTGCTGATTTACCTGTTTATGAATTTGGGCGCTTTTACCTGCGTGATTCTGTTCTCGCTGCGCACGGGAACCGACGAGATTGGAGATTACGCTGGACTGTATCTCAAAGATCCCCTATTAACGCTGGCATTGAGTCTCTGCCTGCTTTCCCTTGGCGGTATACCGCCTCTAGCAGGGTTCTTCGGTAAGCTATACCTCTTTTGGGCGGGCTGGCAAGCAGGTGCGTATGGATTGGTCTTGCTGGGTCTAATTACCAGTGTGGTCTCGATCTACTACTACATTCGAGTGATCAAGATGATGGTGGTCAAAGAGCCTCAAGATATGTCTGAGGTCATCAAAAATTATCCCAGTATTGTTTGGAAGCCTTTGGGGATGCGCCCCTTACAGGTGGGTTTGGTTCTCACACTGATTGCCACTTCTCTAGCTGGTGTACTGTCCAACCCGGTCTTGACCATTGTGAATAGCTCGGTTGCAGATGTTCCTCGCTTTAAGCAAGCCGCAATCCCAACAACTATCGATGTTGCCATTCATCCTGAGACCCCTGCAATCGCTCCTGAGCTTTAAAGCGCTCTTTCCGATTCAGTCATCAGATAACCACAACATCTTCATTGGTGCAGAATAAACAATCTCAAGGGAAATCTGTTAAATCCACGACTATTCTCACCCTAGAAAACGCTTGAGCGTAAACTGGCTTCCAGCCAAGCACTAAAAAAGAGCCTGCCAAATGGCAGGCTCTTTTTTGATCGCTAACTTTCTCTGTCCAAGAGAATTTAGTAGGTTTCTACATGCCAGCGATGGGCTTTCTTCAAGGTTCGCTGATACTCTGACCAATCCACACCGTGCTTAGCAGCAGCAGCAGACATGCCTTCATCAATGCCGCCTTCCATGCCTTTCAAACCACAAATATAGGTGTGGGTGTTTTCTTTCTGTACCAGGTTCCACAACTCGTCGGCATGTTCAGCAATCCGGCTTTGGATATACATCTTGCTACCATCTGCCGCCTTTTGTTCCCGGCTGATGGCATAAGTCAAACGGAAGTTGTCAGGATATTGGCTTTGGAGTTCTTCTAGTTCTTGCTTGTAGAGGATGTTAGGGGTGTAGGCAACCCCGAAGAACAGCCAGGCTAAGCCTTTGAACTTATAGTTTTCATGCTTTTCCTTGAACATCCGCCACAGATAGGCTCGAAAAGGAGCAATACCGGTTCCGGTTCCCATCATGATGATGTTGGCTTCAGGATCGTCGGGCAACAGCATTTCCTTACCCACCGGACCTGTGATTTTGACATCATCACCGGTCTGCATGTCGCAGAGATATTTTGAGCACACGCCATAGACCCGCTCTCCGGTCTCAGGATGGTCATACTCTAACTGGCGAACGCAAAGAGAAATGGTTTTGTCATCGACTCGGTCTCCATGACGGGTAGAGGCAATGGAGTAGAGGCGCAACTTATGGGGCTTACCGTTAGCATCTGTGCCAGCTGGGATAATGCCAATACTTTGACCTTCGATGTAGCGCAGATCCCCTTCAGACAGATCAAACGTAAGGTGCTGTACTCTGCCTTCACCGCCTTCTCGGACCAAGCCTTCATTGGATAAGCACTTGCCTACATAGGGGGATTTAGGGCGGTAGATGTTAACGGGGATATTGTCCTTCTTCTTGGCTTTTTTAGCGGGCTGGGCAGGGGTTACGGGGGCTTCGGCAACTGGCTCTGCAATAATGGGCTTTTCTTGAACCTCGGGGACGTCAAGATTGACCATTTTGGCGCCAGCTTTGGCCAGATTTCTCAAATCCTTTTTCAATCGATCGAACGGTTTTTCCATTGTTTCTGAAGCTCTCCGAAGCTAACCTGTCGTAATATTTTGCAATAAAATGTCTGTGATTTCAAAGGAGTGTATCTTACACTCCTGAGGGTTTGAGTTTCAATTTGGTCCTTCGTGCCACCTCCCTCAGCACAAGCGCAACGGTATAAACAGTCCTAGGCAGTGAGCGATGTCTATAGGCTCATTAAATTTATGGCAATAAGTCTAGGGAGCTATTAATAAAACTGATAGCCGAAATTATTTCGGTCTGTAACAAAAAAGTTAAGGTGTGTTGCAACTTACCCTTGAGAACAGAGGCGGATGGCGTTTGGTCAAGATCCCCGTGATACGATTCGCAAAGTAGCTGTTAAAAGTTTGGAGGATCGCCTTGGCACTTCGGGTAGCGGTTGTTGGGTCAGGGCCAGCCGGTTCATCA
>NZ_JANQOY010000245.1 GCF_028285565.1 Acaryochloris sp. IP29b_bin.148
TTCACTAGACGTCGATACTCAGCTAGTGCCTGACTCGGATGCTGTCGCCCTGCATAGGACTCAGAATCCGTCCAGAAGCAGAAGACATCGGCATAGAAGCGATGCTGAATCGCCCACTCGTAGGCCACCGCTGCATTGGTGCCTCCGAAGTTGTTATCCGTTGCCTTCTTAAGTGCATCGCGGAAGCTATCTCGGGCCGTGATACCCAAGTCACGGAACTGGGTTGAGAACCCGCGAATCGCGTAATTCTGCTCAGCTTTGGCCGTTGCCAGCGCCATTGCCGTGGCAATCTCGCAGCAGCTGAGGCCCACAGAACCGACGGTGTAGTAGGACATGGACCCGGAGACATCGATGGCATGCATAAACACCTTGCCCGTTGGGGCAACCGTCTCGAAAGATAGCTCAAGAGTTGTTTCGAGAATATCGGTGACTCGGGCGATCGGTGTCCAAGTCTTGCGACTTCGCCCCACCTGGCCCCCAGACGCATAGGTCTTCAAGGCCTTGAGCACATCAATCGGATGAATCCGAGCCTTGCGCAAGCGCTGCTTGTTGGTTAATACTGCGGCTACTCGCTTGAGGTTTTTGCTTTTATGGGCCTGGAGAACACCTAGCGCCGTCAAAGACCCTAGATTTCGCAATAAGGCTCCCACGGGCATTCCGTCTAAGAGGAGCTGCCAAGCCCGCTGATCCATCTGACCGATGGGGGCGATCATCTCGTGGGTTAAACGACCTTGGGTAATCGCCTCATGAGTAGCCTCGGGCTGACGCTTGACCCGCTCATACCACCAAATTTGCTTTAAAGCGTCAGGAGCAGTTTCAGGCAAGGTCTCCCAACCCTGGGTCACCCAGTGATAAAGGGCCTGATGATCGGCACTGATGGGTTTGACGTGGAACAGTCGTAAGGCATCCCGGTGGGTAAAGCCATGACGCTGCTGGTACTTCAGCAACTGATAGGCTAAGGCTTTGGCATCGGGGTTCGAGAGCCATGCCGTTCCGCACTGGCGAATGATTTTACCGAAGCCCCGTAAGGACTTGGTATAGTTCAACCACTCGTAAAAATGGCTACCTGTTCGCACCACTTGCGGGAACAGCTCCACAAAGGCCTGCTTGGCAGTCTGGGTCTCTCCCATGGATAACAGCACTAAGGCCAAAATGGGTGCACTGTTGTTGATGGAACGGCCATCGCTGGCGTAGAGAATCTCTTCAGCGGTGCGCTGGGGGTTCTCATAAACACACTGTTGGACGACATGGATAAAGTCATCGGTTAGTTCATGCTTATCGGCATAGTAGGTGCTTTGGGCTGTACCGATCAGTAGGCAGCGGCGCAGCATACCCCAAATGCCAGGGTCAAACATATAGCCGCTAGATCGACCTTGGACCATTTCAGCGGCACGACCAGGAATCGGCTGGGTCTGAGGGGTACGGGCGTTGGTAAAAAATTTGTAAGTCATGATCATCTCCGGCCCGACTGGGCAATAAAAAAGCTGAAAATTCCATATAGGGAAAGGGAGTGGAGCGGGAGTCGAACCCGCATCCCGACGGATAAAGGACAAGTCGTTAAAAGCGATAACCTTATTTCCTGCGGCCCTTACGGGCAATAAATGGTGCTCTGCCGTTTGAGCGACCCACTCCAGGGGATGGACGGAAGGGGAGTCGAACCCCTATTTCCCGCGTTGAAGGCGATAACCCTAATTCTTCGACCCTTGCGGATAAAGTTGTGAACAAGGGGGTTAAGACGTTCTACCGTTGAACTATCCGCCCGTGGTTGTGGTTTGGACAGGAGAGGATTCGAACCTCTATTGCCTGCGTCCTAGCGATAACCCTAATTCTTCGACCCTTGCGGATAATGCTGTGAAAAAGGGACATACAGCAGGCGTTCTACCGTTAAACTAACTGTCCATGCTTGGCGTGAAGTACCTCGTTTCTTATCGTTGAACCTAATCTACTGGCCGTCTCTCCCCCGATTCCAATGCAGCAAAGTTGGAGTCAAACGCGGACAGGGTTAGGGTTTTAGAATAAGGGGGGATATCTAAGTTAAGGGGAACCCCCTAACTTTGTCGTAAACGTTCTCTATGCCCAAGCAAAGTTTTGGTCCCATTACCCAGCGCAGAACCCAAACCCTCCTGATGGGGTTGGTGCAGTTCGCTAATGATTCCCTAGCGCTTGAGGACGAAAAAATCCTGGCAGGACTGCGGGGGACGATCAAAACCTATTGGCAAACGGATCAGCGGTTGGTGGTGCAAACCACGGCTCGGCATCTGGTGGCCCTAACCCAATATTTAGAGACGCCACTGACCCTCGCACAGGTGAAAGCAGGTCTCAAGCATCTGCAATCCTTTATGGGCATGCTGGAAGATCACCGCACTAGTCAGCGGGGGTCGGATCAGTGGCATTTCACCCTAACCCTGTGGCATAACCGCTGGGAAGAAGCAGCCAATCAGCAAAGCTTTGACCACGTTTGGAATCAGCAGCGCCCGGACCGAGGGGTGTCGCAACCGAAGACAGAGGTTAGTCCCTGGAGAGCCTGCTGTCAGGCGGCGTTGGATACTCGCTTAACCACTAATCCGCTGACGGCCCATACGGGGTTGGCGTTTGACCTGAAGGATGTCTATTGTCCTGTGGGGCTGGTGGCATATCCGACTGATGTCGCTCCACAAACGAGGGATGCAAT
Source organism: Acaryochloris sp. IP29b_bin.148 (assembly GCF_028285565.1). Classification (GTDB taxonomy): domain Bacteria; phylum Cyanobacteriota; class Cyanobacteriia; order Thermosynechococcales; family Thermosynechococcaceae; genus Acaryochloris. The sequence continues at coordinate 2,672 of NZ_JANQOY010000245.1, forward strand.
AGGCGAGGCTGACACCGAGACAACGGTCTATCAGCCCGATCAGTTTCTAGAGGTTTTACTGGCACAATCAGCGGTTCAGCGGGTGGCCATCGTTGGTCCACCGGGGGCAGGCAAAACGACGCTGTTGCAAACCTTGGCCCTTAAATTGCTGGCCCAAAATCAGGTCCTGCCGATTTGGATCTCTTTAGCCGATCTAGAGGGCCAATCCCTAGAAACGTACCTGCTAGAAACCTGGCTTAAGCAAACCCTGAAGGTATTTACCGTTCCGCCAAGCCAGCAGCAAGCCTTTACCCAGCAGTTCTCAACTGGCAAGGTTTGGCTGTTACTGGATGCTGTGGATGAAATGGGGATGGTGCCCAGCCAAGCATTGGCGTTTGTGGCCAAGCAGCTGAAGGGCTGGCTGGGAGAGGCCCATGTGATTCTGACCTCGCGATCGCAACTTTGGGACGCAGGTCACAACGCCCTGGAAACCTTCACGCCCTATCGCAGCCTTAGCTTCAGCTATCGCCAAGGGGGGAATCAAGTCCAAACCGTAATTCAAAACTGGTTCCAAAACCAGAAGGGCGATACGCTGTATCACCACATTAATCGACCCGAGCTGCGGCGACTCAAAGCCCTGATCCAGAATCCCTTGCACCTGGCCTTGCTCTGTCGAACTTGGCAGCTCACCCAAGGGCAACTGCCAGAAACGAAGGCTATGCTGTATCGGCAGTTTGTCGAGGCCCTCTACGACTGGAAACAGGATCATTACCCCACCAGCTTGGCCCAGCGGCAGCAGCTCAACCAAGGCTTGGCCCACCTGGCGTTGCAGGCAATGGCCCAACCGTCGCCGTTGTTTCGCCTGCCCGAAGTATTTGTCAGTCAACATTTGGATCCAGACCAGTTAACGCTTGCGTTGCAGTTAGGGTGGCTGCAGCCCGCAGGCTGGTCTTCTACTTCCGGGGGCAAAGTCTACGCCTTTTATCACGCCACATTTCAAGAATATTTTGCAGCTCAAGCCATCGCAGATGGGCATCAGTTGATCGAATATCAGCATGCGGAAACGACCTTTCATCCCATCTTCAGTACGCAATGGCAGGAAGTGATCTTGCTATGGTTGGGGCGCAGTGATGTGGCTGATGGGGATAAAGCAGAGTTTCTGCAAGCGCTAGTAGACTTTGCCGATGGCTGCGGTGGGTTTTACGATACTCAGGCGAAATTACTGGCGACCAAAGGGTTAGCGGAATATCCCCAATTTGTTGGAGCCGAAGCGTTAGTCACTGAGGTGGTCCAGTGGCGATTTCAGCAGCAGAAAAGCAAGCCCACGGTCTGGATTGAGCCAGCAGGAGAAGCATTGTCTCAGAGCGATCGCACTCTGGTAACCAAAGCGATTGAACAGTTTGTGGTAAATGCTCAGAATCCTTTTGAGCAGTGGCTGGCGGCCCATAGCTTGGGTAAAAATTATGATCCGGGGAATGGGGTTGCGATCGCAACTCTAGAACACCTGCTGGCCCAAGCGCCTAATCTGGATCTGCAAATTGAGATTGCCAAAAGCCTAGCGGATATCCAACCCATACATCCGCAAGCATTGCAGGCGTTACAAGCGATTGTTCAATCTGAGGCTGCTCCTGGGCTTCGCCGGAAAGCTGCTCATCGCCTCGGCAAAATCGATCCAGAGAATCAGGTGGCACTCCAAGCACTGACTGAACTCTTACAAACCACCCAAGATCCTGCTTTACGTCAGCAAGCGCTGCAATCCTTACAACAAATTGCCCCCGAGCAGTTAACCCAAGCGTTCACAGAATTGCATCCAACGCCATCAGCGCTCCAACCCTCACGTCAACGTCGACGCAACAACAAAACCCCTTTAGAAGACAAAAAGCTGATTGCCAATTTAGAACAAAAACTGCAATCCTCCGCCAACAGGGCTACCCAAATTCGCCATGCAGGTCGCCTTGGTCGTCTTCAACCCAATCATCCCCAAGTGCTGGATACTTTATTGCGTATTCTCCAGACCAGCCGCAATAAGTCCCACCTAAAACAAACCAGCGACCATTTGCTCGAAATTCTCAGCCGCCAGGTTTCCGCATCGCCTGCCAATACCAGCATCCAGAAAACCCTCTTGCCAGTTCGAGATATCTTTTTAAAATCCCATGGATCGCTACAGTATCAAGCAGCCTATAAAACCTTGTGGCATGGAGCCCAGATCATTCCTTACTCCCAGTTTAAGCAGATTTGGCTGCAGGATAACCCAGCCATCAAATCTGACTTGCGCTAAATTTACCCCATAAATGTGATCAAACCGACCATCCTGAAACGTTTTGGTGCAGCACGATGTTAGCTATCTGATGCGATTAGCTCAAGTAGACTATCGACTGCCCCTAACGCAGAGGGATGTTGTGCACCGCCTACAAGGATACAACTCATTCCTACTGCTGATGCCCCACCCAAATCTCGCCGAACGGAATCACCAATCATCACTGCATCTTGTGGCTCGACTTGCATCTCCTTCAATACCTTTAAAAATGGAAAGGGTGATGGTTTGACCATTCCACAATCTGACGAAAACGATGCAGATTCACAAATAGGGAGAACACCACAGTGTTCCAGCCTCTCAACCCACAATGCTTTGGGTGACCAAATATCAATCACTAAGCCCAGTCGAAAATGTTTAGAAAGTTGATGTATTGCGGCTGCATATTCAGGCGGAACAGTGCCTAATTCGTGTCGAGAAAATGTTCCCACCAGAAGCTCTAAATTTTCGTTTGAAAGTGGTTCAAATGCTACGGCACTCTCAAAAGCTTCCCGAAGACTTGGAAATGACTCTCGATACTTTGGATCGGGGTAGCGAACGTCTAGATAATTGTAAGCCGCGCCAGTCAAATGATTGACAAGGCTTGGCTCCATTGTTCCACCAAGCTGACGATAGATAACGGAGTAATCTTCGGTTGCGCCAAATCGATCAGAACCAAACATGAACGTTTCATTCATATCTAACAATAGGGTGCTGAATTGATCGATCATCCCAATTCACCTTAACTCAACCAAAGACAGCTAACGACGGGCCTCACTGACGTGAGTAATCGCAAAACAGAGCATTGTAGTGCGATTGCCCACACGTCTTTCAGAATAGACCTGCTGATATCTTGCGATCGCTAAAATAAAACTACCGGGTACCCTCCCTACGCTCTATGATGGCTATCCCTAACTACATCAGTCCCGAAGAATACCTCTCCATTGAACGCCAAAACCCCATTCGCCATGAATATCGGCGTGGCTTGGTCTATGCAATGGCGGGTGGCACTGATAATCACGATCGCCTAGCGCTAAATCTCCTCAGTCTAATTAACCTACATCTAGGGGATTCAGAGTGCCGATTTCACTCCGGTAATGTCAAAGTGAATTATCAAGATGAGTATTACTACTATCCTGATGCCTTTGTTACCTGTGACCCCCGAGATCGGGACGATCGTTATCTCAAGCGATATCCTAAGCTAATTGCGGAAGTGCTTTCACCTAATACAAGAAATTTTGACTCAGGCGAGAAATTTGACGATTATCAAAAAATTCAGCCCTTAGAAGAATATATTCTGATTTCTCAGGAGAGCCAGCGGGTAGAATGCCGTCGTCGCACAGCGGCTAATACGTGGGAGACCGTTATGTATCAGGCGGGCGATCAGGTTGTTTTGAATAGCCTGGGTTTAGAATTTGCGATCGCAAACCTCTATCGTGGCCTCGATCCCTGATCGGCCTCACCCTCAGAACATCGCTGACAGAACCCGTTTTGTAATCGGGATGACAGGATTCGAACCTGCGACATCCTGCTCCCAAAGCAGGCGCGCTACCAAACTGCGCTACATCCCGTTGTTGACCACAGCCAACAAGAC
>NZ_JANQOY010000016.1 GCF_028285565.1 Acaryochloris sp. IP29b_bin.148
TCGGACAAATTGGCTTTTCTCAAGACACTCCCACTGAGATCAACCCCACTGAAGTCTCTTTCTCCAGCAGCATAGCGCTCCAACAATTCCTCAGCAGTCATAACACCCCCCCCCAAACACAACAGTTCCCACCTGGCTCCAATTCCTCCAGGACTCCACTCTATTTAACCTCAACATCGAAATCACCGATCTCCCCACCGGCCAACTCGCCGTTGCTTGCTGGGGTTAACCTTATCCCGCATCACCAAAAGCTGGAAAGAGCCTTTCAATAGAAAAAAGCGCCAAGGACTTGACGCTTTTTTGATATCAAACCGTTTTTTCTACAGTGGCATCGCCACAAAATCTTACAACCCTAAGTCAGCCAAGATATCAGTGGCATGGGTGTCTGTATTGACAGAGTTATACACCTTATCAATTTGGCCTTGGCCATTAATCACATAGGTGACACGCTGAGCATACCCACCACCATCGACGTCATAAGCTTTCATCAAGCTATGGTCTACGTCGGCGAGTAGGGGGAATGGCAAATTGAACTTACTGGTGAAGTCTTGGTGAGATCCTTCATCATCACCACTTACGCCAAAGACCACAATATCTTTGCCTTGGTAGGCAGAGTAATTATCGCGAAAGCTACAGGCTTCTTTGGTGCAGCCTGGCGTATCGTCTTTGGGATAGAAATATAGGACGACCGTTTTCCCAGCATAATCAGCGAGGGAAACCGTGTTGCCATTGGTGTCTTTCGTTGTAAACGCAGGAGCAGCAGTACCAGCGGTTAAAGCCATAGGGTTTCCTCACAAAAACAGGATAAATATCTGGATGGTTCACTCATCCCTGGCTAAAAACCAGAGATACCCAAAGTAGTGTTACATATTTTTTCTTACTTGGGGGGGATGGTTGCGGTGGGGTAAGGAATACGTTTGTGGTGAAACTGCATCCAGACCTCTACAAACACCTCTGCTAATACATTCAACTCATCTCGAGTCAATTGAGAATCTACCAGCTGGTCATCCTGCCAGCGGGCTTTAAATATTTTGTTGATGGTTTTTAGGGCTAAGTCTGGGGTGGCATCTTTGAGCGATCGCAACGCCGCTTCACAGGAATCTGCCAACATGACAATCCCCGTTTCTCGGGATTGGGGAGTGGGGCCGGGATAGCGAAAATCGGACTCCTGAACCGGATCGAGATCAGGATTGGCTGCCGCCTGCTGCTGAGCCTGATGGTGGAAAAACGCAATCACCATCGTCCCTTGATGCTCAGGGATAAAGGCTTGCACGGCTGCAGGCAAACGACATTTACGGGCCATCACCAGCCCTTCAGACACATGCTTCTTGATAATCTCAGCACTCTGCCAGGGGTCGTTGAGCAGATCGTGCTTATTGGTGGTGTCTCGCTGGTTCTCAATAAAAAACTGCGGATCGTGCATTTTACCGATGTCATGGTAGAGCGTCCCCGTTCTTACCAACTCGACATTACAACCTAAAGCACTCGCTCCTGCCTCAGCCAGAGTAGCCACAAACATGGTGTGCTGAAAGGTTCCAGGAGCTTCCCGAGACAACCGCTTCAGCAAAGGTCGATTGGGATTCGCCAGTTCCGCTAACCGAATGGGGGTCACCAGATCAAACACATGCTCGATGTAGGGGCTAATGCCTAAGGCCACAATAGTCCACCCCAATCCCACTAACCCCTGAACCAAGGACAATCCTAAAATACTGTAGACTGGAGCGCCGGATAGGGTCATAAGGACAAATAATGTCACCCCTTGGGTAATAGCAACGATGACACCTAACAAGGCAATCTCTTCTCGAGAGCGTCTTTGACGGGCAACAAGGCTAGCCACCAGACTACCGACAGCAATCGCCCCAAACTCCATCAAGCCGCCACTGAGTCCTAGCGGAATCAGACCCGAAAGAATCAGCACCACGGTAGCGCCTAGGACTGGACCGTAAAAGCTGCCGACGAGAAGGCCAACCGCCGGTAGGCTAGTATATCTGAGCGCTGTGGTCCAAATCAGAAGCGAAGAACTGACAGATAGCAGCAACACGAGCAGATAATCTCGACGGCCAAACGCTAGCTGACCCCGTTTTTGCACCACCAGAAATAAGCTAACCCCACCACTGACAGCAGCCAATGTCCCAAACAAGCCCAACCAATTGATGCCCCGGCGACTGAGACCAAAATGGTCCAGTAACGCAAATTCTCTTTGTGAGATCGTTTCGCCTTCCTTGACAATAATTTCGTCCTTACGAATCGGAATGCGCTTAATCGGAATTTGTTCTGCAATAATCTCGCGCTGGCGAAGGGTGCCTGCCGGATCAACACTCAGGTTGGGTTTCAGAACAATGGGAAGCAGCTGTTGGCCGAGGGTTCGCACTTTACTGGAATAGTCTTGCAGCTGAACTTGAGTGGTGCGCCGCATTAGGCTGGGGGGTATACCTGGCGGGATTCCTTGGGTGAGAATACGATTAAGCGTTGTCCGAAGCCGTCTTTGGGCCATCGCCCATTCCGGTTCTGTAAAGGCCAAGAGATCTTTGCTGGGAAACTCTTGGAGACGGGGTGGAACGGATTTCAGCGCGGCCTGATAATCTCGTTGGGCTAAGCCAATTTGGCGAATAAGACTGGACCATTTTCCCCCATCTTTTTCGTTGGCTCTATATCGCTTTAGGGCTGAAATCGCTTGTCGAGCATTAGCGGTCTTTAACCAAGGAGTAGAGGGTGGGGTCGTCGCACTAACCTGTTGAAGCAGCTTCTGAAAGTCTCCAGTCGTAAGCTGACGCAGAAAGTGTTGAGCCGTCGGCGACAATGCCTTGGTAGACGCATAGGGCAATGGCCCTGCTGAGTCTCGAAATTTTGAAATATCCGCCAAGTAGGTATTCAAGTCCAGTTGAATATTGGCGGTTTGTGATGAATTGAGCCGGTAGACACTTACGGCCCCCCGCAGCACAGCTTCTCGTTCAGTCTTAGTAGCAATTGGATCAGGGGCTTGAGCAGATTTAGGGGCTCTGATGGTTTCAGGGGCAATGGTACCCACAGTAAGTTGGGGTTCATTATAAAATCGGTGACCAATGACGCTGGTCAGTGCAGCAACGGAGACTGCAAATAAAAGCGGAGAGTGCTGCTGAAAAGAGCGCTGTTTGCTGACTGATGGAACAGTCAGAGGAGGCAACACAGATGATAAAGATAGCCAGCGGCTCAGACGCAGCTTCTGAGAACGGAGTAATTTCTTCATTGGAGGGTTAGGCTACTCAAGCATAAGGTCCATTCAATTCGGACGCATCCTGTCGGCAGGTGGGTGGTGTGCTGGCATGGTTGAAATCCTTGATGTGACCAAAAAAAATGTCTGAGTCCTTCAATTATAGTCAACTCGCTAGTTTATCCTGTCGCTGGGTACAGATGGCGCCCCATGGAGTTCGAGAACCAGAAGTCCGCTGTTTATAAATCGGCAGTATAGCCTATTCGCGGAAGCGCAAGACACCGGGGGCAGAGACGGTTGTGATCTCTAGCTCAGCAGGGGGAAGCGCTTGATGACCATAGTAGCCAGACCAAGTGGTTAATAACTGATCGGCTAAGGCCAGGCTATGTTCTCTAGACCCTAGAGAGGATGCGGCAGATAGTGAGGTTTGCCAATTGAGGGGGATGCCGTTGATACCGTTAAAGACCCCAGACAATGCACTAGCCATCAGCGCTGCAATAACGGAGGGTTGAGGTAAAGCCAGAATTCGAGCGATCGTTAAGGGCCACGAATCTGCCGAAGTGGCCCAGGTGTATACTGCCATGGCGATCGCAGTTGCGTATCGGTGAGCCGGCAACGTCTGGTCCTGGCCTATTTGATACCAAACCCTCGTTAAACTGGCATGGGCATCCAGCAATCCCTGAATTTGACTGAGTTGAGCGTGCAGGTACGTTTCAGATAAGCAGGGTTGGGCCAGCAGGTGGGAGATCAAGGTTTGGGGATTGGCCTGTTCTCGACAAAGACGTGCGATCGCAACGCCCATGCCCACCCCTCCAGCTTGGAGTTCTGAATCGGTTCCTGACAAACATTGCCCTAGCTGGTTTTCTAAGCAAGACACATCATCATGCCAAAATAACGCTGCAGGCAGCAGACCCGCCAGTAAACGAGCGCAAGCATCATCCGTCTGGCAAGCGGTTCCTGGGCAGAGCGCTTGAGTGGAAATCAGGGTTTGGGTTGACGTTGCGATCGCACCACACCACCCCAAATTCTCTGGCAGTATTTCCCAACCATATTCTTTGCTTGGGATAGCAGCAATCTTCCCAGGATGCCCAGCACTTCCTTGCACATGGGCTTCTAAAACAGCCACACTCAAGAATAGTCCTCGGAAGCGGTTGATCAACAACTGTTGCATAAGCGACAAAAGAGCAATACGGCCAACACTAATGATAAGCTCAGCTCAGGATAGCTCTATTACTAGCGTTTCATGAGGTATTTAGGAAATTACCATTGTGGTGCTGTTCGATTTGCAACCGCAGATCGTATCCTCCAACTTCCCCACCTAGTGTTGCGACCTGGATCACCCATCGCTGAGATCATCTTTGAAGAAGATTCAGGACCAGGATACCCGACATTACGGATCGTTTAACCAACAGGGAGAAGTTATCTGCTGTGACACCCTCATCCCCTCGCTCTGGCAGGTGAAATTGTAGGGCGACTAGGGCAATGGTGGCAACTCCAGAATAGAAAAATCAAGGGATTGGCACTGGAGTGATCCAATTCTTGGGCACTTTTCCAGAAAAGAAATTCCGCCTCAATTTGGATGAATGAGGATGTCCTCACTATCGTCTCATGCTACTGATCGCTATACAGGGTAAACTACAGGCGCTAATTTATACAAACTCCCATGACTCAAATTACTCTCTATGGTCCAGCTCTTAGCACCTATGTCCGTTCTGTCCGAATGCTCTTGACGGAAACGAATACTCCCCATGATCTCCAAACAGTTGATATTTTCAGTGAGCGAAGTCAAGAATACCTAGCAAAGCACCCGTTTGGTAAAGTGCCAGTCCTAGAAGTGGATGGGGAGATTCTCTATGAAACTTGTGCCATTCTTGATTACCTAGACGCAGTAACAGGAAACCACACTTTCACACCTTCTGAACCGATAGGTCAAGCTCGGATGCGTCAAATCATGGCGATTATCGATAACTACCTCTACAGTCCAGCAATTAGCGTGATCACCATTCAGCGATTAATTGTTCCTAGTCAGAATGGTCAACCTGATGAAGCAGCAATTCAGACAGCAGTACCCAAAGCCCAAACCGCGTTGGGAGCAATTGAAGCAATTGCCTCCTGCAATCCTTACCTACTAGGAAGCGATATCACACTAGCGGACTTATACTTAATGCCCGTATTGCTTTATCTATCTAAAACGCCAGAAATGGAGACTGTCACAGCGAATACCCCGAAACTCAAAGCTTGGTGGAAAGCCACTGAACAACGCCCCAGTTTTCTACAGATACTCGATTGATTTCTAAGAAGCTTGGACCAGACGTTGGAGGTGCTGCTGAGCTTGCAAGTATTGTTTAAACTTGCGCTCATCGACCCGGAATTCAGGCGTATGTACCCGATACCGTCCATTTTGGATTCGATGCCCATGAACGGTGTGAAGGAGTTCATGGTACATCACGAAATCGACAACATATCTAGGAATTTTCTTTGAATCAAGAGTCAGACTGATCACCACCCGATCCCTGCTCGGTTCGTAATGGCCGAATTTGCGTTTGCTGAAGGTACGGCTCCAATTGAGTTTAGGTTTATTCAGAGTGCCGTCAAAATAGGCTTGATTGACCCGCTTAAACACCTCATCTAAGTTATGGGTACTTCCTTGTGTATTTCCCCGAAGCTCCTCCACCATGAGTTCCATTGCCAGTAGGAGTTCTGCAAACTCTTCTGAGAGTGAGTACTCCAAGAACACAGGGGTCGTTTGAGGCGACTTACCCTGCAATATCGAATCTACCAAGGCCTGCAGCACTGCAGTGTCAGCGAGGATAAATCCCTCGTTGACCTTGATACTCCCAGAATCACTCCCAAGTTTGCAGCGATACAACGCTGACATATTGGCAAACTCGATGGATACAGTATTGATATCCTTGAGCTGCTTACAGGTTTGCTTCTGCTGTTCCCAGCCGAGTTGCAACAGATGATGAAATGTCTGTACGGCATTGAAATGCGATCTCAAGTTATCATCACTGAGTAGAAACTTGATCCAACAATAGATTTGCCGGGATTGCCCCGTTAAACTCGCCGGGGTTACCCCTTGGCGATCGCATAGATTCTCAATATTCTCTACAGTATGCTGAAGCTGTTGGACGAGATGCCGTCCTTGTTTTGAATCCAAGCCAGAGCCATTGGCAACTTCACTGATTTGATGTTGAAGGCGTTGATGTTGAGGACGAATTTGGCGAATGGCAACTCGCTTTTGACTCTGCACAGAGCTGGTGTGCTGAGCGATGGGCAAATTCTTTAGATCAACGCTTCTCAAGAATTTATAGGCTTTTCGTGAAGGAAGGGGGAGCTGATTGGGCGAAATCTTGGCGTTGGCACAGATTTGCTCTGTCGCCTTGATAGAACCCGCAACATATTGTTTGAACTGCGGGACTTCGTTGAGGGGAATGCCAATTTTGAGCTGATCTCTAACTTGCTGTGAAGCTTTTACGAGTCCTCGGATACGCATAGATCACCTGTCATTGAATTAGCCAAATGACAGGATACCAGACTTATTCAAGCTGGAAGAAATTTGGTTGTGTTGCAAATAATGCTTTCAGGTACAAAACCCCTCTGAGCTTCATTCAAGACTATGCTGCTAATCCGAAGATTTGATGGATGAAAGAGATCTGTCCTAACACATCATCTTTAGTCACATTTTAATCTGGCCTTTGCGGATCATGTTCATTGCTTCGTACCCGTTCAATTGCCTATGGTGGCTGTTTTGATCGGAGTTTTGCTTGGTGGCTGTTTTGATCGGAGTTTTGCTTGGTGGCTTTCTGGTGGAGTAGCGGGGAGGATTTTATGGTCATACCCATTACCCAGCAAGATGACCTGTATTAATCTGTGAAAGCACTGTACATACGTCAATTTAGTAAATCACGTCGTTCATACTCACATGAAATTGGTATCAGGAGATCTGGGTGGGGTGAAGTTTAAATTGGAATATGGGTAAATGACCCAAAATTGCCTCTGAGGGTGGAAAGAGATGGCAATAAGAGCTGAGATTGGGATGAGTTCAGGTAGCTTAGATTTACTAAAGATTTTGCCGCACAGCCCTGTTGCCTGGCATCAATAGCGTCAAGTCTAAATGTTCTGATAAACCTCAGCAAAGCCAATCTCTGCAAAGCCATCTATTTCTTCACTTGAATATGAGTAGGAACATGTCCTGAGAAAAGGGCGACACAACCGATTACTTCCACAACAACATCTTCGAAGGATTTGTTCAGTTCAGACTTCAAGCCTTCAATATCATCCCTTACATTAGAAAAGATTCCCTTTTGGTTGTAGAACTGCATTAGATAGGTAGCAGCCAAATTTCTTTTCACACCACCTTGGAGTATGGTTGATCCAAATATCGTTGCACCTGGATTCATCAATGATTTGAGGTGCTCAAACACTACTGCCTTCTCAGTAATAGCACCGGGCAAACAGTGGAGTAGATAATTTAAGCCCACGGAATCAAACTGGAGAATATCCCCTGAAATGGGCTCAAGAATATTTTGCCTGTAAATCTCAGGCATGTAGCGACCTATCCGCTTTGATGCAAAATCTAATGCATTGGTGTTCAGATCCATCAGTGCGATACGCGGTGACTCAGATGGAAAGTGACATCGATCTAAGAAATAGCCAGTGCCTACCCCCACATCTAGGTGGTTTGCAGAAACGAACTTGTTGTAATTCTCCTCAATTTTCGTAGAAGGACACTTCCAAATATATTGATTGGATATTCCTAAGACTATGATGTCATAAGCAGCCAGTGTGGTCCTGGTATATACTGCTTGGCCAGCTTCTACTTGTCTATCAGTAGACATCATCAGCTATCACTTCCTTAAAGTTGTTCTTGAATCTATCGTATACATCGGCTATTGACACTCCCCGTGCCTTTAGACCGGGGAGTGTCAATAGCTTGTGATTCATCGAACTGAAAACTATGTCATTTCTAGCTTTCAGGAGATGTGAGCAATTTGTTCAGAGTCAGGGCCGTACCCCTTTTTCGATTCGGTTGATGCGCTCATAATGGCTTGTGAGACTGATGATTTTGTCTATGACTACTAATCTTGTTAAAAAATGAACGTGATTGTAGCAAATCTGGGCGAACGCTAATCTCCACAATAGATCTCTTCTATGGATAACGAAAGCCGATTAATTGAGTTGTTATGTGACGATGGCGAACAAGAAGATATCTATCTTCTCGTTGATTTAATCGAGCAAAATCGTTACATCATTAGAGATATCTACTGGAATTTTTTCACCCCTGGTAATCCTTTAGGCCTTGGTTTAAACGACATTGTCGAAGCCCAGCCCAATGAAGATGGATATCTCTCTGTTACAAACATCATTGCAAAATCTGGTTACACGACGCTACGTTTGATGGCAACTACTAAATCTACAGTAGTAACAGTGGATCATCGTGGAGAAGATGCAATTAAATTCTTTGATTATTTACAAGAAATGGGCTGTACCTCGACAGTTACAATGGCCTCTTTTTGGTTAGTGCACATCCCACCAAATTGCCAATTCCAACAGATATTAGATTACATTCAAGCAGAAGCAATCCCACTTCAGCATTATGTTGATGACTCCTGTGAAGACTGGCCTGAGACGTCTCAGGATATTTGATCTTATTTAGCGTCTATATTAGTCCTAATTATCTCTTAATTAGACCTCTTGCATAATTGAATTTGCGATATGGTAGTGGGCCTGATGTTCTTTATCTTCAGTGCCATACCCAATGAATCATGCAACAGCCCAACAGCCGAGTGCAAAGGACTTTAAGCGACGAACTGGATGCTACAAGGGTTTGAGCGGCTGGATGTCGTTGTGATGGATGTGACTGAAAAGCCCATTGAACGTCCCCAGAAAGGCCAAAAAGGGTTGTGTCGCAAATAATGCTTCCAGGTACAAAACTTCTCTGAGCTTTATCCAAGACTATGCAGCTAATTCGAAGATTTGATTGATGAATGAGATCTGTCCTATCACATCATCCTCTTCCACATTTTTGATCTGACCTTTGCGGATCATGTTCATCGCCTCAAATCCCTTCAAAGTTCTTCTGACGGAATTGAATGATCCAAAACCCATGCCAGGATTCACTAGACGTTTGATACCTCTATGATCTTGCTCCACTATATTGTTGAGGTATTTGACCTGCCGTACTTTTTCTCCTTCAGGGATACGTTCTTCTTCCTGTAGCTGCTCAACAGCAGGGGGATATGCTGGATTTTTGTCCACATTGATCACCCGAGGGTCATGGGTATGAACCGCATTCAGTGCTTTGGTCAGAAAGTGCTTTGCAACTTTGGCATCTCGCTTTGCCGTGAGTAGAAAGTCGAGGGTGTAGCCGTCAGAGTCAACGGCTCGATAAAGGTAGCGACACTTGTCACAGATTTTGATATAAGTTTCACTCTAGTTTCCGCTAAATGTTGAGATGTAATCGGAAGAATTGGCTAATCCATAATGGCAGATACCCAAGCCAGCCAGCCAAGAGGGGTATATGCCAA
>NZ_JANQOY010000072.1 GCF_028285565.1 Acaryochloris sp. IP29b_bin.148
GGGGATTTGGGTATATCGGAGATCTGATTCAGATGGGGGTATGGAGATCCAATCTATTGAGAAGTTTGCTTTAGTGTTCGTCAACGGCTGTTTCCGTACTCAAAGAAACACAGGCGGAAAACTTAAACCAAATACGTAAATGGCAGTAGCTCTGTTTCCGTCAAACCAATGTAGGGTAAGAAAACCCGGAAAAATTTACAGATGGTAGATTTTTGTAGGAAGGCTGGCTGCAACAGCATGGGTTGAAATTATGCTTGAAGATCAGTTCAAAGGAGGAAACCACAAGCCTTCAGGTTAACTTGATCGCCCCTGACAGTGTTACCCGGTTTTGATCCAAGCCATCTTGCCCAAGCAGTCAAATATCAGCCATCAATCTTGCTTTTCTAAGGAAGAAGTTAAAGACTGTTTCCTCTCGGGTCACAATATCAGCTCGTCCTTCCATCCCTAACCCAATCTGGCATCGGTTTTTTCCCTGCTTTAAATAGGTTTGATTAGGCTTAATCATGACTTTATAAAAGGCAGGAGCAGTGCTATTCTCTTCAACCCTTGGATTACTATTTGAGCGCTTTTGGGTTGGCTTGGTTGTATCTTTAGAGATTTGGCTAACTGTTCCTGTCAGCGTACCGTAGTCGGGATAGGCACAAGCTGAGATTCTCATGCTCACAGACTGACCCAGCTTGACCTTACTAATGTCTGGAGGAGAAACAGTGGCTTGGACTTCTAAAGGAACATCATCAGGGGCAATTTGAGCGATTTCTACGCCAGGACCAATCGTTTGCCCAGGATTGCGAAGATTTAGCTGGGCAATAATACCATTGGCGGTGGCTGCAATTTTGGTCTGGTTGAGATTAAGCCTTACTTGCTGTAGTTCAGCCCGATTTTGATGCAACTGCTTATTAATTTCGGTCCGTTGCTGTCCCAAGGCTTGTTTTTCTTGCATCAGTTTTGATAAAGCGGCTTGGCCAATCGCATTTTCTTGTAGAATTTTTTCTTTGGCCATTGCCATTTCCGCTTCACTGGGATTAAGAGCAGCAAAGGTAGCCTGCAATGTTGCCTTTGCTGCAGACACTGCTTGCTGTTGTTGTTGAAGGCCTAAGGCTGCTTCTTCTAATTCGTTTTTTGATAAGGCAGCAGAGACGGCTTGATATCTTATATATCGATCTTGTGCCGCTTGGAGAGCCGCTTGTTCTGACTTGATATTAGCCTGCGCTTCTTTAAGTTTGGCAGTACTGGTAATAGTTTTATCCCTGAACATACGATGTTGATAGGCGAGTTCGGCTTGAGCGGAATCCACAGCATGCCGAATGCGATACTGTTCAGCGCTGATTTGTCGATCCAGAGCCAATAGCTGGGTATTAATTTGACTGTTCTGTAGCTGCAACTGCTGAATATTATTGTTCAGTTGAGTCTGTTTGAGCTGCCAGTGGTCTGATTTTAAGGTGGCTAAAATATCGCCTTTTTGAACCGCTTGATTTTCTTTAGCAACAATAGTTTGGACTTGGCCTTCGATGGGAGATTGCACCGTTCGCAACTCTCCCGTCGGCCGAATATAAGCCTGGGATTTAACAATCTCTTTATACTTAACAATAGAGCTAACCGGCAGGGCGAGACCAATTACACAGACGATGGATAATCCGCCAAAAATCACCCAATTTTCAATGGGAGGCAGAAATTCATTGGTGCGGATAGGGGGCAAGAAGTCAGGGTTCGAGGTTGAAGGACTCACCATGATGATTACGATTCTCTAGAGGATTATTGGTCTGGCTGGTTACGAGTGTTGCCTCAGCTATAGGAATTTGGCGTGACCATTAGTGAGGGCAAGTTGCTGAGGTTGAACCATCCCACCTTCTAGAAAGTCAAGATGATTTCCGTCTCGGCGACTTAACTCTAGAGGGGTTCCTTGAATGGCTAGCGTTCCCTGGTCCAACATCACGATCCAGTCGGCACAGCTAATGACTTTGGGCCGATGACTAATTATAAGGGTGGTTTTACCCTGTCGTTGAGTGAGCAGGTTTTTAAGCACCTGGGCTTCACTCACCGGATCTAGGGCACCTGTAGACTCATCCATAATCAGGACAGGTGGGTCGGTGACGATTGCCCTAGCGATCGCTAAACGTTGCTTTTGACCACCGGACAGATTCGCGCCAAATTCACCCAGAACAGTCTGGTATTTATCGGGCAATTGGCTAATAAACTCGTCTGCCCCCACAATTTGGCAAGCCTGAACAATTTGCGCAAAGGTGATGTCTGGATAGCTAAAGCGGAAGTTTTCTAAAATGGACCGACTCCAGAAGTGGGGGTCTTGGGGCACTAAAACCACCTGCTGTCTGAGGCATTCCAGGGATAAGTCCTCTTGGTTGTAGAGTCCATAGCGGATATTCCCAGATTGAATGGTGTATAAGCCTGCGAGCACTTTAGCTAAGGTGCTTTTGCCACAGCCAGAGGGACCAATCAGAGCGGTAGTTTGGCCACCCGGAATGGAGAGGGAAAAATTATCCAGTAGATCAACCCGTCCGGCATGATGGAACACTAGATCAGTGCAGGTGATATCAGCATTGCCTCGGATTTCTTCCCAGGGCTTTTTGGCGTCCTTGGCATCTTCTGGAGTGGCGTCGATGACTTCGGTTAGCCGTTGGATCACCACCTGAGCAGTGACAAATTCATCCACTAGACCAATCAATGATCCTAAAAATCCTAGGAAGTTACGACTCATACCGTGATAGGCCATTAACTGTCCTAGAGATAGGGTTTTATTGATCACCAAGGAACTGCCGAGCCACAGGATACCAATGGAGGTAAAGGTGGATAGAAAGCCAGTGATGGTACTGCTGTATAGCCCCAGCTTCATGGTTTTCCAACCTAGGTTGGCAAGCTGGCCATAATTGCTTTGATATTCCTGCCAGGCTTGGGGGGTGGCTTGAGTAGTTTTTAGGATTTGAGTGCCGCGAAAGGTCTCTACAAGAAAGCCTTGGTTCTCTGTGCCTAGGACAATCATATTGCGTGTTTTTTGGCGCAGGGCGGGTAGGAAGGTTAGATTGACCAGGGTGACGACAATAAAGGCTGCTATGGAGGCGAGGGTAAGCTGCCAACTGTATAGCAGCATTAAGATTAGGGAAGCTATGGCAATAAAAAATTGGCTGGGTAGGCCCAAGACGATTTGGGACACCAGGGTGTTAATGGCATTGACGTCAGAGATGCGGCTAACAACTTCTCCGCTACGACGACCTTCAAAGTAGGAGAGTGGCAAGTGTAGGAGTTTGCGCCCATATTCTAGGATCAGTCCTAGCTGTAAGCGTTGGCCAAAATGTCCGACTAAGTGCGACTGCACTAAATTAATGACACTTTGGATCATACTGAGAGCGAGGACACCAATGGCCAGAGTCGCTAGGAGTTGAGTGTCTCCACGGACTAGTACATCATCGGTTAACAGTTGCATCATCATGGGAGAGGCCAATGAGAGCAGGCCAATAGCAAAGTTGATCGAAATCGCTTGAGCTAGAAGCCAGCGGTAGGGCCACACCCGCTGTAGATAACGTCCAAAGCCACCGACTTGATCGTTTTCTTGTTGGTAGAAACGGGTTTCGTCGGGGGTGAGTAATAGCATGACGCCATTACCCCAGCCTTGCATTAGCTCCTGTCGGGAAAGATAACGTAGGCCTACTGCAGGGTCGGAAATGACATATTGGTTTCGTTTTTGTCCGTATAGAACGACCCAGTGGGAACCCTTCCAGTGAATGATTGCTGGTAATGGGGCTTCATGTAGTTGGTCAAGTAGTTGAGAAGAGGCTTTAACTTGTCGAGCATGAAAGCCTAGTATTTCTGCCCCGCGATATATACCAAGTAAAGAGGTACCTCGTGCGCCAGTGCCCACAGCTTCACGAACACGAGCAATAGTAAAGGTGCGTCCATAGTATTTAGCAATAGTGGCAAGGCAAGCCGCACCACAGTCTTCTTCACTGTGTTGTATGACGATTTGATATTTCATCATTGAGTAAAATGCTGTAAGAAAGCAAAGGCAAATTTTATATTTCTTATCCCTATCTCCATCATGAATGATATTAAGAATTACACTTTTAAATGCTTCAAAATTACATCATTAACTATATAAAAGTATTAATGATTGTAATCTTGAAGCATTTTATGACTCAAAAAATATACTAGACAAACGTAGCTATAGCAGAGCCAGTGTTGATATCACTTTCAATATCTGCAAGAAAAATCTGATATTTGTCTCCTCTTAAACCTGTCCATGTTGTTATATCGTCTCCAAAGTTTACGACTTTGGTATTTGTAGCTTTGGTGTCCATATTTTTAATAGTTGCTCGGAATTCATTATTTCCTGCAGAAGAACTAAATGAAGTGCTTAGACTAATTGTTCCACCTACTGGGCCAGTGAGTATAGTACTATTAAAACCGCCAGAATCTTGGAGAACCTCGGGTCCTTTAGTAAACTGAACAAATTTATCATTTATCATTCCACCACCTTGAAAATTTTCTGCTGACTCAAGTGTTAAATCAGCGAATAGTATCTCATTAATATTAATTTGTGTTGTAGTCATATTCATGCCTCTTAGCTTACAAGGAAAGTTTAGCTTTAATCAACTAAGCTTTGATTCAATATTGAAATTTAAATTCAAAAAAATCAAGAGTTTAAGCTATTATTATTCGCATAATTAGGTGAAATATGTTTTAATTTCAGAACTAAAAAATCAATATTTTATATTACAATTTACAATTATTCTTGCTTATAAGTATTAGATGCTATTTAAAAAGTTTTCCAAAATCTTTACTAATATGGATTTTAGTTTGAATAATTAGAAGTCTTTTGAAAACCTTATGTAAAAAGGCTCTCTAAAGACTTCTAATCAGCCTATGAAGCTTTAAATTCAAGGACTTTATAGATCTGAAAGTTAATATTCCTCAACTAGGAATTAGAGTAGAAATGAATGAACTAACTCAATCACTTGAAATGTCTTTGTCAATCTTATTTCTAGTCATAAACAGCTATTGAACCAACAATTTTTTTGAAATCTGCAAAACCCTTATCGCTGAATCTAAGACGATAAGGACTATTGTTATCCAAACCACTAAAAGTTATATTTGCTTGTCCATCTATAGCGGTTACCCTTGATTGTTCCTCGAGCCAAAAGCCAAATTGTCTACGTTCAAGAGTAATAGTGTAGTTCTTGTTAGCATTATTTATTGCTCCTTCAGCATGAGTATTTGTGTCAATTTCAATTTTTTCACCTCTCTCATTTCTAAAATTTCTTGAATACATATTTATATCAAAATCTATTGTGGATTCAAATAGTAATCCTCCACCGTTGTATGATTCTGCTTGCTCATTATTCATCATAGAAAATAATTTACTCATGGGTATTTATAACTCCAAAAAAATGATTTTTCAATGAATCATTTGTTGCCGCCTGAATCTTGGGTCATTTTTTAGACAAGTATTCATTGAATTAGTTTCTAGCTGAATTCTAATAAATATAATCAATTAGATCAATAGTATTTGAAATTTTAATTGTGTAAAATAGGTCGAATTGTGTTTTTAAAAAATTAAAACTTGTAATTAATTTCCTATGGAATAATCGATTTTATTTTTATCTTGTCGATAAATTCATATACTTGAGTAACCGATTTACATGACAAGCACTAACTCTTCTATCCAGTTCTTTTTCTAGATGCTTACTTAACCATTGACCTGTCCAGCGTTGAAAAGGATAACCATATTGTCGAGGGCTGTGGCTCACGAGTTCTTGTAATCGATTGAGATATTCTTCATTAATCTTTTTCGGACGGCCCATCGGTCGTCCATTCCATAAATGAGATTGACCTATTTGTACCATCGTCATCCAGTGCCGAGCTGTTTCCTGAGAGCAGCCCAATTCTTTGCAAATTTGCGTTTGGGATTTCCCCTCATCTGCCAACAACATAATTTCGATCCGACGTCGATACTCAAGTCGTAAATCATCATCTAGACTTCTAAGTAAAGACTTATGTTGGGTAGGTGTTAAATACTGCCCTTGAGGTTTCATTATTTATCCTCCCTATAAAATGGATGCATGCAAAAAATTACTGTTTCAGAGAATTAATCAAAAATCATCTCTAGAGGTTTATCTCTTAGAACTAAGCAATGATTTATTGATTTCTTCGATTTATAAGTTCTCGAAGTTCTTGGATCCTGAACTTATATAAGTTGTGCAATGCTATAGAGCATTAACACTCGATTGAGACTCTTAGGCTTAATCTGGGTAACTGAGGCATGTTGAAAGTAGTATTTAAGTTTTAGTTTGGAATTAACACTACTTTCAACTATGCCTAAAGCAATTAACTATAAATGTCCAGTTGCTGTTGGTAGAAAGAAAGAAGTTCATCATAAGACTTGAAGTTTTGGTCATAACGTCCCGGAGGGAATGAGGCCCATTCATAACTCACTTTCTCTATGGCCTCGCGGATTCTTCCAGCTTCCACGTCATTTTCAGCACCCCGATCACTAATCAGCTCCACTGCTCCTAAGTCTTGACGGAAGCGTAAATATATTGCAGCTTTAGGCAATAGATGATAAACTCCCACCTGGTAGCATTTAGGGAGTCATCCGTTGGAGTACGAATTACGAGTCATTGTTGAGAAGGTATCAGTCACTTCACAAGAAGTAATTCAGCGCGATACGCTCAAAGTCTACGACATTACTCCCCCAGCA
>NZ_JANQOY010000045.1 GCF_028285565.1 Acaryochloris sp. IP29b_bin.148
CTCAATCTCCCGTCTAACCTTGCCCTTCTTCCGTCCTGAAACCTCAAGGGTTAGTCCCACCTGGACAACATTCGAGGGCAGATCCACTGCTTGGATCGGAGGCAGAATATCAGGCTCTACAGCCTCTAACTGAACAGTTTCAACGTTAGATACCTCACCAGCCGTCACCAGCTCTTCCAAAGACATTGGCTGTCGTTCCAGTTCCCCTTTATTTTCCAGAAACACCCCTTTAGCCGTTCGATACCTGACCTTCTGAGAATAGACCTCAAAAGCCTTTACAGAGCGTTGCCGCATTAAGGTCATGGCTAAGTAGGCATCCATGCCATTCTCGATCAGTTGGCTGGCATAGGTATGCCGTCCTTTATGGGGATGAATATCAGGCCAGCCTGCATCCTGAGCCAAAACCTTGACCAGCTTATAGATGCCCTCATATCCTAGCCGCTGCCCCTTATTGCGATGACTGGTAGACACAAACATCGGATCATCTTCCGTCATTCCTCCCTCACAGTCTGCAACCCGAACCCGGAGATTGGCCCGCAGTGCTGCGTCAGTCTGCTCATCCACAGGCACCCGACCCACTGACCCATGCTTAGCCTGCCGAATCGTGATTTCCACCCCGTTATAATCCCCGGCATTAAGTTGAGAGATTTCCTCAGCCCGTAAACCGGCATAGACCATCAAACATAGAATCGCCCGATCGCGTCTCTCCGTTTTCCGCCCTTCCAATGCTTCAAACAAAGCCTCCACCTGGAACAGCTCCAGGTTCTTCCCCTCCGTCTCTAGTGTGACCGGAATACTGATCGCCGCACCGGGATTGTCCTCGATATATCCCGCCTTTTCGAGCCAAGTAAAGAAGCTTTTAAGGGCCGTTAACACTGCTCCCACTGATCCTTGCTTCAACTTCCGACCCGACTCCAGATAAGTCTTGTAGCGTTTAAGGTCATTCATGGTAATCTGGTGCCAGTCCTTGTTTACCCACAAACTGAACCGTCGTAAATGTCGTTCATAGTTTCGTCGGGTGTTGGCCGCTAAATTCTTCAGGGATAGGAACTGTTCAATGCGTTGCGATCTCAGATTCCCCACTGCTGATGTAGGTAAGGGTGGCTTCTCTAAGGACTTTCTCTCCTCTGATTTTTCCTTGCCCAACTCAACGAGACGAACGGGCGGGATGTCGGAAATTTGAGAGAAACGCGACATAAATTGCACCACAGAGCATGAACTTGAAGATCACTATATAAGATCAGTGATTTTAATTCCAGATTTGTTGCCAGAAATCGGAATTAAAGATGCTATTCGAGTATCAAAGCTCTGCTGTGTATTGTTTTGAGCGAATTCAAAAGGTCTAAAGCTTTTGATTATTTAGTGTAATATTTACCTGCTTCTTCGAGGACATTATGAAGACCATGCTTTAGTTATCGCCAAAACTTGGAATTGGGAATTTGGGTATATCGGAGATTTGGTTCAGACGGGGGTATGGAGATCCAATCTATCGAGAAGTTTGCTTTAGTGTTCGTCAACGGCTGTTTCCTTAAACTTGGATATACACACTAAAGGTCTTACGGCTAAACGCTTAATCTCTAACTATAGAGCGCTACCGTTGTAGGGAAAGGATTTCAACGGGGTTCGTGGGATCAACAGCGAGTCAGGTGGTGGCCAAGCGTATAGAGAAAAAGCAGCAAATGCGTTGGACCCAGAAGGGAGCACATCTACTCTTGCAGGTGCGGACAAAGGTTCTGGATGGGGAATGGAAGAACACCATCAATCGGTGGTATTCAGGGTCAAAACAGATTGATGAAATGCCTGTGGCTGGGTAACTCTCCCGGTTTTTATCGCTCTCCCTAAAAGTTAATGGGAGAGTAAGAGGTAAAAAGGCTAACTGCAATGCTTTAATCTCCTGAATTATTTCATTTAATCAAATAAAAAAAAGCATGGTAATGTGATGATTGAAGTAAGTTAAATGACATTTAACAATGAAAAAACACAAATTCTTAGAGCTTTTTTATTGTCATGACTTCGAAAACTAGAAGCATGATTTTTTGTCCTTAAGAGGTATCTAGGCTTTGGAGTTATCTCTGTAACTTTAAAATAGCTTTTTTCAGATACTAATTCTATATATTTAGTGATGAATATAGGTAATTCAATGAAGAAAATTATCCAATTATTTTTTACTTCATCAGTAATTTTTCCTTTAAGCATATTTGCACAGTTTCAGCCTAGTTCTAATGCTGCAACTCTTAGCTTACTTAATGACAATATATTAATTAGTAGTCCTTCAGATGGCAGGGTTTTTAATCAAAAACAGGGACAAGGCAGGGTCAGTGTAACATCAAGTGTTCAAGGACAAGCAGTATTTAAAGTAAGTTTTGATGAGGATGATCCTATCGGATTTTACGCAGTTGATATTTCTGATAGTTTCCTGCATGGCAACAAGGATTCTTCTTCTAGTGGCTCAAATTCATTGACTTTTAATAAAGCTGTATCTAGCACAACCTCTGACACAGGAAAATTTACAGTTTCAGCTTCTAGCTTAACTGATTTATTTTCAGCAGGGCCAAAAACAGGTGATACGAAATCATTTACTGCTTCTTATAATTTAAGTACAGATATCTCAGATTTTCCTGAAGGAGCAAGCTTCAGTGGAAGCGCTAATATACCTGATTCGGTATCTTTCGTGGTCAAGCGAGTCCCTGAACCAAATACCATTCTCGGCTCAATATTAGTTATTGGCATTGGAGTTCTACTTAAGAAAATAAATTTTATAGAGTCTAAGCAGAATTCACGAAATCGTCAGTCATGATGAGTTGTCAATACTTCACATCAAAAACTTACACTGTCTATCGGCCAACATCCTATTTTTGCGACACTACCGATCAGTTATTTTAATTCCAGATTTGTGGCCAGAAATCGGAATTAAAATGCTATCCGGGTGTAAAAGTCTTACCGTGTAATGCTTTGAACGAATACCAAAATCTTTAGGCTTTTGATATTTAGTGTAATATTTACCTTCTTCTTCGAGGACATTCTGAGGGCCATGCTTTAGTTGTCGCCAGAATCTGGAATTGGGGTTTTGGGTACGTCGGCGATTTGGTTCAGATGGGGGTATGGAGATCCAATCTATTGAGAAGATCTGGTTTAGCGTACGTCATCGGCTGTTTCCTTACCCTTGGGTACACACAGTGGAAGCAGCTCTGGCTACTTCAAATCCATGCAGGGTAGGAAACCTTGAAAAATCTTCAGGTGGCCCCTATCTGACTGAGTTAAGCGGACAATTCCAGCAAGAACCAAAATGTAGCTCCGCCATCAGCAGAGCTTTCAACGTCAATAGTACCCCCGTGAGCTTCAATAATTTTTCGGCAAATGTAGAGACCAAGACCGTACCCAGTAATGTGAGTGTCAGATTGGCCACGAGTGTAAACTCCAAAGAGAGAATTGATTTTTTGAGAGTCGATACCAACACCATTATCTTGCACTGTACACCGGATCATGGGAGGGTCACTGACCTCAACATGAGCCTCTAGTGTAATATCAACACCGTCTGTATTAAATTTGAGCGCATTTTCAATCAAATTCTCAAACACCCGCTGGAGCTGACTGGGATCGGCTTTAATGGGGGGTAAATCGTTAGGGATGCGGTTGTGAATAGTGGATGAGGTCAGCTTGGCTTTGTAAGACTTTTGGAGATCCGCTATGAGGTTTTGAAGATGAATGGTTTGTAATTCGAGGGCAACCCGCCAGATATCTGATGATTCTTCCGTCATCAGAGCATTCATAAGATTGAGCTGGCGATCGCAGCTTTTTCGGATTAGGGTCAGTGCAGCTGCTTCGACCGTGATTGCAGCAGGTGCCTCTGGGGTTTGACGCTTCTCTGTATCTGCGCCAAAGGTTTGGAATAAGATCCCTTGCACCACACTTGAAATGCCCATAACCAGGTTACGGAGATCATGGCTAATGGCATGAGAATATAGTTGCAGCGACTCCTGGGCCGCCTGACGTTCATGCATTTCTTGCTCTAACCACAGGGTTCGCTCCTGAACCGCAAGCTGCAGATCTTGCTCTCGCTGGCTGAGGACATACAGCATTAACTGAAAAGCTCTTGCTAACTGCCCCGGCTCATCACGCCGATTGGTTAACGTCTCTAAACCCTGCGATGGATGTGCCATCATATGGGGTTCTTCCTGAAGCGAACAACTACTCATTTGCTTCGCTACGCGCGTGAGGATTTTAAGCGGGCGAATGACAGTACGCCACAGTAAAAGATTAATCACAAGGAACAGCGCTCCAAAAAGGCTCAGCAAAATAGTGGCAACGGCCCACAGGTTCTGATGTCCTCGGTCTAGAATCGTGTCTGCAGGAACATAGATCATCTGGGCTGCTATTACATCGTTAAGCTGCCAGCCAAACCCATTTTGATCACCATACCTATCAATTAGGCTTTGGGGGGCATCGCGTGGATTTCCATGGCAGACCAAGCACTTGGCATCCGTCATGATTAGAGGGCGAGCGAGATAAAAGAGTTTGGTCCCCCCTAAGGTCCGATAGCCAGACAAGCGTTCAACCTGATCAGGTGACATGGCTTGCAGTTGCTTGAAAATATTAGCTTCAAATTCATCGGTGAGATCATCTAGATTAGTAGGGTTAGGGGTTGCTTCCTTATAAGAAAAGTCTTTACAGATCGGTGCTTGTTGTTGAAAATCAGAAAAAATAGTCCGAGCTGCAAAATTGGGAACGCTCTCTAGAACAAAACTGTTATCCCACTCAGAACTGTCTGCCAATCTCGGCTGAATATGATTCTGCGTATAGTTCCGCACTGCCTGTGTCGTGGCCAGCAGTATCTCTGCCCGTTCTTGAATGGTTTTCTCTGCCTGATGATTGAAATGTTGCGAGAGGGCGAAGGTCTTCAGACCACTGCCAAGCAGGAAAATTAGTATTAAAAACAGACTAAATTTGGCACCGAGCTTCCAATGCATCGTTCGTAACATCTGATGTATCTACCATGAGCAGCTTTATGCCCAAGGGGCTGCAGAACCAGCTATCCCTGGTTTTTGCAACCTCTTCTAGCTAAGATAGTATTGCTTTTCCGCAATCCATCTCTCAGCATTTCACCATAACTTAATCCATACTGCTGTTCGATAGATGCCTTAGACAGTGAACTTTCCTGATTTTTAAGATCTCTCTGAAGCCCTAATACGAAGTGCAGTGTACCCTTAAAGATCTGTTTCGCGTGTGATACTCCCTAAGCTAAGGCTAAGTGAGAGGTATCTTTATCCGCAGTGTTAGCCCAGATAGCAAGCTGGGTGCGATCTCGAACCCCCACTCGACTCAGAATACTACTGACGTGATTTTTGACGGTCTTTTCGGTGATGTGTAGCGTTTTAGAAATTTCGCGATTGCTGGCCCCTGTCGCAATTAGTTTCAAGACGTCCTGTTCTCTGGGGGTTATGCCCTTAGGCGTATCAAGCTGAGGCTGCACTGGGGCTTTTAACTGTTGACAAAGCTTTTGACCCAGGCCAGGACCGAGCTGTAGATATCCCTTGTGTGCTCGCTGGATACTCTGGATGAAGTCTTCCGGGGGCGTGTTTTTGAGCAAGTAGCCAACAGCCCCTTGCTGCATGGCTTCCACTAGATACTGAGCTTCATCATGGGTGGTTAGGATGAGGATTTTGGTGTGGGGCTGTATTCGGCAAATCTCTTGAGTGGCAGTCACGCCATCCATCTCAGGCATGTTGATGTCCATTAGAATCACATCGGGCTGTAGAGCCTGAGATTGTGCGATCGCAGCCTTACCTGTCCCAGCTTCACCCACAATTTCGATCTCAGGTGTGCCTTGCGCGATCGCTTTTAGCCCATAGCAAACGATGTCCTCATCGTCCACTAGCAATACTCGAATTGGATCCTGATGCGTCATCATAAATGTGCGCTTAGCTCCATATTCCTAAACAGAAGTTCGAAACAGTGTTTCTCTCTCTAACTAAGGATTTTAGAAGGCGTTTCTTTGCCTTGTATGAGAGTTGACTTAGAAAGCACTGTGAATAAACTGTGACAACCGATACATTTCAGTCGTACTGGTATGGAAAAGATTGGAGAGCGATTAAAACCGGGGGAAACGCTAATATACCGTCTTTTGAATAACATCCCTTAGGCAGAGATTTAGTGCGCCAAATAGAACCCCAGAATCTTGGCTATGGCTGGGAATTAACTATCCTTCTTAAGCCTCCGGTTTGACCGGAGGACTCGTAAGGTCTAACCTTTACCGCGGTCATAGTCACATCCAACAAATCCGGGTGTTGCCAACCCCACAATTCTTGGCCTGACAGTCCAACTTCAGGGTGATAACAGCGTGTTATAGAGATGCGCTGCCGTCAACAGCAAAAAATGAGAGTTTATGACCATCGATTAAAATCCCCTTTAAGGGGTTCTTCCAAGCCTCCGGTTTTACCGGAGGTGTTTGACTATCAAAGCAATCTCACTTCGATATAAGTGCTTGGGAGGCTGAAAACCCCACTCTACATAATTTCCCCCAATCTTAATCGTTCTCACTGCACTAGGGTTAAGTAGGTTGGAATCTATTGATTGGACTGGATTTTGAGCATCAGAACTCCTCACGAATGTCAAACTAAAAGACTGGAGTTTTTTAGTTCGTGTTGGTGGAAGCCTATACAGTGAAGGGTACAGCTAAAGTCGACTAGGAAATAAAACCCGAAATTAGTTGCTAGGAAGTAATATTTAGCTTACAGAGTATTTAGAGCACGGCATAAAAATAACAACTTCAACGGCTTGATTTTCGGCAGGTCTTAAAATTGTGTAATCGTAGTCTCGATAGCCCAAAGAGGGGTGGTCAAACTCCTTGCGACCATCGTCACGGCCAGTCACGTCTGGCCGTGCCCACCAATCCCTGAACTCGGGACTCACACGACTCAATAGTTCAATTAAGTCAACGAACAGTGGATTGCCTATCTCAGATGCATAAATTGCCCTAAACTGGCGGATCGTAATCTTGGCATGCCACTCCCAATTTCTGAGGTGTTTGGTAAAAATTTCTTCTGTAAAAAAAAGATAAAGTATATTTTTTCGATCTGGGGAAACATGAGTCCAATCACTAAAAAACTCATCAGCGGCACCATTTTGCCCCAGGATTTGCCAATCTTTGCTCAGAATAATGGCAGGGGCTTCTGGCAAATGAGCAATCAGGCGCTGCATGATCTGAATATCAGCATCTTGGGCCTTTGTTGGCATCACTGCATGTTCTGTTAATGCATAGAGATGCCGCCTTTCTGCTGGCGTGAGGCGAAAGACATCTGCAAGACTATCTAACACGCGGATGGAGGGTTGAATATCGCGGCCCTGCTCTAACCAGGTGTACCAATCCACACTGATTGAGGCAAGTGTGGCAACTTCAGCGCGAGAAAGCCCCGGGTTGCGTCTACGCGGTCGCACAGGCAATCCCAAGGACTCTGGCTGTGTTCGAGCACGGCAAGATTTAAGGAACTCAGCAAGCAAGCTCAATCGTTCAGCTTTAGCTTCATCACGCTGCTCACTATTAGTAGGAGTCACAATCCTAGGTTTAGACCTCATCTTGTCCTCTTGCGTTAAAACGGATATTCTCCAGAAGTCATCTTGAACTTAAGGATTAAACCTACCACGCCCATCATATGTATGACGAAAAAGCAGGGATAAAAATATAAATATCTCTCAAGGGACTCCTAGGATAACGGTACTTAGAATTCATGGTGTTGAGGATCAACACGTGCAATTTGGTGCAGAAATTCTAGCTACATTTTCTACTGGATATGGCAGTTGACCCATGTCTGTAAGCTCACTGTAGAATCCTATAAAACATGCAAGACTTTAAATTTAACAATCCAGTCAAAATTTTGTTTGGCAAAGGCCAAATTGCCAGTATCTCCGAGCAAATATCACCGAATGCCAAGGTCTTAATGGTCTATGGTGGCGGCAGTATTAAGCAGAATGGCGTTTATGAGCAAGTTATTGCTGCGCTGGGCGATCGCTCAGTCATCGAATTTGGTGGTGTTGAACCGAACCCCAAGCTGGAGACATTAACAGCAGCAATAGAAATCGCCCGATCAAACTCCATCGATTTTTTGCTGGCGGTGGGCGGCGGTTCTGTGATAGACGCCACTAAGTTTATCGCTGCAGCCACTCACTTCCAAGGCGATCCTTGGGATATTTTGGCCAAGCGTGAACCCGTTGCCTCAGCCCTACCGCTAGGCACGGTGCTGACGCTGCCAGCAACTGGCTCAGAAATGAATCGTTTTTTTGTGATCACAAATGACACGACCCAAGAGAAAGTCGGCTACGGCAGTGAACAAGTCTTCCCGCAGTTTTCTGTTCTTGATCCAGAAACCACGTTTTCCTTGCCGCTTCGCCAAATCAGTAACGGGATCGTCGATGCCTTTACCCATACGGTGGAGCAGTATTTAACCTACCCAGTCCATGCGCCTCTACAGGATCGGATGGCTGAATCCATTTTGACAACGCTCATCGAAGAGGGGCCTAAAACCCTGGCGGATCCAGCCGACTATGAGTCAAGGGCGAATGTTATGTGGTGTGCATCTATGGCCTTGAATGGCTTAATTGGGGCCGGTGTTCCCCAAGATTGGGCGACACACATGATTGGGCATGAACTGACGGCACTGTATCAGTTAGATCATGCACAGACGTTAGCGGTGGTCCTCCCTAGTCTCCTGCAGGTCAAGCAGGACAAGAAGAAAACCAAGCTACTACAGTATGCCGAGCGTGTTTGGAATATTACCGCAGGTGATGAGAGTCAACGAATCTCGCAGGCGATCGCATCCACAGCTCAATTCTTCGCGTCAGTGGGCGTTGCCACTCGTCTTTCTGACTATCGCGTGGATCAATCCGCCATCAAAAGAGTCGCTCAAAAGTTAGATAAGCAAGGCGCTACTGGCCTAGGTGAACATCAAGATATCTCCCCCACTGACGTTGAGAGAATCCTAACGCTGAGTGCTTAACGTGCTTTGGTTTGAATCATCGTCAGGTCCACTCTTCATCAGAAAAAAATATGTTAAATCCGTCGTCTCATAGCTTAGGGGACTCCCCCCTTATTTCAGCCGATCAGTGTTTGAATCTCATTCATGAACCAGCTGTCAAGATTTTTGACGTTCGCGGAAAATGGGGGAGTTCATCGACCGAAGCGTCTGCAGACTATCGAAAAGGTCATATCCCAGGGGCTGTATTTCTAGATTGGAGGGCTCATTTTCTAGAACTTGATCGGCCAACGCATCTGGCACCTGTAGCGTCTCAAAAATACGCCAATATGTCCTTCCAGATATTAGGTATCTCCAGTGAAGACTTAGTTATTCTTTATGATGACTACCATCACATGCTTGCCAGCCGTATTTGGTGGGCGATGCGGTATTGGGGATTTACGAATGTCAAGATTCTAAACGGTGGTTGGGAAGACTGGTGTAGAAAAAGATTGCCTTATTCATCTGCCCATAAATATCCCCCACATGGAAACTTTAAGGCCACGGAACAAAGCTATCTCCGGGTCAGTTTAGAGACACTTCTGAAAACGAAAGATGAGAGCAATTTAATTGATGCCCGAGGCATGCAGTCGCATCGAGGGAATACTGATGATGACAGAAGTGGACATATACCGGAAGCCATTAACATCCCATTCCGTGAAGTCTTGAATGAAGAGACTGGATACTTCAAGGAGTCTTTTGAACTTGAGGCGTTGTTTAGTCAAAAGCTACCCGATTTCAGAAACTCGCCCATCATTTCTTCTTGTGGTTCTGGCTATGCTGGCACCATTATTTTGGTGGCGCTCTACGAGATTGGTATAGAAGCTCCACTCTTTGATGACTCTTTTTCTGTATGGAAATTGAATGAGAGTCTGCCCGTTGAAAAAGGAATCACAGACATGGTGAGTGTCTAAAACAATAGAGGTGAGAGCAATACAGCGGCTTTATCTCTGTCTATCCAGCAAAATAATACATAACCCCTGAGAGGAAATATCATGACCTATACGTCTACATCTGAAGCTGCGATCGCGATTGAGGAGGTCAACCAGAAATTTGAAGCCGCGATGGTTGCGGGGAGCGCTTCCGGTCTCACTGCCATTTACACCACCGATGGGAAGCTATTACCACCCAACACCCCCATCATTCAGGGACACGACAACATTCATACCTATTGGGAGAGCGTCCTTAATCAAGGCATTGGTAGCGCTGATTTGGAAACCCTTGAGCTTGATGAACTGGGTGAGACGGCCATTGAAGTCGGTTCATTTGTGATGAAAACGCCTGAGGGGTCACTTGCGGATACCGGCAAGTATGTGGTGGTCTGGAAAAAAGAACAGGGGCAATGGAAATATCATCGTGATATTTGGAGTAGCTCCAATCAAGTGAGAGCGATTAAAACCGGGGGAAACGTTAATATACCGTCTTTTGAATAACATCCCTTATGCAGAGATTTAGTGCGTCAAATAGAACCCCAAAATCTTGGCTATGGCTGGGAATTAATTATCAAAGCAATCTCACTTCGATATAAGTGCTTGGGAGGCTGAAAACTCCACTCTACATAATTCCTCCCGGTTTTAAGCTCTCAAAAGATTGTGAGCACACCGCATTCCCTCACAACTTGGGAGGATAGCCCTCTTCCCTAAAGCTTTTTCAAATACCCAACCCACCATCTTTCACGGCGCTAGGTCTTAAGTCCCAATGAAGATTTAGGTCTAACGCCTCAAGACGGTAAAAGCTTGCCCTGCCTATGATTCAACTATTCGATGAATCACCTGCCACCTAGCAGGATTGATTGCGAGCATAGCGACGATGCCGCGTCATGGCTTGGGCGTAGCTATTACTCACCACTAAATTCACAGCAAGAGATAGGAGAATCACTTATGGCCAGTCGAAGCAATCAATTCAATGGTCCCAACCAGCTCAATGACCCCATTATCCTCAACGATAATGAGAGAGCTACGATTCGAGAAGGCCTTGTTGCTCCTCAGGGACAACCCGCTGTCAATATTGTGGGCGAAGACGCCACCCTACGGGTCACGAGATCAGGCTCCATCTTAGCCCCCGATTCCGGTAACACTGCAGTTCTATCCAGTGGCGAAGATGCCCGGATCACAAACCGGGGGGCTATTTCTGGGGCATTCAACGGTATCAGCTCCACTGGGAATGATTTAAGACTCTCTAACTCTGGCCTGATCAGTTCGGATAGTCGGGCGGTTGACCTTAGCGATGGCGATGGCATTCGGGTTCGTAACTCTGGCACCATTCTGGGAACTGGCAATCAGCGCAACGGCACGCTCTACGTTGACGGTACGGTTGATGATTTAGAGATTAATAATACTCGTCGGGGTGTTATTGATGCCGGAGAAGGCAACCTAGGGGATGCAATCTCCGTTCAAGTGGGTGCTGCGGGCGACCCTAGTAACGACAATATCCGCATTGATAATGATGGCCTACTTCAGGGGCGAGGCGATGGGCCTGAAGTCTTCGCGGATGGCGCTCGCGAGGCCGCCAATGGCTCCAGCGGTCTACGGTTTTTCAATGGCTCTGAACAGTCCCAGGCAACGATCTCAGGTTCGGTATCCAACAGCGGCACCATTACCTCAGAAGTAAACGTTGGCTTCTTGGGGGGCCTAGTGGTCGAAGATGGCGTTGCTTTCCAGGGACGGATTACTAATGAGCGTCGTGGTCTGATTTCTGGCCCCCGTAATGGTTTATACATCGGTAATGCGGAACACGATCTCGACATCGTTAATCGAGGGCGTATTGAGTCTGGTAGTCGAGCCGTCAACATTGATGGCAAAGGCGTCAACCTATTCAACTCTGGTCAAATTGTTGGTACTAACAATCAGCGGAATGGAACTGTTTACTCCGATGCCACCGCCGATGACTATGCCATCGTTAACGGTCGTCGTGGCGTTATTGATGCTGGTCGAGGGAATCAAGGTGCAGGGGTCGCCCTTCAGACAGGTGAAGTTGTTGGTGACGTGGTTAACGCAACTTTCCGTAATGCTGGCATCATCCAAGGTCGTGGACAGGCTGCTGCTAACCTCGGTCTAGCTGGTGACGGTCTTCGCATTTTCTCTGGTGTTACAGATGGTGGTACAACCTATCAGGGGGACATCATCAACAGCGACAGAATCCTCTCAGAAAGCACCCAAGGCCCCACTGCTGCCATTCGCTTCTCCAATGGTTTGGCCTATCAAGGAACTCTTACCAACGAGCGACACGGTCTGATTGCTGGTGCTCAAAATGGTTTGTATTTTGGTGATGCTGCCCATGATGCCAACGTTGTTAACCGGGGGACTATTGCGAGCGATAGCCGCGCAGTCAATATTGATGGAACTGGTGTTAATTTGACCAACTCAGGTCGGATTATTGGGTCAGGCAATCAGCGCAACGGCACCGTTTACTCTGATGCCACCGCAGATAACTATTCCATCGTCAACGAGCGTCGCGGTGTCATTGATGCTGGACGCGGTAACCAAGGTGCTGGGATTTCTCTCCAAACTGGAGAGGTGGATGGTGATATTGTCACAGCCTCCATTAGCAACGCTGGCCGGATTCAAGGTCGTGGAGCGGGTGAAGGCAACCTTGAAGGAGATGGGATTCGTGTCTTTGCAGGTGCGGACAATACCACATTGACCTCTGATATCGACAATAGGGGTCGGATCCTAGGGTCTGACGATGGAATTGATATCCGGGCTGGGACGACGCTAGATGGGGATATCAATAACAGAGGCATTATCTTTGGGAGGAACAATGGCGTTGAGATCAGTGGCGCTGTTGCTGGCTCAATTAACAATGATGGTTTGATTGCAGGTAAAGTAGCGGCCATCGATGCCGCCAATGCGGAGGCAGCCGTCACGGTTAACAATCGTGGTGCTCTCAGGGGGGATGTCATCCTTAGTGGTTTTGATGATACCTTCACCTCTTCATCTCGCCGGGGTGCCGTTGTCACTGGTGGTCTGGGTAACGACAGTATCAGTGGCGGCACAGGTCGCGATACCGTTCGCTTTGATGATATTGACGTCCCTGTCAACGTTACCTTGGATGACAATGGCAATGGTACGGCAACCCGCGAGAATGGCTTCGCTCTAAACTTCGAGAATATTGAAGTCGATTCTTTGAATACTGCAGCAGTTGCAGATGATGCAGCCTTTTTGACAGAAGCTTTAGCGGGCAACCTGTACTTCAACATTCACACGAATGACTTCAACGGTGGTGAAATCCGTGGTCAGTTGGACAACATCGTGAACGATGTCACAGAAGGTGGCGTTCGCACTGTCGTTCTTTCGGCAGTTCTGGATGCAGCCCAAGAACCTGGACCCACTTCTGACTCTGCAGCAACTGGTGAAGGTCTTGTCACCTTAACAGTCTCACCAGATGGTAGCGTTACCTATGATCTCAGTCTGCAAACCACTGGGCTGGCAACCTCTGACCTGCTCCCAGTTGCTGGGTTCAGCGCCATTCATTTGCATAATGCCCCTGCAGGCGTTAACGGACCTGTCATTCTTGACGTTGTTCAAGATGCTGGAGGAGACATCACTGGACTGGCTCAGGCTCCTGGGGTTGATACGGGTGATGGCAATGTCTTCACTGAGATTATCGAGACAGATACTCTCGCTGCTATTGAGAACGTCGTTGGCTCTAACGACAATGATGTGATCCTAGCGGCGGCTGGTAGTAACCGTCTAGAGGGTAATGATGGTAACGATGAGCTAGCAGGTGGTGCTGGCAATGACACCCTCTTAGGGGGAATTGGTAACGATACGCTTCGCGGTGGCGGCGGTAACGACATAACCAATGGTGGGTTGGGAATTGATACTGCTGACTTCTCTGATATTGGTGCTGCTGTGACGGCTCGGCTTGGTGAGCATGGTCGTGGTACGGCTATCTACCAAGGACCTAACAACTTAGTCACTGACCAGCTCATTTCTATTGAGAACCTGACAGGGTCTGAGAATAATGATGTGTTGTTAGGCAATGCAGAAGTCAATGTTCTCGTCGGCAATGGCGGAGATGACACCCTAACTGGAGGCCTAG
The DNA here is from genome assembly GCF_028285565.1 of Acaryochloris sp. IP29b_bin.148. GTDB lineage: Bacteria > Cyanobacteriota > Cyanobacteriia > Thermosynechococcales > Thermosynechococcaceae > Acaryochloris. Next base: position 14,049 of record NZ_JANQOY010000045.1, read on the forward strand.
GAGCCGATACCTTTGTCTTCGGACCTGAGGACTTGGGGGCAGATGTGGTGACTGATTTCCAAGATGGCCTTGATCTGCTTGACGTGAGTGCCTTTAGCCTCGGCACCACCGATCTACAGTCTGTGATCAGCAGCGCCCAACAGATTGGCGGTGATGTACTACTAACCTTCGCACAGGAAAACACAGTTTTGCTGGAAGGTGTGCAGGCTCAAGTCCTAGACACCAGTGATTTCCTTTTCTAGACAAAGAAACCTCGGCGGCAGGTTGGAGTCTGCCGCCTTTACTTCAACAACTCTTTATGATTGCTGCTCAAAAATAAGTGAGCGAAAAAATTGATTGTGAGACTCGGCGAGACAGCAATAGGACTGCTTACCCCATATTCATCAGAGGATTAAGTGATGGATGATGAAATTCGTATCGTGATTGAGAAGTTCTCGGTCACCAGCCAAACCGTCACCAAGCGCGATATCGTCAAGATCTACGACCTTAAGAAACCAGCATCCATTTTAGAATTGGGGCTTTGCCATCAGGAGCAGATCGCGCTGCTGACCAAAATCCAAAACGCAATTCTAGCCGAGCAAGCTACTCTGATTGACCCCAAGTTCACCATTTGCCCGAAGTGCGGTCAGAAAGTCTCCAAAAATGGCTTTATGCGATCTATCTTCCACGCCGTCTTTAGCGATCACAAGCTCCGTCTGCAAAAGCATCGCTGTACCAACCCTGACTGTGGCTGGCAAAGTACACCGACAACGCTAACGGAGTTTGGCACTGACACCCATCCTGACTTAGCCAAATTGCAGTGCGAACAGGGAGCAACCAACAGCTATCGCGTCGCCCAGACCAATCTCGAAAAACTCAACTGTCAACGGCGGAGTGTCAACAATCACGTTCAAGTTCGCGCCACTACGAATCGGATTGGCGAACGCCTAGCTGCCGAGAATGGTGAATTTGCCAAGCCAGTCGGCCCACCCGCCACTCAACTTGTTGTCCATCTTGAGCGGGGACTTGTTCCTGTTCAGAGTCAGGATCAGACTGAAGTGCTGCTGGGCATGATCTATCGGTTGGACAAGCCGCCAAACAAGTCGACGGCCACCCAGGTGATCACGCCGACTTATGTTGCTTCTGCGATCGCTGATGATCAGAAAACTTTTGAAACATACCTCCTTAATGCCTGCCTTCGGCAAGGTCTAAGCTCAACAACCCAACTTTATGGACTCATCGATCATGCCAGTTACTGCAGCAATATCCTAACGGTGTTGCAACCTTACGTCCGAACCTTAGAGCCACTCCTGGATTGGTATCATGTCGTCAAACAATTTGATGTTGCCCAACAGGACTTAAGTGCGCTGCTTGCAAAGTTCTTAGAGCGAGCTAAGCACGACGTTTGGAACGGCCAAGTGGATGAGGCTCTCATTAAAATTGAGTTTATGCAGGCCAAGCTATCGGAAAAGACGCAACTGCGTCGCGTAAATGCTTTACAGACGTATCTACAGGTCAATCACGACTACCTCGTGCATTACAGCCAATGGGAAGAAGACCATAAGCCGTTTACCAGTGAAGCGATCGCCATCCATGTCGATACGCTTATTGAAGCGAGGAGCCGCCAGCGCCGAACTCGGTGGACTTATGAAGGAGCGCACAATCTTCTGCAAATCAGAGCGGCTATGGCAAGTCACTCGTGGGATGAACGGTGGCCAGAATTAGTGATGAGGGTGCATCCTTGAGTTGTTCAGCATCACTATTCATATTTACACTCACGCAGATCTTGTCATCTATTAATGCATAGATTATTCATCAGCGCTGTGTTTTACTCCACATTCTGGCAGGCAAAGGGTATGATAATTTGCCTCGGTAGTGCTGCAGCTTGGCTATCAAAAGCCTTGCCAGACAAAAGTTTAATGGGGGACTAGTTACTGAGACAACATTATTAGTAGCTTGAACGTGTCTGATGTCGGCGCTGGACAAACTGTGTTACTGAAACTCTAGTTTATGGGTTGTTTGGGGTGATTGCACCCATGGATGCCCACCGGCATCCCTAGAGTTGAGTCAGAGGTTTGTGGGTATCGACAATACCGTCGTCTCAACCCAGCGCCTGCTGCGGCCTGCATGATGTGAGGTCTCCGCTGCTGCGAACCTTCAGCAGTCGGTTAATAGGAAATATTAACGCCATGACAAATGCTCTGTTCAACTACTTTAATCGATTTGGATTCCATCCGTTTGGTGGCCCAGAGATACTAGATAACAGTATTACCCTTGGCAATGGTGGCCGCGCCTTTATTCGTAAGGATCTGGTCGCGCCCGTCGGTGTCCCCGCTGTTGACATTACAGGGAACCATGCTTCTTTGTTTGTCTCCCGTCGCGGCTCTCTTTCAGCCCCCGATGAGGGTAATACTGCCGTTTTGGTCAGCGGTGCCAATGCTCGAATTACAAACTTCGGATCCATCGCGGGTCATTTCAACGGTATCAGCTCTACGGGGGATGGCCTCAGGCTAAGGAATTTCGGCACCATCAGCTCCAATAGTCGCGCCGTTGACCTCAGTGATGGCGATGGGATTCGCGTCGCCAACTTTGGCCGGATTCTCGGGACAGGTAATCAGCGCAACGGCACGCTGTATGTCGATGGTACGGTTGACGATCTCAGAATCTTTAACAGTCGTCGGGGCGTGATTGATGCGGGTAGAGGCAACCTTGGCGACGCCATTTCCGTGCAGGTTGGCGCTTCAGACGACCCCAGTAATGACGATATCAATATCGTTAACTTTGGGCGCTTACAGGGCCGAGGAGATGGCGCTGAAGTCTTTGCCGATGGCGCACGGGTGAACGGAAATGGCTCCAGCGGTCTGCGCTTTTTCAACGGTTCTGGCCTTCCAGAAGCTACGATCAGCGGCTCGGTCCAGAACAACGGCACGATTACGGCAGAGGTGAACGTTGGCTTCCTCGGCGGCGTCGTGATTGAAGATGGTGTGGCTTTTGATGGGCGCATTATCAACGGGTTTAGAGGGGTGATTAGTGGTCCTCGCAACGGCCTTTACATTGGTAATGCTGAGCACGATCTGGATATTTTCAATCGTGGACGCATTGAGTCTGGTAGCCGCGCCGTCAATTTGGACGGCGACAATGTGACGTTCACCAATACGGGTGATGTGGTCGGTACCAACGATCAGCGCAATGGCACCCTGTATGTGGATGGAACGGCAGATGAGATCAGCATTAGGAATCGGCGACGGGGCGTCATCGACGCGGGGGCTGGTAACGCCGGTAGTGGCGTCTCTGTTCAAGTGGGTGGCTCTTCTGAAAATGGCCTCAGCGAAGGCATCAGTATTGATAACAGCGGTCTGATTCGAGGACGCGGCAGCGACAATGTTCCAGCAGGGGTACGTCTATTCGTAGGCTCTGGCTTAGACACCGCAACCTTCTCAGGGACCATTGCGAATAATAGAGGCGGTGTCATTGCCTCTGAAACCGATGCTGGCATTTTGATCGAGTCAGGCGTTGTGTTTGACGGTCAGATTACCAATCGCGGCACAGTTGCGGGCGGCAACGGTTTTGCCATTGATGCTGACGGTGCCTTGGGCAGCGTGGACGTGACGAATAGTGGTGCCCTTGACGACGAGGTTCGTCTGGGAGCGGGTAGCGATCGCTTCACTCAATTGGCACGCAAAGGCGTTACCGTAACAGGTGGCCTGGGCAACGACACCATTGTCGGCGGCAGGGGGACCGATACCGTTCGCTACGACGACAGCGATGTAGGCGTTACCGTTGATTTGGGTGCAGGAGCTGCTGAGCGCGAGACGGGCTTCAACGTCACCATCGCAGATTTGGCCCTCATCAACCCCAACGACGGCATTGATCCGGCCACCATTGTCGAAGAAGGAATTGCCGAAAATCTGTACTTCAACTTTCACACCACTGACTTCCCCTCCGGTGAGCTGCGCGGCCAGCTTGAATTGGTTGCTGACAATCGAGATGGCAGCGGCGTCGGCACGGTTGAGTTCACGGTGGTCCTCAGCGGTGACCAAGAAGTGCCTCCCGTGGAGACGGATGCGTCAGGCATCGCCACCACCACCTTTACCGTGGGGCCAGACGGATCGGTCGCTTACAGCACAGTGGCTTCGCTGTCGGGTATCACTCAAGCCGATCTATTGCCCGTCAATATCGGTAACGGTACGCTCAGTCCGATTCACCTCCATAATGCACCGACAGGCATCAACGGTCCCGTGGTGGTCGATATCGCCAGCGATGCAGGGCCAGATGGAATTGGTGCCGATGGCTTCAACCTCACTGTGCCGGAACTGGCGCTAGTTAACCCCAATGCTGGGATTGGCGCTGACCAAATCATTGCTGAGGGCGTTGCTGGTAACCTTTACTTCAATTTCCACACCAACGACTTCCCCTCCGGTGAAGTGCGGGGTCAGCTTGAGTTGATTACCGACAATCGTGATGCAGACGGCATCGGTACTGTTGAGTTCGCGGCAGACCTTAGTGGTGATCAAGAAGTGCCTCCGGTTGACACTGATTCATCAGGAACGGCGACTGCCCTGTTTACAGTTGCACCGGATGGATCCGTTACCTATAGCACCAGTGCTTCCTTAGTTGGCATCAACCCCGAAGATCTGTTGCCCGTGAATATCGGTAATGGAACGCTCAGCCCCATCCATTTGCACAATGCGCCTGCAGGCGTCAACGGCCCGGTTGTCGTTGATATCGCCACCGATGCGGGTCCAACAGGACTCGTCCCCATTGCTGAGATCGATACACTCACCAACATTGAGAACGTGGTTGGATCGAACGACGCCGATCTGCTCATTGGAGATGGCGAAGGCAATACGCTGCAGGGGCTAGACGGCAACGACACGCTTCAGGGCGGCGGCGGCAATGACACCCTAGAAGGCGGTGCAGGAGACGACACGCTTCAGGGTGGCGGCGGGAACGATAGCCTCGATGGCGGCGAAGGACTCGATACGGCCAGCTTTGCCGACATCGGCGCGGACGTTAACGTCACGCTCAATGCTGATGGGACTGGCTCGGCAGAATATGAAGTCAATGGCCGCACGGTCACCGATACATTCACCAGTATCGAAGGCGTAATCGGTTCTGCAAACAACGATACCATCATTGCCAATGGTGCAGCGGGTAACATCATTGAGGGTGGCGCAGGGGATGACTTCATTGGGGGCGCAGGCGGTACCGATACACTCGATGGCGGCGAGGGGAACGACACCAATTCCTTTGTCAATATCGGTGCTCCGGTCGTGGCTAGCTTGGCTAGCGGCAGCGCATCTTACGAAGTAGGGTCCGGCACCGTCTTCGAGAACTTCTCTAACTTTGAGAATCTGGACGGTTCTGCCCAAAACGATCAGCTCTTTGGCGACGGAAACGACAATACCCTTGCTGGTAACGACGGCGATGATCTCCTCTCTGGCGGCGGCGGTGACGATACGCTGCTGGGGGGACTCGGTGACGATACGCTCCAAGGTGGCGGCGGTAACGACCTCACGGATGGCGGTGACGGTATCGACACGGCTGACTTCCAAAATATTGGTGCTGATGTGACTGCTGATCTGTCTACAGGACAGGCTGAGTACGTCGCCAACGGTAACCCGATTCAAGATCAGCTCAGCAATATTGAGAATCTGACGGGTTCCACCAATAACGATGCTCTCACTGGCGATGATGGCAACAATGTATTGGCGGGTAATGCAGGGAACGATACCCTCCAGGGCGGTGCAGGCAACGATCTGCTACGCGGCGACGAGATCGGTTCAGGCACAGCGATTCGCGTCACTGTCACCAACACGCTGGGTGAAGGCGGCACCTTCTTAACCCCCATTTGGTTCGGTTTTCATGATGGTGCTAACTTCGATCTGTTTACAGCAGGTGAAGCGGCCAGTTTTGGCCTAGAACGACTGGCAGAAGACGGTTCTATTGAAGGGATTGCCGCTGAGTTCAATGCTCAAACGGGTGCTAATGGCGTTGATGGCACCATCATCGGGGGTGCTGGCGCACCCGGACCCATTGATCCGGGTGAAAGTGCCTCTTTGACGCTAAATGTCAACGCCAATCAAGTTGGGCAAGGGTTCTTTACCTGGGGCACGATGATTATTCCGTCTAATGATGCCTTCCTATCGGTACCCGATAATCCCTTGGCCGATCCGATCTTCGATGCAGCAGGGAACTTTATTGGTCCGGTTGTCATTGAGCGCCGCGGTAGCGATGTGCTTGATGCCGGAACTGAAGTTAACAATGAGCTAGACGCAGCCTTCCTCAACCAAACAGCCCGCGATACCGGGCTGGATGAGAACGGTGTTGTCGGTGCTCATCCTGGCTTCAATGGTTCAGTGGGCAATCCTGATGCTACGCCCGTCAATATCTTGGGGGGGACAACCGCTCCAGGTGCCGTTATCGATCCGGTGGTGGGTGACTTCACAGCAGATGATGATCTATTGCTGCGGATCAACATTGAGCGGGTTGCGATCGCAGATGCAGGCGACGATGTACTCGAAGGTGGAGACGGCAACGATACCCTCGAAGGGGGCGGCGGCGATGACACCCTAACGGGTGGCGCTGGCAGTGACGTGTTTGTGTTTGAACCCGATAGCGGGGCTAATGTCGTGACTGACTTTGATATTGCCGATGACATCCTTGATATCAGTGCCATCTTTAGCGATCTTGACGCTACTTTAGGCGCTGCCAGTCAAGAAGGAAATGACGTCGCGATCGACTTTGGTGACAATAACTCTGCTCTATTGCTCAATGTTGATCTGACAACACTCAGAGATAACAATTTCATCTTTGAGTAGGTGATTTATCAAATGCCTAATCTGAGTTCGGGGTAAGTCCGTTTCTAAGATCCTTCTACGCAAGAAGGTAGGGTTTAGCCCACGCAAGCATCAGGGAGTTCGCTTATCTCGAACTCAGGTGATTTCTAAAGTGTTTGACTAAGGAGGTTGGGTTTAGTTCTGTTATCTCGGAGCCGTTCATAGCACGCTTATGCGAGGCAGTTACTTGTCGTTGGATCGGCACAAATGGATAAAGCAATAAGATTAGCGAGGGAATTTATTAAATATGAGACTTCTCATTAACCAGTCAAAATTCTTTGAATTTGACAGTGAAAATGTAGTACCTGATTTATTTGAGTACGCATCTCAATCTAGCAATAATACCTATCCTCTCTATCCCTCAAGCGTTTCACTTCCGTTACTCCAACGACGTTCCATTCCTCAACAAAGTACTGAGAGTGAGCAAAATCCATTCCTGAACGTCACAAGCAGTCCATTTTTGCAAAGCACCAGCGGCACCGCCGTTGCGCCTCAAGTCACCCCATTGGCAAGTCGTGAGTCAGAGACTGAGAACGCCGCCCCCACGATACCTGAGTCCGCTCTGCCCAACCGATTGACTCTAGGAGCTAGTCCTCGCGGCGACGCTCCATCCCCAGCGGCATCCTCTGAGTCAGATCTCGCTGCGGCGTCTGACTCAAGCAGCTCAGCCCCGCCTCTGCTCGATAGACCCAGTACAGTAGGCTCTGCCTCAAATGGTCCTGCCTCGACGCTGCTTGATTCGCCCAGTGAACCTTCGCCCATTGGGATGACTTCAGACGCGAATAGCCCCTCGCCCACGCCTCCCGAGATGTCGGAACAATCTCCTCACGGGTTCGGCTGTATCTGTGTCTTCTGTCGCTCCGATATCAGCCTATCTTCGGAGCTTCCTGGGTGGGCGGATCGATCGAAAGCGAATCGCCACGGGCATCTTCATCCTCAAGACGTTGCTTTCAACCCGAACAACAACTTCACGGGGTCGAACGTTCCTGCTGTCACCATGACAACGGTAGGTGAATCCGGTGGTGATACCATTGCCGATGCCCACTTTGTATCGCTGGGGTTTGGGGCTTTAGACAGTAGTCGAGTTGAGATCAGTGGGTCTCTAGATGCTTTGCCCACACCCCCAGCCCCCACTTTAATTACCCAAACCGAAGACGATGATGCGATTGGGTTGGCTAATTCCGTCACGGGATTGACGCCAGGAGCAGCCGTAACTGCATCTGCTTTTATTGGTGATGGTCTTCATGGGTCTGCAGGGACGGCCACTGGAGACTTTGACTTTTATGCTGTCACTGCGGGGGCGGGCGAGACCCTCACGATTGAGACCGAAACCGCCGATCCGAACGTTGGGTTAAAAACCATTTTGGGGGTCTATGACAGTAACGGGACGCTGCTGAGATTTAATGATGATTTCTCCACCACTGATGCAGCGGTGGCGTTTACCCCCACAGAGGCAGGCACTTACTTTGTGGCCGTGGGTAGTACGTTTAATTTGTTCGAGACATCTTCATTACCCAGTGACCCCTTCACATCGGGTACAGGGCCAGGAATTCTAGAGTTTCCTAACGATATTTTGGTCGGTGAAGGGGAGTATGACATTACCTTTCGGTTGGCGGAGGCTGCGACACTGATCACCCCAACTGAGAACGATGACTCGATTAGCCAAGCCAATCAAACAGGGGTGACGCTAGGGAATCAAGTGCGAGCGTTTGGATTCCTTGGGGATGGTCTCCATGGCTCAAACGGAACAGGCACCGGAGATTTTGATTTTTATGCCATTGAGGCCGGTTTCAACCAAACGATCACGGTTGAGACGGAAACAGCCGGTCCCGCTGCGCCCGACTCCCCAGATACCGTTCTCAGGCTCTACGATAGTTCCGGCACGCGCGTTAGTTTTGATGATGATGGCGGTGTTGGCCGTGACAGTTTGCTCTCCTTCACGACCACAAAGGCAGATACCTACTATGCGGTCGTCGGTGACTTCGGCAGTGGTGATCCGGGGGATCCATTTACACCGGGCACCGGTCGTGGGGCCGGCAATGAAGGTGAGTATGCAATTACGATCGGCCTGGAAGAATCGGCAGACCGAGACTTTTACAGTTTTGAGCTGAATCCCGGTGATATTATTGCGGCCATTGTATCTGGCGGCGCTAACCGCGTGGCGCTATTTGATTCCAGTGGTAATACTGTGATCGCGGCTGAAGGCGATCCGAGCTTTCTCTATCCATCAGCGTCGCCGCTCCAGAGGGGTGGGAATGCCAATGTTGCCTATGTAATTGATACTGCAGGTACCTATTTTCTGACAGCAGAGAATGGTGAAGGCAACTATGATCTAGACCTGGAAGTGTTTCGCTCCCCCCTCGAACAGGCCGAACCTGGCACGGTGCAAACCTTGTTCCTAGATTTTGATGGGGCGACGTTTAACCCCTTTGAGACCTATTTCGGACAGGGAATCAATGATGATGTAACAACTTCTCCCCTGGCATCGTTCTTACCGAATTGGGGACTCAAAGCAGCCGATGAAGACGCGGTCATTGATGCGATCGTGGCTGAAGTGACCGAAAGCCTTAGCACTGATATTGGTGCATTGGGCAACAATGGTAGCTTCGCATCGGATGGGATTGGCGGCCAATTCGACATCGAGATTCTCAATAGTCGTGATCATGCAGATCCCTTTGGTGATCCCAATGTCAGCCGTGTGGTCATTGGTGGCACCATTGATGAAGTTGGGATAGGAACTATCGGTATTGCCTCAACGGTTGATGTCGGAAACTTTAGTCGGGAAGACGACTCCATTGTTCTGCTTGATTTACTCAGTTCACCAGCCGGCGAGGCAATAGGCAACTCTCTGAACGATATTCCTCTAGCGACCGATGCATCCATCATTGATCTGATTGGGGTGGGTGTGGGCAGTATTGCTGCTCACGAAGCAGGTCACACCTTTGGCAACTTCCACTCAGACCCATTAAATGCAGGCCGCAATATTCAAGATGCAGGTGGTGCTTCCCTTGCTAATAATATCGTGGGGGTCGGAGCCGATGGTATTTTTGGCACCGCTGATGATATCGACATTAACTTTAATCCTGATGTCTTCACCCCCTTTGAATTCTTTGATGGGACCGCCAACTCACTCAATTCGATCGCCTTTGGTCTGTCCACGCCCCTCAATATTGCAGAAGATGCCGAGACTCGGGTCAGTCTCAGGGGTTCCAGCCTCTTCATTGATGACAGTCGGGCAGATTCCGCTGATAACCTCACCATCTCTGAACGTCGAGGCATAATCTTTATCTCCGATCCTGACAATGTCATTCAGGCCAATGAGGGGATCGTTCAGGTAACACCCAATCTCGTTGAAGTGGTTGCCAGTGACGTGAGTCGCCTCACCGTCAACGCTGATGGCGGCAATGGTGTCGTGGATGCGTCAACCCTTGATCGTGCAGTTGTCTTCAATGGTGCAGACGATAATGACCAACTGTTGGCTGGTACTGGAAACGATACCTTACGCGGTGGTCGCGGTGACGATCTACTCCGAGCCAGTGCAGGACGCGATGAGCTGATTGGCAATGAGGGGAATGACATCCTGGAAGGCGGTGCGGATAACGACGTCCTCGTTGGTGGTAGTGGAAACGACACGCTACAGGGCGATGAGGGAGCTGACCAGGTTTTTGGCGGCCTTGGCGATGATATCGTGCAGGGTGGCACAGGAAATGACTCTCTCTTTGGTAGTTTAGGAGACGATCAGCTAATCGGTGGCGCGGGGAATGACACCCTCAATGCAGGTGAGGGAGACGATCAGATAGATGGCGGTGAGGGAGACGATCAGATCTTTGGCGGCGGCGGTGCGGACACCTTTGTGCTGCGGTCTGGTGATGGTACGGACCTTGTATTTGAGTACCGTGATGGCATCGATAGCTTTTTATTGGACGGGCTCACCTTTGAAGATTTGACCATCAATCAGAGTTCTGGGGACGCAACTATCGAAGTGGATACCACTAATGAATTGCTTGTCACCCTGGTTGGCGTTCAGGCAGCAAGCCTAGACGCCACAGATTTTAATGAGCTGACCTGACGGCTGTTAGCGTAAGCTTGAGAGCATTTATTACCAATGCTCTCAGGTATTGACAGATACAACAGCACTTTCCGTAGGTATTCAAGTCGCTTAGAGACCTCTTCCACCTCCACCAACCTAAACACAACACCAACTATTGAGCAATCATGCACTAGAGGATTGCAAGTAGACGCTCTTTGACTGGCGCAAGCGACACGCTAATCATCGCGAAAGGATACAGCCAAGAAGGTAGGCGGATATTTGGCGCAATTTGGATTCACCATTAATTTGACGACACCTCCAAAGGCTGTGCCGTTATGCCTCAATCAGCGAGGAAGCTTACTCTTAAAGAATTAAACTCAGCCGGGGAATAAAATGGATATGCATCTCACATTGAATATTTACGCTTATTCAATTATATTCGGGCTTAAAATCTTATTTTCTGATTAAATAATCTATATTTATCGATTTTATTGCTTATTGTGAGTGTATACTATCAGAAATAAGGTGAAATCTAATCAGGCACTGTAGTTAGAAAACACTTAAAACGTTCTGAACCACTCATAATAGATCTCCGCCCAAAAAAATAGGCTACCAATGCATCCTGTGTCTTTTACGACTAGAAGCTGAGATATATTATGCGCTTATTTTTATGTTTTACGCTGTCTTGTATTTTGGTTCTTGAATGACTTCTCTAGTAGTTTAGATTGTCTTAATTAGATTATAAAAATTGTGAAATAGAAGTATATTTGACTGAGATATTGCTTATAGAAAAGCATTCAATTTGTGGTTTATTTAAGTCGATATCACTGATAGATAATAAGGTTAGTTTTTGGAAGGTCAGGATATCTAGAAAGCTATGCCTCAACTTTGCCAAACTACTGTTTTAATTGGGGGTATACAACGTGGAGCTAAAATACCGTGGAATTTCCTACGATTATCGACCTATCGATATAGAGTGGGAGGAAACAGTTTTATTTCTCGTCTTTTTAGGCAAACATTACAACCTACGACGTCCTTTTAATCTTGAATGTCAACCCTATGGAATTGATGGGCACTTTAGAGGCAGACCTTATCAAATACCATATTTTTCTCTATGCTGATTTTTTGTATTTAGGTTTTAAACCGCTACATATGTCAATGAGTTGCAAATACTGCTCAATGATTTAAAACCCAAAAAATAGCGGAATAAAGCCATTAGATTCTTTGAGATTAAGCTCTCATTCCTTTATGAGAGTTTTCATTTGGCTTGCAAGAAAAGAGAAATGTTGATAGTAAACCAAGATATAAAGAATGTGCGCTTTATGCAGCGCTCCCGCCGAGATAGCCGTTGCATAAACAATAGATTTCGTTTGAGCTTTTCTCCGTCTCATATTGGGATTTATAGATTTCTTCCTGAGATAATTGCTTCTTTAATTTATGTCATTTTCAATAGTGGTCTACTACTTGAGGCTAGCTTTCTGGACGAGATCTATATCGTCTTGGGGATTGATATATTGATCCGCTTTACATGGAATAGTGCAACACTGATTCATGGTGTTGGGCATTCGTTACTTTCTGCGTTTACGGATCTGAAGGCAGATTCTCTGTATGTCGCCAACATGCTTGAGGGAAGAGATATTTCAAGATTTTTGGTCTCATTCTTCCCTTGTACCCCCATCTCGATTCCTCAGGTTTGCAAACAGCCGAGTTTATGGATTGAGGTTTGCGATCGCACCCCCTGGAAAGTTCGAGTCAAAGCTCTCGGAGGTCCGGGTTTTAACCTTATTCTTGTTGTTTTGAGTTGGATTTACGGCTCTGATTTAAGTCGGTTTGATCCTCTGGCGCTTGGGCCAAATAATATTGGGGGCTTTTTTGTTCAGCTTTTGTGGTGGTTGATTGCAGGTACCAATCTAATACTGATTCTTAGCTCTAGAACCGATTGGATGACAGTATTGTCTGGGAAGTGCGATCGCCTCTACTGCGGCAACTTTGGATTTATCGGGCATCGTTTCGTGTCAGATAAATATCATGAACTGTCAGATAAGCCCTGCTTGTTACCGACAAGAGTGGTAGATATCTTCCGCACCATGGGTCACAACACAGAAGTTCGGGGGGCTCAGGCTGGGGGCGGTCTGACAATAGGTAAAAATCGCCAGGGTCAGCTAGTCTTTGTGGGCCATAAGTTGGTGAACTCCAGGCGTGGTAATTTAACGCGAACCTTAGAAAAACGATTTTCCCAGGTCAGAAGTCGATCCATTCGCAGTGGCATTAGGCCAATCAACTCAACTATCACGGCGGCTTGGCACTATCGCTACGGTACAAGTGGCCCACCGTCCGTTTTAGAAACCCATTGGCATGAATGGACCTCTGCCAAGGTCGAAAAAGTTTGGCAAATCGAGAATAGACAGTGGATCTCGCAGGATCGAAGTATCAACCACCGGATTACCCACAATGGTGATTTTGAGTCCTGGAGACTATTAGGCCAACCGATCGGGCAAGCGCATTTAGGTCTGTGGTTAGAGCGCGTTCTTGACGCCCCCAATCAGACCGTCGGCGATTCCCCCAAGATTGCAGGCATGATGGACTTGCTTATTACACAAGGAATGTGGACCGCTTCAGTCCGACTGGCCTATCAATTATCGCTGGCTCCGAGTTCGGAAGCGGCATTTGATGGTCATTCACCAGAGAAAAACGCACCCAATACAGCGCCTTCTCGAACTGTGATTGAAGTCTGGGCCAAAACGTTCGAATCTGCTTTTGTGGATTATATTGCTACGTTAGCCAACCCCCATGAGCTATATTTGCCGAAACATTTAGCTGGACTCAAGCGTGAGGTTCTGGATGCATTTATCACCAATTCTCAATTTGCTCATGTGTGGGGGCGATATTTGGGGCATTTTGTAGGCACCGCGATTCACGCCTTTCTCCACAACGATATTTACCATGCTATGCGGCTTTTTATGAGGGATGCCCAAGGCAGTTTTGGCTTAGTACTTCTCTCAACGCTAGAACCTGATCGGCTCGTCCTCAGCGCCTGGGGACAACCCCTCACCGTTGGATTTGATCCCTACTACCCCTATGCTATCTATGCATCAGAACCCACTGCAGTGGATGCTGTTTTAGCCAAGCAACCGATAACCTATCGCCTAGACTTAGACCAAAATGGCGGTGAAATCGCTGTTCTCAATTCCACAGAGGTGACCCTCTACTCAATCCTGAAACAGCGTGAACTTCGCACAGATGAGGTTAAATCGCGTTATCTTTCCTACCAGCAGAATTCCGTGCTCAAAGGGGCTGCTCAGTCTATTTACAAAAAGAATCCTTCACAAGACTGGATAGCTAAGGATCTCCAAGATATTCCGCATCTGTTGAATGCCATTCATGAAGATTGGCTCCACTCAGCGTCTGCTAATGGAAGCGTAAATATATTGCAGCTTTAGGCAATAGATGATAAACTCCCACCTGGTAGCATTTAGGGAGTCATCCGTTGGAGTACGAATTACGAGTCAT
>NZ_JANQOY010000057.1 GCF_028285565.1 Acaryochloris sp. IP29b_bin.148
CCAAACCCACATTACGGTTCACCTAGAAGTTGAAGATGCTGGGTTCCGGTCGACGGGTAAGCGTATTGATTTTCCTGGTTTTTTCCGGGCCTATGTGGAGGGGTCCGATGATCCCGATGCCGCTTTAGATGATCAAGAGGTGTTGCTGCCTTCCCTGAAGCAAGGGGATACGCCGGAGTGCACAGAACTTTCCCCCATTGGCCATGAGACCCAGCCACCTGCCCGGTTTACGGAAGCATCTCTGGTGAAAACGCTGGAGAAGGAAGGGATTGGCCGTCCCAGTACCTATGCCAGTGTAATCGGCACGATTATTGACCGGGGCTATGCTCAGCGTCAGGCCAATGCTTTGGTGCCCACCTTTACCGCCTTTGCTGTCACCGCTTTGTTGGAGCAGCATTTCCCAGATTTAGTGGATCTCAGCTTTACGGCGCGCATGGAGCGCAGATTGGATGGCATCTCCACTGGTGAGGTGGAGTGGCTGCCATATCTAAGCGACTTTTATCTGGGAGATGAAGGTCTGGAAACTCTAGTCAAAACCCGGCAGGATCAGATTGATCCAGGTGAAGCTCGGACCATTGATCTGGATAATCTGGAAGCCAAAGTGAGAATTGGTCGCTTTGGTCCCTACATTGAGACAGAGCATGAGGAAAAACCCGTTAAGGCGTCTTTGCCCAAAGATATGACGCCAGCGGATTTGACCCCAGAGCAAATAGAGCAGCTTCTCAAGCAAAAGCTGGAAGGTCCTGAAAAATTAGGCTTCCACCCCGAGAAAGGAGAGCCTATTTATATCTTGCTGGGGGCTTATGGTCCTTATGTGCAGTTAGGGGATGTCACCGAGGAAAATAAAAAGCCCAAACGAGCTTCTCTGCCCAAAGGGGTGGCGATGGAGTCGGTGACCTTAGATATGGCGGTCGAGCTATTGTCCTTACCGCGATTGCTAGGGCAGCATCCGGATACGGGCTGCAAGGTTCAGGTGGGATTGGGGCGTTTTGGTCCCTATGTGGTCCATGACCAAGGCAAAGAAGGCAAGGATTATCGGTCGCTTAAGAAAGAAGATAATCTGTTCACCATCTCCTTTGAGCGAGCCTTGGAATTACTAGCGATGCCCAAAGGAACTCGGGGACGTCGGGGGACGAAAAAAGCCCTGAAAGAATTGGGCAATCACCCGGAAGATGAAGCGCCAATCAATGTTTATGATGGCCCCTATGGCCCATATATTAAGCACAATAAGACAAATGTCTCCTTGCCTGAAGGGAAAAAGGTTGAAGACGTGACTTTGGAGATGGCTCTGCCGTTATTAGCTGAGAAAGCTTCGACGAAGGGCAAGAAAAAGACGAGTCGCGCTAAATCAACCACGAAGAAGAAAACTACTAAGAAGACTACTGCTAAGAAAACGACGACTAAAAAGACTGCAGCGAAAAAGACCACTGCAAAGAAAACAACGAAGTCCTAGTCATCAGTTCCAAGTGGCCATCGTTCTCGTGGAGATGTATACCGCCTAGCACTGGTGGGAGCCTAACCTTGAACCGTCTTTGGGTTGTTGCAATTCTTGCAACGATAGATAGTCTGCTGAAAAGGTTGAGCTAGCATAGACCGAAATTCAGTGACGGTTTCTTGGGATCATGAAAATGAAGCGTTTCCTTAGTGCTTGTCTGGTGGCTGTGTTGATGTGGACTAGCCTGTCGCCCGATGCTGTGGCCTTTTGTGGGTTTTATGTCGCAAAAGCCGATACGGCTTTGTATAACGAGGCGTCTCAAGTTGCGATCGCAAAAGATGGCAGCCGCACCGTTCTCACCATGGCCAATGACTTCAAAGGAGACGTTAAAGACTTTGCCATGGTGGTGCCCGTCCCAGTCCTCCTGCAGGAAGACCAAGTCCATGTGGGTGATCCCACGATCCTGAAACGGCTGGATGATTTTTCTGCTCCTCGGTTAGTGGAATACTTCGATGAAAATCCCTGCCAAGTGCTGCGCCGCTCCCTAGAACATTCCATTCCCCTACCGTCTTCTGCTGCACCCATTGATTCTGTCGCTGAGGCCGATTTAGGCGTCACCGTCGAAGCCCAATTTACTGTGGGGGAATATGACATTGTCATTCTCAGTGCCAAGGAATCCAATGGACTCCAGACCTGGCTCAACCGCAATGGTTACAAAATTCCCCGTGGGGCACAGTCGCTACTCAAGCCCTATATTCGCCAGAATATGAAATTCTTCGTGGCCAAGGTCAACCTAGAAGAATTTGAAAAATCTGAATTTCAAAAGCTACGGCCTTTGCAGATGGCCTTTGATTCGCCCAAGTTTATGTTACCGATCCGGCTAGGCATGATTAATGCCAATGCAGAGCAAGACTTGATTGTGTATTTGCTCTCTCCTAAGGGACAGGCGGAACTCGTCAACTATCGCACTGCCAATATCCCCACTGATGCTGAGATCCCCGAATTCGTAAAAGACGAATTTGGTGAGTTCTACACCGCCATGTTTGAGGCGGCCCATGCCAAAGCGGGTAAGCGGGTCGCCTTCCGTGAATATGCTTGGGATATGAGCAGTTGCGATCCCTGTTCGGCAACGCCATTGAACCCAGAAGAATTGCGTAAAGCAGGGGTGTTCTGGTTGCCAGAACGACCTCAGGGAGATTTTGTAGTGCCCCCTCGCTCGACGGGCGTATTTATCACCCGACTTCATGTTCGCTATAGCCGCGATAAATTCCCTGAAGATTTGATGTTCCAAGAAACCAGCAACCGTCAGTTGTTCCAAGGACGCTATGTGATGCGTCATCCTTACAAGCAAGAGGCGGATTGTCCAGCGGGTCGTCGCTACAAGCGATCCCTCCCTGCTCGATTTGAGAAGGAAGCCCAGACTCTGGCTAAGTTGACGGGCTGGAATATTCAGGATATTCGCCAGAAGATGGATTTCCAAAGTCCTAAGCCTGAGCCTTGGTGGAAACGGTTGTGGGAATAATTGCATGACCATCCAAAACGAGCTTGGGTACAGATGTTTATGGCTGTTCCTCAGGCTGCGAATGTTCGGGTTGCGTGTAGCGATGTTTAACACCTACAGGAAAATAGCGAGTATCGCCGTGGGGGTGCAAATAAACTTGTGGTGTTTGGTACTCGTCAGGAACATAATGCGCAAATTCGCTATTGAGTCGCTGGAGCTGTTGCCTAATAGACTGGGTGATGGCCTGTTCTCGTTCAGGACTCGTACGTTCTCCAGGAGCTAGTTCGACCTGGATGACTAAATGAGAATTTTGATCGGCATCCGTTTGCACC
This sequence comes from Acaryochloris sp. IP29b_bin.148, assembly GCF_028285565.1. Classification (GTDB taxonomy): domain Bacteria; phylum Cyanobacteriota; class Cyanobacteriia; order Thermosynechococcales; family Thermosynechococcaceae; genus Acaryochloris. Next base: position 3,269 of record NZ_JANQOY010000057.1, read on the forward strand.
TGCATGACAAATTTGCCTGTCACCCAATCACAGATATCGGGCTGTTCTAGGCCGACCGTGACATTCTCAGGATAAATATTGGCACCAAAGAAAGACACGGTGAAATGAGAGCGGCCAAAGACGTACACAAAAGGGAGCGGGCGCAGGGGAGGAGTACCGGATTGATGCAGGGCTGCGGTGGCCTCCGACTGGACTTTGGTCGCCGCATCAAACCCGTGATCGCGCAAAAAAGTTAACATCTGCTCATAGGGGATTAACCCACCCTGATCACTGATGTGATAGCGAATCAGCGGAATGCCATTGTCCCCTGAGAACAGGAGTGTGCCTGTTTCTGTAACCTCGAAGTAACGGCTGTTGGGGTCATACTGAACCAACGTGGGTAAGCGTGCTTCTCCAAATAGGTCAGTGGCAATCTGAGGATGATCCGCTAAAAAGCGACGAATGCAGATGCTCAAAGGTGTTTCATTGCCCAGCACCCCAGCATCGGCTGTACCGTATAAGGAGGCTGAGTCAAAGCAAGCGCGGGTCGAGCCTAACCGAGTCCCCACTAAATCTCGCCACGCTTCACTAAACACTTCCCCTGCCATCACCCACTTGACGTTATATTGCGGCCAGGGCACCCCTTCTGTCAGTCCTGTATCAATCACATCCTTCAAAAAGGGGGGATAGCCTAGCAGCACCACCTGCTCAAAGTCAGCGCCCAGGGCTTGCACGACGCGCAGAATTTCGGCTTTATTATTGCCAGGGGTGATTACCGTTAAGGGATAGCCTTTGCTGGCTAAATGACGGCAGCAATTGGCGGTATACATCCCCCCGACCCAAGTTCCTAAGGCAAAACAAACCACGGCTAGGGTGCGTTTGCGATCGGCCGCAAAGCTATCGGCAAAAATTTGCTCAAAGCGCGTGGCAATCTGGTATTCATCGGTAATAAACCGAGGCCAAAAGGTAGGTTGTCCCGTGGAGCCAGAGGAGACCGCAATCATATCGCAGGCTTCTAGTTTGCCTTCCCGGCAGAGCTGGGCGAGAGGAAAATGGCGTAGATAGTTGTCTTTCGTCGTTAGGGGCAGGGTTTGAAAGTCTGCCAAGGTTTGAATGCGGGTCGGATCGATGCCTTGGTGCTGTAAAAATCGTTGATAGGCAGGGACTGTTCGGGCAACCTGCTGAAATAGATCAAGCACCCGGTCTGTACTGGACGTTGGCGGTGGAATTAACGCCTCTAAAGGCGTGTTGAGGAATGTGGTGAGCGCCTGGAGTGTTCGTTGACGAGAGGCTGGTATAGACATCATGTTGATATCCTACGTGTCCTGACTATTGCTCGGTGTGTCGTAGTGAATCACTGCCCAAGCCAATCCGATCGGTATCAGCATGCTGAGTCCAAAAGGAATACGGCAGGCTAAGCCGCTTTGCTGAGTCCATCCCCCAGCGCCATGAACCGAGCATTCTCGTACGCCTGGTCCAAACGCTATCCAGCCAGAAATCAAACATAAGAGCAATGCCAAAAGCAGTATCAGCAGCTTTTGTAAATCAAGCCTGTTGTCGTTGGCCGTCAAGACTAACAAGCCTGCGATCGCAGAGACCCCTGCACTAGCATAAGCAATCCATGCGGGCACATGCAGGAGATCGGGGCGTAGATAAACGAGAAAGGCAAATAAGATGCCAAAAACTAGGAATACTAACCCCAAAATTGGCTCTGAGGCGTTCTCTTGTTCCGCCATTCTGGATTTCTTGCCATCAATACCTTCAGCAACCGCAATTCGGTAGCCACACTTATTCTAGCGAAATCCAATCCCGATCTAGGGACTAATACGGTCTTTAACCCTGAGGTTGAGGCGGAACTTTCGCGGTTTGCATGGCTTTGATTAAGTCTGCGAGCGAGACCTTGAGCTGAACCCCTGCATCAAAGGCCACCAGGCTGTTATCTTTTTTCTTTAAGGTTTCAAAGTGCAGGTGGGGACCGGTGGAATTACCCGTACTGCCTACCAAACCAATAATGGTCCCTTGAGAAACCCACTGGCCTGGCTGCACATAAATCTTAGAGAGGTGGGCATAGCGGGTTGCTAGCTGTCCTTCTTGGTGCTGAAGTAGCACGGCTAAGCCGTAGCCACCCATAAAGCCGGATGTTTCTACCTGGCCGGGAAAAGCCGCTAAAACAGGGGTGCCTGTAGGCGCTGCTAAGTCGGTTCCAGAGTGGAAACGCGTTTCGCCTGTGATCGGATGCGAACGCCAGCCAAAGGCTGAGGTAACGGAGACAGGCATCGGTAAGGGAAAGATCATCCGCTGTCGATTCGGCACAAGCCACTTCAGTGGATTGGGAGACGATGGTAAAGACTTGAGCACAGGCGATGCCTTAGCCAATGGGCTGAGAGAGCTGGATGCCTTGGTGGACCATGCTGTGGGGGCTGGCGAGGGGGCATAGGCAGTCCATTGTCGAGGCGCTGGCTGCTGATAAGAGGAATAAGAATAAGATTTGGAGGCGGATGCGCCCGAGTTAGAGGTTGAGGCGGCGACGGGCGTGTATTGCGGGGCAGGCGCGCGGGGAATGCTGCGTTTGGCAGTCTGAACCACGGGCGGACCACAGAGCGTTGCAGCGACGACAGGATCAACATTGAGGCTCGCCCGGCAACCCGACACACTGCCTGCTAGCACGGTTTTTTCGGCTGCGGGCGTTTGAGCTGTTTCACCTAAGGAATAGGGCTGTGGATCAATATAGGTATTCTCAGTCGGTTGGCTAGGAGCAGAGCGCCCTGCCACCTGAGGCATGAGTTTGGGTGAGACGGCGGGGGCAGGCTGAGGTGTAGCGATAGGAGCAGCAGGCGCTGCTTGCGGGAGAGCAACAGGCTCTGGAGCGGTAGGTATTGCAGGCGCAGGTGCAGGGTCCCATGCGGGTTCAGGCGGATCGATAAAGGTATCTACGGGAGGAGCCGCAGCCGTGACGGGAGAGGGTTCGGTGAGTGCTGGACTCTCTATATCAATTGCTTGGGCCTGTTGATGTAGGGACAAGGCTCCCAATCCGATCGGGAGACTCAACCAGCCGCAGAGTAAGAGTAGAGATTGCGATTGTTTACCCGCTAGGTGGGCTTTGGAGTGAGAGTGACGTATCATACCAATTCGATCCTCAAAGGTGATTCAAGTTATAGCAAGCGATCCATGGAAAACACATCTGTTAAGCCAAGAGAGACAAGCCTGGATTAACCCCTCAAACCCAGGAAAGCATAACTACCTATCATTAATCAACCATCTAATGGGCGGATCAAGTATTGATCTAAATCACTGACGGCCTAAGATTTCTTTCTAGAACAAACGATTTAGTTCGTCGAATTAGTCCTTCTGCATCGATAGGCCCAAGCGTTTTGCAACATCTTCCCGTACAGATTGATGGGTAGGAGGATAAATCTTGACTAGGTTTAAGTAGTCAGGCAGCAATTGATCGATTCCTTGGATTTGCCAATAGAGATACCCCGCCTCTAATCCAGATAAGGTCAGCGCTGCTAGCTGTTCCAAGGAGTTAAGACCAGAAGACTCGCCTAGAATGGTGTGTAGGTTAATGGCTTGGGGCGGCACCGGGTTGTGCCAATTGAGACCAATACCAATCACAGCCGTGTGGACCTGGCCGTTTTGAAGATTGGTTTCGGTCAGAATGCCCCCTAACTTTTTTCCGTATACGAGTAAGTCATTGGGCCATTTGAGCCAGACGGGAATGTGATGCTGGCGGAGGAGAGTGGCTAGTCCCCAAATGGTGGCTACGGTCAGTTGAGCTGTTTGGTTAACGGGAATATGGGGTGCGATCGCAACCGATAAATACAGACCGCCGTCGTTGGACTCCCAGGTGCGCCCCCACTGCCCTCGCCCCGCTTTTTGTTGAGAGGCAATTACAGCTGTGCCCGGCTGGGCACCTTGCTTAAGGAGCGCCCACAGTTGGGTATTGGTGGAGTCTAAAATCTCATAGTAATGGAGGGGCCGTCCCCAGGTTTGGGTGGATAGATGATGTTGGAAGAGGTGCTGATCAAAAACCACAGGCGGAAAAGAGGTAACCCGTTGAAATCAAAGCAATCACGCTAGCATGGGTAAAAAGTTTAGCATTGTTTGAGTTCTAGCAATCCCACCCTATGCATACCTGGAATTGGCGGACGGATAAAGGCCGCACGTATTTGACTTGTCGTTTGCTAGACGCTTGGCCCCACGGCTTTTTTACCCGAGAATTTTGGCCTGCTCTGCCTGCTGAATTAGCCCCAGTGCTGGATGCCGATGCCCAAACCTTTCGGGTGAAACAGGTGCATGGTAACCAGGTGCTCTGTGCGGATGAAGCGCAAGCCTATCAGCCAGTACAACCTGATGCGATGGATCAGCCAGCGCCGTCCTTTCCGCCTGCGGATGGTCTAATCAGTAATGATCAACAGCAAGCGGTTTGGGTGTGTACGGCAGACTGTACCCCCGTGCTGATAGCAGATGTGCAATTGGGACATGTGGCGGCTGTGCATGCCGGCTGGCGAGGAACAGCGGCGAAGATCGTGCCTGTGGCGCTAGCGCGACTGCAAGCGCAAGGGAGCCAGCTGCAAAATATTCGGGTAGCGATGGGACCTGCGATCGCAGGTCGTATCTACCAAGTCACGACGGAGGTGGCGGCTCAAGTCGGGAGTACTGTTATTGCTCCTGACCTGTCGGAGCAGACTGCCGAGGTGATTACGGACCATCTATTACAGGTGGAAGAATCCCCGCTGATGGCCGATCCAGAACCGGGACGAGTGCGGTTGGATGTGCGGCGAGTCAATGCCATGCAGTTAGAACAGTTGGGGGTGTTGCCAGACCAGATTGCGATCGCACCTCATTGCACGTATCAGGAGCCTGAGAAGTTTTTCTCCTATCGACGTGAGCAAAAGAAACAAGTGCAATGGTCAGGTATCGTCAGTCGTTAATCTTCAAATCAGGACAATTTAAAAGCCTTAACTCACCGTGTAGAATGCGAGATTCTGACACGGTGAGTTTGGGAGCAGCAGGCCCGACGTAAACGAAAAGGTTTACGCCAGAACCTTCCGGTCTTAGAGTGCCCATCTCAGATCTTGTTACGACAAAAAACTCTAGTGATTGGGATTAAAAGCTCTGTATCAGAACCCTCAACCTATTCAACATAAATGGTTTACGTGACCCCAACGGTCTTGCTCAGTGCTGGCGTGATCAACCGAGGGCCGTAGACAGCAAGCATGGTCAAAAGATTGAGTCGTAAATGGCTCAAAAGAAGCCTTGTTCCCGCCACTTGCAAAAGACTTCACCCTTTTGTTACAACCGTTTCATGACTTAAAATTCATGCGAGTAGTGTTTGATGAACGAGCCGTCTCAACCTAATTCCGAGTCTAATCCAGGACCTGCTAACGATAGCTCTGAGGCAGGCCCACTACCTCTTCCTGATCCCAATCAGGTGACTGCTAATCCCTACGGTAACTATGGTGCCCAACCTGGTACTAACCCAGCTCCCCCTAATCCCTACGGTACACAGCCTGGTCAAGCTCCCCCTCCTCCACCTTCCTATCCGCCACCAGGGGGATATCCTCCTCCCCACGCGCCAACCGCGAACCCTATGGTTGAGTCTGGCAAAACAGCAGTTGCGGATGCTGCAAGCGTCTTAAAACGACTACAAAAAGATCCAACCCAAGGTTTGCAAGCTGCGCTAACGTCCTTGGGAGACGATCGCGCTTTAAATGTAGGACTCTTACTCTGTAGTGCGTTTGTCTTAACCTCTTGGTGGGCAATATGGAGAGTCAGTAATGCTATCTTGGGTTTCCTGACCTTCTCCTTCAGTAGTTTTGGATCAGGGACTGATTTTTCCCCTGGGTTGGGCATTACCGATCATCTAAAAATCATTGTGTTATCGGCCTTGCCCGTCGTTATTATGTCGGGAGTCTTTATTGCTATTCAAAAAATATTCAAAGGCCAGATCAATGTTAAGCAAATGGTTTTTGTTACAGCAGTTTCTATCCTGCCTTTTACAATATTTCAGTTGATTGTCACGCTGTTTGGTGCGGGAAATTTTGAATTTCTGATGATTATCTTGGTGATTGCATTCACGACGACAGTGCTAGTCATGAATACTGCCTTGATCGATATTCTTGGCTTTACCGTTCGTACTGCAATGATTTTAGTTCCGGTTATTTTGCTAGTGGTTTTCTACATTCAGAAAATTTTATTGGAGACCATTTTATCGACCTAAATGTCTGATGAGGTTGAAGGCAGCTCTCAAGTATAAATCTCATGAAGACCTTGCGTTGGCTGATAGACTTGCACCCAGAGTTCCCAGCATCGGAGATAGTTGCAGAATATTTAAGACAACATAAGAAAATAGAGCCCATCATCATCGATCAGCACGATGTAATGCTAGGTAGATGGCCAGAGACTGAAGATTGGATTGTGGGCTACGGGACGATGTTTGCGATGACACGCTTGCTCAGACATCCACCGCTCAGCCCAGCTATTTTTGACGATTATTTGGGTCTAAGGTGTTCTAACTACTATTCTTACATCTATCCTTTTTTAGGGCGTGCTTTCCTATTTGCACCCTTTGGGGCACTACCCAATCTACCCCTGCAAAGGATGTTCGGAGATCATTTTTTTGTCCGTTCCGATACCAATTACAAGCTTTTTCCAGCGGAGGTCTTAAACACCCAAGAGCTTTCACATTGGGTAAAGACTTACTCACATCATCAACATAATCTAGCTGTGGCCTCTGAAGTGGTTTTATTTGAGGCTGAATACCGTTGCTTTTGCCGAAACGGTAAGTTCTTCTGCTGCAGCTCGTCTGGATACGAGCCATACTCTGAAGTGCCTCAGGAAATAAGATCCGTTGCAGAGAGTGTTGCACAAGCCTTGGACGTCACTGGTATGAACATGCTGACTATTGACATTGGGATACATGCTGGCGAACCTAAGCTTGTGGAAATTGGCGGGGTCAACAGCTGGGGGATTTATGGATCG
>NZ_JANQOY010000061.1 GCF_028285565.1 Acaryochloris sp. IP29b_bin.148
TGCTCCGTTTCTTGGTGGTGGTACTTCAAGAGTACGGGAGGGCCATTTTTGCGATCGCTGGCCACACCATCCACCATAGGGACAATTCTGGGGGGAGAACAGCTTTATCGCATCCTGCTCTTAGAAAGTTGACCTGGATCAGCTCACTATCTGTACCTTCGAGCCTGCAAGATTGGCCCGTGAATACTGGTGACCACAACGGGATCTTTCAATACTCTCCCCCCAGAATTGGGGGATCGAGGGGCCAACGCAAGATTGGGCGCTATTCATGCAAAAGGTCTAATGAGTAGTGGTGACCAGCAGCCTTAGATATTTTGTCTTTTTTGGCCTCTTTGGCCGTAGAGATGTATCGAAAAAGCGAGCTTGATTACCAGGGTCCTGTGAAAGTCTGATTTTCCCGTCTTTAAGTTCTACCATCCGTCGTTAGCAAAGTCTAAAGCAGATCTGTTACAAGGGTTGAGAGATGAGCCATTGATGCTCGTCCCTGTCAACAGGTTACCTTTATGGAATTTTTATCGGATACGGTTGTGCTGTCGCGGATGCAGTTTGCCCTGACAGCGATTTTTCATATGCTCTGGCCCGTCCTCTCTACGGGAATGGCCATTTATCTGGTGGTGATTGAAGGGTTGTGGTTAAAAACCCGCCAGCGAGACTATTACCTCCATGCCCGCTTTTGGGCCAAGCTCTATGTTCTAAATTTCGGCATTGGCGTGGCCTCTGGCTTACCGATGGAGTTTCAATTTGGCACCAATTGGGCACCCTTCTCAGAAGCGGTGGGGGACTTTTTTGGCAGCATCCTCGGGTTTGAAGGGGCGATGGCCTTTATGCTGGAGGCGGGATTTCTGGGGATTATGCTGTTTGGCTGGGATCGAGTCCCGCCCTTGATGCATTGGCTGGCCACGATCATGGTGGCCTTTGGGGCGAATCTTTCCACCTTTTGGATCCTAACGGCGAATTCCTGGCTACAGACCCCCGCTGGTGGCGAGTTTGTGGCGGGCAAGTTTATCGTCAGCAATTACTTTCAGGCAATTCTCAATCCCTTTATGCTGAATAGTTTTCTGCATATGTTTTTTGCCACCCTGGAAACTTCCTTATTTGTAATTGGCGGCATTAGTGCTTGGTATATCCTCAACCGTCGTCATCCAGAATTTTTTGTGCGATCGCTAAAAGTGGTGCTTGTGATCGCACTGATTGTAGCCCCCCTGCAAATCTTTATTGGTCACCTCAGTGCTGAGCAGGTCTATCATTACCAGCCCTCGAAGTTGGCGGCGATGGAGGCCCAATGGGAGACTATCCCCGCTGGCTCCTCCCCTGCCTGGAGTCTAGTAGCCTTACCCAATAATCAGGAAGGGCGCAATCAGTGGGAAGTCAAAGTGCCCGGTATGCTCAGCTATCTATTGGAGTTAAAACCCACTTTATCGGAGCCTGTTAAAGGCTTAAAGGAATGGCAACCGCAGGATCGGCCCCATATGGTGGGGTTAATTTACTATTCTTTTCGGATTATGAGTGGGATTGGTGTGTTCTTAGCAGGCCTAATGGGGTTTAGTCTGTGGCGGTGGCTGCGAGGCCAGCTAAAGGCTGAGGCAATTTCTAACCAAAAACTGATGCTGTGGGGATGGCTTTTTGCTGCCCCCTTGGGCTATGTGGCGGTGGAATGTGGCTGGATTGTCCGCTGTGTGGGACGGCAACCCTGGACCGTCTATGGTGAGCTGCGCACCGCCGATATGGCCACCCCCCTCCCAGCACCAGAGGTGTTAACCTCCCTATTGGGATTTGCTGGCATGTATAGCCTGTTATTTGTGGGGGCGCTGTATTTTGGCAGTCGGATTATTCGAAAAGGTCCAAATTTAGACTTGCCCTTACCGCTAACCATTAGCCAAGACAACCTAGAGCCAATGCAGCATCAGCCCGATCAGCGTCCAGTGGAAGCCCAGCAGTAGAAGCCCAATAGTAGAGGAGCCGTTATGGAAGCATTAGAGCATTTTCTGCCTCAGGTGTGGTTTGTAATTCTGGGGCTGTTTTTGTTTCTGTACGTCACCTTAGATGGCTTTGATTTGGGGGTAGGGATTTTGTCCTTAACAGCTTCAGATGAAGAAAGCCGCAGTATTTTGATGACCAGTTTGGGCAATATTTGGGATGCCAACGAAACCTGGCTGGTGCTGGTGGGCGGTACGCTGTTTGGCGCGTTTCCCTTGGCCTATGCCACAGTGCTGCATGCTTTATATATTCCCGTTAGCGTGATGGTGGGTGGGTTAATCTTACGGGCCATTGCCTTTGAGTTTCGGGAAAATTCAGTCCGCAGTAAACGGCTGTGGAATCTTGCTTTTGGTGCTGGCAGTTTCTTGGCTGCCCTCGGCCAGGGATTTGCCGTAGGAACGGTGTTTGAGGGCATCGCGGTAGATGCCGCAGGTCACTTTGTGGGCGGCATTTGGGATTGGCTAAGCTGGAAATCAATCCTGGTGGCGCTGACGCTAATTCAAGGCTATGTGCTGATTGGTTCTACCTATTTAGTGATGAAAACCACGGGAGCGCTGCAGCAAACTCACTATAAAACGGCTAAATTGGCGGCGGTCACCACATTTTTAGGTGCAATCTTTATTACGGTGAGTACACCTATCTTTTATGAACCGATCCGCGATCGCATGTTTGATCTGCTCTACCTTTTTGCCGCCATCCCGCTCTTAGGCAGCGTATTAGTGGCCTTATTGTTACGCAGTCTAGGCCAGGAGCAAGAGCGCATGCCCTTTGTGTGGACAGTCCTAATTTTTCTGCTCTCCTTTGTGGGATTAGGGTTGATTATCTTCCCGTACATTATCCCCCCACAAGTTACGATTTATCAGGCAGCAGCGTCTCCCAGTGCCCTCGTTTTCATGATCATATTTATTGGTTTTTTAATTCCAATTATGTTGTTCTACAACATCTACAACTATGTGGTCTTTAGAGGAAAAATCACCCAAGCTCATGAAGGAGATTGAGTGATGAGGCAACCATGTTCTAAAGTGCAGAGGGTTTACATCAGCAAAGCAAATTAATCATATTATCTCGAAGGATATATTAGGATAAACTGCACAATATCCTCCTTGGAATTCTAGTGGATATCTCTCACCGTAATATCTACAATCTTTTTGTCTTCACAAAAGATCTCAACATTCTTGAAAGTGCTATTAAACAGGATTTTATCGTATCGAGCCGTCACCCATGTGACAACTTGTGGCCAAATTCCAGGTTGCTGTACAAGAATCAGATCCAACAGCAGGATATCAGGATTAATCCCTTGAGGTTCTTTAGGATACAGCATAGCCAAAACACCTGGGTTACTGACTTGCACCTCACCAATCACATGAAAATCATCGGGTTTTGGCAGCATTAAGTTGTTCCAAGCATACCAGTCTCGGGTGGGAACACCTTTACATAATAAGACACATCTTTTCTCAATAGATTGAGTACTCATTATATTCTCCTAACTGACAGTAAAAACGTTTTAAATAACCTCCAAACTTATACCATTCAAAGATCAAAACATCTCGCATGGCATTAGTTTTTTGTTGGTTATTTCCAAATACACTTGTTTACTCATCAACTAAAAGCTAGGAAGATTCGGCATCTGAAATATATCTTTAAATCCTGGAGCTGGTAGACAAGTATCAAGCTGGAAATACAATCCTTGATCACCTTGCCTGTAGTCGATCCGGTCATTTCTTGGCAGAATTCTCTTGATATAAAAAAGAGAATTTATCCATCATTGATCTATTTAACACTGGGTAATTTTTTAAAGCATAAAAGTATGAATAAGAGAATATTCAAATGAGACCAATGTAGCGTAGTTCTTTCTCATTCCTAATTTTACTGTCAAAGAATCAGAGATTCACTTCATGATGATGCCGAGGTTGGCACTCCAAAAGTCGGTCCCCCTAAGATCGGCATTGCTGAGGTTAGCCATGCTGAGGTTAGCATTACTGAAGTTGGCATAGCTGAGATCAGTATTGCTAAGGTTGGCATGGCCGAGGTTGGCATGGCTGAGATCAACCGCTCTCAGGTATGCATGGCTGAGGTTGGCATAGCTGAGAAAGGCGTTGCTGAGGTTGGCGTTGTCGAGGTCGGCATGGCTGAGGTTGGCGTTGTAGAAGCTGGCACTACTGAGATTTGCTCTGCCGAGATTTGCATTATGGAGGTTGGCGTTGCTGAGGTTGGCGTTGCTGAGGTTGGCGTTATCGAGGTTAGCGCTATTGAGATTTGTATTTTGGAGGTATGCATGGCTGAGGTTGACGTTGTTGAGGTTGGCATCGCGGAGGTTAGCTTTGCAGAGGTTGACCTGAATATCTGAATTATCCCTACGCCATTGATTCCAAGCCTCAGGGCCACTCAGTAGGATTTCCAGTAAATCTAGACCACCTGAACCAATCCCAGTCCTAACCATAATCTCTTCCCCTCAGAAACTGTTTTTCGGCATCTACCCTCTTTACTCAATATAAACCTCATCCTCATAGCCCCTCCCCGTTAAATCCTGACCTTGCTTTCTCTTCAAGGCCATCGGTTAGCGAGTAATGCGCAGAATCTTATCTCGTTCTGCTGGACACCAACCCCGGCCATCGCAATTACTCGTCGTCACATATAAGTCACCATCCGGTCCCATAACCGCTTCTCTCAAGCGCCCTTGCTGACCTTGTAAATAGATTTCATGCTGCTGCAACTGCCCTGATTGTGGATCAATTACAATCCGCTGCAACTGCTTGGCCCCTAGTGCCGCCACCATAAAGCTACCTTTCCACTCTGGGATTGCCTGGCCTGTGTATACCGCAGCACCGCCAGGAGGAAGGGCCTGACGCCAGGTAAGGGTAGGAGGAACCAATCCAAGTTTAGCGTCACATCGATAGACTGTGGGCCACCCCAAATTATCTCCCGCTTGGGCAATGCTCACTTCATCATGCCCCGAACGGCCCAACTCACCACTGGGACCGTGATCGCTCACCCAAAGGGTGGATGGATTCATCCAATCAAATCCCTGGGTATTGCGAATCCCCGAAATATAGACTGGATTATTTGAAAAAGGATTATCGGCGGGGATCTGTCCTTCTGGAGTAACCCGCAATATCTTACCCGCTAAACTGTTGACATCTTGAGACAGGTCAGGATCTCGGGCATCACCCGTGCCAATATAGAGCATTCCATCTGGGCCAAACCGGATTCGTCCACCGTTATGAAATCGAGCAACGGGGATGTTGTCGACAATGATGCGATCGCGCGTCGCCTGCACTCCATCCTCAGACAACCGCCAACGTTCAACCCGATTCACCGATCCAGCTTCTGCGGAGGCCGTAAAATAGATATAGAAGAACCGATTCTGGGCAAAGTCAGGGTGGGTAGCGATTCCCAATAGTCCCCCTTCGCCACGATCACTGACGTTGACGGTGGCAATGGGCTGGGGACGCAGTTGCCCCTTTTGCACTAATCGAATCCGACCGGGCCGCTCCGTCACCAACATCTCATCCTTGGGCAAAAAAGCAATTCCCCAAGGCACCTCTAGCCCCGTTACCACTTCTTCCACTCGCACCTGCACCGTTCCCTGAGGACCGAAGCCGTCATCCACCAAGGTGCATGCCGATCCAGTTTGGGCGGTCTCAGCATCCGATTGGGAAACAAGGGATGTTTGCCCGACTTGTGGGGCTGTACAGGCCACTGCGCCCATCAAAGTCAGCGCTATTCCCTGCGTGAACAGTTTGGGTGAATTGATCATTGTCAAGGTCTATCCTGCTTAAACGCTATTTCAGCAATCGGGTGGATGATGGAGCCGGTATAACAATACCTTCGCCAGCTAAGGATATGAGCACTAGGTATTAGTCAAGAGGGCTTTCGATAGGACACTTGGAATTACTCTTAATCCAGTATCGCTAAAGCCCATGATTGAAATCCTAACGCTTTTAGATTGCCTGTAGCCTGAGCAATTAAGCAGCATTATCAGCGCCGTGTTGGCCATGAGGGTCGTGTGCCGATGCTAGGTCTATCCCGCTGGGCGGGCAAGGGAGATAGCTATCGGAACGTCCAGTGTTTTTTCTACACAACCATCTGCTGTCCCAACCTCCTCTGGGTATTTTTGCGTCAACACGGTTGGCGTCGCCATGATACCTATCTTCATCGTGGGAGATAAAGTCGTGGTGACCAAATCTGGCAAACACACCTATGACCTAGGTTGCTTTTTTGAGTTTGTATCAGCCAACCATTCCTGGTCTCGCATTCTTTGACTTATCGTTAGTGAGCATCAAACCAGGTCATACCTACCCAGTATTTATTGAGTCGGTGATTCACCCCTCAGCCTCACCCCCTTCCCAAAGCTCGGAAGAAACGGGGTCGGCCCACAGACTCCAAAAATAAAGACAAAATACTTGTGAGCCTTAATCAAGAACTGCTGCACATCAAAAGCATGATCACGACTTTGCTGGAGCTGGTGTTTGGGAGCATATCACCGACTCATCTGGCCCTTGATGCTCCCTGTGGCAACAACTATGCCGTGCAAATGGACTGCCGGATGAGACTTCATTAGGTCTCCAAATTGCGCTATGACTCAGCCTTGTATTTGCCCTACCCTAGAGCATTCCATCAATGAGATCTCGATAATTCCATTCGAGCGGGCGAGTCTTTTGCTTGGGAGGCAGAACCGTAGGTAACAGCGGTTCCAGGAGTTCCTATTCTAAATCGCTCAGACTGCTGGCATAAGCCATAGGACTTAGAATGGACGACACTTACCATTGTCGAGACTGTACCAAAAGATGTCAAATGGGTTCTATAGAGACTTTATTAAGGCATTAAGCCTGTTGCGATAAATTTTTTCTGCATATAGTCTAGCAGGATAAGTCTATATTTCCAGTCCTGATTTATCTTGCGGCTCAAACATAAAGTTCAAGATTATAGTGGGGAATAGTAGAAGAAACGATTGCAAGTGTGGGGGGATATTTATGTATGGTCTAGTCAACAAAGCAATCCAAGAAATGGTCTGTGATCACTACGGTGCAGAAACATGGAAAGCCATTAAAACAATAGCCGAAACTGAAGCCGACAACTTTATTAGCTTAGAGAGCTATCCCGATGACCTCACACATCGTCTGGTCAAATCTGCCAGTCAAGTATTACAGCGTTCTACAGCAGATATTATGGAGGACTTTGGCAAATATTGGGTAGAATTCACCGGCCAAGAAGGTTACGGTGAAATGATGGACCTAGCAGGCAATGATTTACCCGAATTTCTAGACAATTTGGATGATTTACATAGTCGGCTGGGGGTGATTTTCCCCAAGATGCAGCCTCCTTCCTTCCAATGTAGCGACCAACAGTTAAACACCTTAAACCTACATTATTATTCTCATCGGCAAGGCATGGCTCCCATGGTATCAGGACTGTTGGAAGGACTAGGGGAACGATTTACCACCTGCGTAGAAGTGACCCAAACCCAAGATCGAGAACAGGGAGCTGATCACGATGTGTTCTCAGTCACCTATCAACGCTAGTGCCTTATTATCTGCCGTTCAACATAATCTGCCGCCGGAGCAATTTGCAGCAGCTTTTCCATTCCATTTCGTCCTCAACGAAAAGCTAGAAATCATTCAGGCTGGCACCTCTCTCCAACATCTCATTCCAGATATTTGGGGAAGTCAGTTTCAGCAACAATTCGATATTCAAAGACCGCCACTACAGCCAACATTTGCCAGCCTCAGCAACCCCTGTCGCTCTCTCTTGATTTTGGACTGTTTAAAGGTCAGCATGCAATTGCAAGGACAAATGATGCATGTTGTTGATACCAACTTGATTTTTTTTCTCGGCTCTCTTTGGGTCACGGAAATCCAAGAACTTAAAGCATTAAATTTAAAGTTAAACCACTTTGCCGTGCATGATCGGGTATCCGATTTCCTCTTTCTTCTGCAAGCTAAAAATACTGCCTTAGCAGAAGCCCATAAACTGGCCGATGAACGCGCTCAAAAACTAGTGGCTGCCAAGGAAATGGCTGAAAGCGCCAATCTTGCCAAAAGCACCTTTTTGGCCAATATGAGCCACGAACTGAGAACACCACTGAATGCAATTCTAGGTTTCTCACAATTGCTCAGCCGTGATGCGAGTCTAACCTCTGCCCATCTTAATAAGCTGAGCATTATTAATAACAGTGGTGAGCATCTATTAGCCTTACTCAATGACATTTTAGAGATGTCTAAAATTGAATCAGGGCAGATCGTATTAGAGTCAGCTATTTTTAACTTACATCACTTTCTAGAAGGCCTCTATAATCTATTTCAACAACGAGTTTTTTCCAAAAAAATTGCACTTCAATTTCAATACTCAACAATCGTCCCTCAATATATTCAAGCTGATGCCAAAAAATTGCGTCAAGTTTTAATTAACCTACTAGGCAACGCCATTAAATTCACAGAAGAGGGACAAGTCCAACTCACCCTCCTCTGTTCCTACCCTGAAGCATCAAGAGAAGATACTTCTGAAACAGGCTCTTCGTGCCTACTATCCTTCTCCGTACAAGATACTGGGCCAGGCATTTCCGCCGCAGATCAAGAGCATATTTTCCACCCCTTCTATCAAACTGAAGTGAGTAAACAATCGCATCAGGGCGTACATGGGACAGGCTTAGGATTATCGATCAGTCGCCAATTTGTGCAATTGATGGGAGGCGAATTATCCGTTTCTAGCCAGGTCAACCAGGGAGCAACCTTCTCTTTTGCGATTCCCGTTATCGTGAGTTCGACCCATCCCCTCCCACCATCACCAGAACAGCGGGTGCTACAAGTTCATCCTCATCAACCGATCTTTCGCATATTAGTAGTGGAAGATCATGCTGATAACCGATGTTTATTAGTGACTTTGCTGGCAACCATCGGCTTTTTAGTGAAATCTGCCCAAAATGGCCTTGAAGCTATCGAGATATGGCAAGATTGGCATCCTCACTTAATTTGGATGGATATAAAAATGCCTGTTATGGGTGGCTTAGAGGCAACCCAGCAGATTAGAGAGACCACCCATATCCCACAGCCGATTATTATTGCACTGACGGCCAATGCCTTTGAAGAAGACAAAGAGAAAGCACTCGCTTATGGTTGTAATGACTTTCTACATAAACCCTGCAATGAAGCCGTACTTTTACAAAAAATGACCGAACATCTTGGGGTGAAATACTTGTATGAGGAATTAACCACACCGCTCACCTATAGCGATTCCCTATCTCTCCCCAAGCAACAGGATCTCAAAGCTAAGTTGATCTCAACCATGTCCACAATGTGGCTGGAGCAGCTGCAGCAACAAGCCATCAATTTGGATACGGATGGCATTAAAAAGTTATTGAATGATATTAGCCCTGAACATCATGATTTGAAAGATGTACTCACCTCATTGGCAGATAACTACCGCTGTGATGTGATTCTTGAACTAACCCAAATGTGAATGCACTGCTATCACCCACGCCAGGATGGTGATGTCTAAATCAAGGTTACCTATCAAGGAATCACCATCACTGGGCAGGGCGCAAGATTAATCACGCGGTTACTCACACTTTCTGCAGCCCCTTCCTCAGTTAGGCCCACGCCCCGGCACCCCATAACAATCAAGTCCGCATTAATCTCATCGGCGAAATCACAAATACAAAAAGCGGGTCTTCCTTTTTGCTTCATGGTTTCAGCAGCAATCCCCCAATCGGAAAAGGCGATCTTGGCATTTTGGAGCAGCTGATCAATAGCTTGGCCGTCAGGCATATTTCCCTCAGCTGCCTCAGCTTCAGCTTCCACTGAGAGAATAACCAGTTTACCATTGCAGAATTTGACGACCTCGGCCACCTTCTCAGCAGCATCCTGAGACGCTCGACTTTGATCGATAGGGAACAAAATCGTCTTAAACATGAAGCTCTACTCCAGGGTACGGACTCCGGTAAAATATGGACGGCACGGAATCAGTTCACATTAACAACCAACCCGACCGACAACAGTTTGAGTGTGGGTTTATCCCAATCATCATCATGCCAACACCCCATGCGCTCTGCCATGGAGGGTAATAAAACGCAATAGACGCATTTAGGAGATTTTTACTGTGTCCAAGAAGACAATAGCCAATTTAACATCAGCCGATTTATCCGGTAAACGGGTGCTTGTACGTGCCGACTTTAACGTGCCCCTAGACGGCGATGGCAAAATCACTGACGATACCCGCATTCGGGCAGCTCTGCCAACGATTCAAGATTTAACCTCGAAGGGAGCCAAAGTCATCCTTGCCAGCCACTTTGGCCGTCCTAAGGGCCAAGTCAATGAATCCATGCGTTTGACACCTGTCGCCGCTCGCCTGTCTGAATTGCTCGGTCAGCCCGTGACCAAATGTGATGACTGCATTGGAGATGAGGTCGCGGCGAAAGTCGGAGCGCTGCAAAATGGTCAAGTGGCTCTGCTCGAAAACGTTCGATTTCATGCTGGCGAAGAAGCCAATGACCCAGAATTTGCCCGTCAATTAGCCTCTGTCGCTGACTTATATGTCAATGATGCGTTTGGTACCGCACACCGCGCTCACGCCTCTACAGAAGGGGTTACCCATCACCTCAGTCCGTCTGTAGCCGGTTATTTGATTGAAAAAGAGCTGAAATATTTGCAAGCTGCGATTGAGAGCCCACAGCGTCCCTTGGCTGCAATTGTTGGCGGTTCCAAGGTCTCCAGTAAAATTGGTGTGATTGAAACCTTGCTTGACAAGGTAGACAAGCTGCTGATTGGTGGCGGCATGATCTTTACCTTCTATAAGGCTCGTGGCTTAGCAGTCGGTAAATCTTTGGTTGAAGAAGACAAACTGGATTTAGCACGTTCTTTAGAGGCTAAAGCCAAAGAAAAAGGAGTGGCGCTTTTACTGCCTACTGATGTGGTAGTCGCCGATAATTTTGCAGCAGATGCGAATGCCCAAACGGTTAGCATTGATGCGATTCCCGATGGTTGGATGGGCTTAGATATTGGCCCTAACTCCGTGAAGGAATTCCAAGCGGCCCTCTCAGATTGCAAAACAGTGATTTGGAATGGACCGATGGGTGTGTTTGAGTTCGATAAATTTGCTGCGGGGACTGATGCTGTAGCCCATAGTTTAGCCGCGATTACTGGCACTGGGGCAGATACAATCATCGGTGGCGGTGACTCCGTAGCTGCGGTTGAAAAAGTGGGTGTCGCCGAGAAAATGAGCCATATTTCCACGGGTGGAGGGGCTAGTCTAGAGCTGCTAGAGGGTAAGGTCCTCCCTGGAATTGCAGCGCTGGATGAGGCATAAAGACTCTGAGATTATACCTATCTAGTTAAAAAGGCCAAAGAGGTGTCCATAGGGGCACCTCTTTATTTGAATGCTTGTGGTGATGCTCAGATGGTCATACCAAGAAAAGATGACCCAGATCTATCTCTTAGGTTTTCTCGGTAATAGCCGTTTGAGATTGAGATTGAGATGGTTGTGCTTTAGGACTCCACGGTAACCCTGCTAAAGTCGCTTCATTCGATAAAATCGATAGCATCGCTCCCCCTAATAACAGGAGAGGAAACGGTAAGGTTAGGTGGTGGAGCCAATCTAGTCCCCTAGCCAAAGCTAGGAGGAGGAGAAAGCTAATCAGCCAAATACGCATAACAGGTTCTCAACCCACTACGTTGCTAGAATTTCTGGTCAGGATTAAAAGGGACAAGGGCTTTTGTTACAGTATGGCCCTGGTCAGCAGCCGACTGCTCAGTTTTTGGGGAGCTAGACGGGTACTCTTTAGTTCGAGCTTTTTGAATCGCTAATTCCTGGAGAGACTGTAAGAACCGCTCTTGCAGCTCCAAAGATTCAAAATCAAGATCAATGGCTTCGCCGTAGGTATCCAGCTTACTCCAATAGAGGCGGCCCAGCGCAATGGATAATTCTTGATATGAGAGTGTTTCCCAACGATCGAGATGGGGAAACACGGGCAGCTGAGGCGGTGGAAGTTCATCTGCTGCGGCTTCAGGCGTGAAGAGTGCAGGGGGCAAAATCAACCCTGGCGAAATTTGCAACCGAATTGGGGGAGTCTCTTTCGGCAGGACAGGAAGCTGGGGTAGAGCCGATTGAACATGCTGTGCGGGTTTATCTGGCTTGGCTGTTTGCTCAATGTCATCTGTGTGATCGATCGGAGTATCAGCAAGGATATTGGGCGCTTGTTCTAACGCCCCATCCAGAAGGTTTGCCTCCACCGATAAATCGCCCTCAGATTGCGTAATCTCGTCCAAAAAGGAGATATCGTTGATGCTTTCAAAAATGCTTTCCTCACAAGACGCGAGGGGCGTAAGGGGGGGATCTAGATGGAGATTATTCCAAGCCGTCTGCGACGTAATATCTGCTGATTGAAGGGGGGATAGGAAGTTGGCACTCTGTAACGCTTGTGGGTGAGATTCGAGGGGCTGATGGAGGGCGTCAAGAAACTCCCAGTCTCGATCGAGATCAATTTCTTGCTCTAAGACTTGCAATTGGATGCAATGGCGATCTAAGTCAGTAGCAGAACGTTGTGCCTCAATATCCACCAAACAGCTAATACTCCAACGCCCTTGGTGGAGAAACGTGGAGGGTAAAACCTCTATTCTGCCTTGGGAATCGGTGCGCAGGAGTTGCTGCTGGACGACTTCTTGCCAAATGCCATCCTGGACATACTGATGACGAATGTGGACTTGGATGGGGCAGTCCGCCTCGCTAGCTTGAGCAATGATCTGATATCGGCCCACTAAAATCTCAACGGTCGAAGACTCTAATGGTAACCAGGCAAAATCACCTTCTTTCTGAATCAAAAATTCTAAGTCCACTGTCATCTCAGTTTATGTCCTACTCCACACAGCCACAGTTCAAGGATCCATATTTCTCAGAAATTGTCAAGGGACTGCAACTTGCAGCACAGTTTAACCGATCCTGGTGCCGAATGGAGGATGATTAGGTAGAAAGTTTAGATCTAGCAGCCACCATCCTAGTTTGAAGCTGATCAGCCTGGGTATTAAGATCGTTTTGAGATAAGGATTCCTGCTCTCCTGAGGTCAGCCATTTAAGCTGAACGGTGCGATCGCAAGCTTCTGTCTCACCTAAAATTAAGCAGGCCACAGCCCCACTGCGATCGGCTCGCTTGAGTTGCTTGCCAAAGGCACTACCGCTTAAGTCCATTTCCACAGAAAACCCTTGTTTTCGCAAATTTTGGCAAATCAGTAAGGCTTGGGCTTCTGCCGCTGCCCCCCGTGCCACACAGTAAAAATCTAAAGATTGATTTAAGGTAATCTGGGCATCTTGCAAGAGCAAAATCAGCCGCTCCATACCAATCGCCCACCCCACAGCCGGAGTCTCGGGTCCCCCCAACTCAGCCACCAGGCGATCATATCGGCCTCCACCACAAACCGTTGCCTGATTGCCAAGTCCATCTAACTCAAACTCAAAGGCAGTATGCGTATAATAATCTAACCCTCTCACCAAACAGGGATTGAGTTGGTAGGCGATGTCTAGATCGGTAAGGAGCTGCTGCACGCGATCAAAGTGCTGCTTGGAGTCCTCACCCAAATAATCCAATATATTAGGCGCTGTTTGGGCAATTTCTTTGGTTTTTGGGTCTTTACTATCCAGAATTCGTAAAGGATTACGCTGCAGGCGATCTTGGGAATCGGGATCCAGGTCAGTCTTGTATTGATTGAGATAGTTGACCAAGGCGTCTCGGTACTGCTGTCGATCTGCAGCGGTCCCTAGAGAGTTCAGTGATAGCGTCCACTGAGGTACACCCAGAGCTTGGAGGAGTTGAGAAGCAATCGCAATCACCTCTGCATCCGCACGGGGATCAGTGCTCCCCAAAGACTCCACCCCAATTTGATGAAACTGACGCTGTCGTCCAGCCTGGGGCCTCTCGTAGCGAAACATAGGACCGATATACCACAGCCGCTGCACACCCCCTTGGGCATACAGTTTATGTTCAATGTAGGCCCGTACGGCACCAGCCGTGCCTTCAGGGCGGAGAGTAATAGAGCGATCGCCACGATCCTTAAAGGTGTACATTTCCTTGCCCACCACATCCGTGGCTTCGCCAATTCCTCGCTCAAAGAGGTTGGTTTGCTCAAAGATTGGCGTTCGGAGTTCTCGGTAAGCAGCTTGGTGCAGAAGTTCACGAGCGGTTGCTTCCACATGCTGCCAATAGATCACTTCCTCTGGCAGAATATCGCGTGTCCCCCGTGAGACTTGAATGGATCCCATAAAAAATTATCCTACGCAGCTTACCGACTTCAATATACTGACACCTCAAGACTAGTCTGTACTGAGATGAAGCGCTCAACCTATTTTGCAGCCAAAAATATCGATATGCTTAGCACTCTCGCTCTATCAAAATGGTCTAAAGATGCAGCCCAGACAAGGCTGAATCGCCTATAGAATAGCTTAGCTAAGCTCGCATAAGTTCGATCATCAAACAGCACTTATCATTAGCATGGGTGCTGTTTGATGCCCTAACAAACGCAACCTCCAGTGTGCCAAAGCCCATGCCAACAGGCGTAACTTACGATTGCAGGAGGCAGAAGTTTCGGGAAATGTACGATCTCAGCATCTGACGCCAGCTGGGGATGGCCTTCACGCGATCGCGAAGCCGTAACTTGTCGCAATGACAGCAGAGACCATGTAGCCTGTGCTCAGCTCAAGTCTTCCCAACGGTCTATGGCTTCTTCCTCCATAGCAGCAACAAAATCAGCCACGTTCGATCCATAAATCCCCCAGCTGTTGACCCCGCCAATTTCCACAAGCTTAGGTTCGCCAGCATGTATCCCAATGTCAATAGTCAG
>NZ_JANQOY010000069.1 GCF_028285565.1 Acaryochloris sp. IP29b_bin.148
GGTAATTAAGCCTCACATTGTACGTTTCACTCCATCCCTCTAACGGACTAGTTATCCTTTCCTAGCAGGGTGTTCACGACTTTTCTGCACCAATAAGGACAACAACCTTTCAAACAATTGCAGGGCTAATTTCAACCAATACACATGGAACAGGCAATGCTTACGGTGGATTCTGCGATCAGGTTTATTCTTATGACATCATTGATACAGATGGAATTTATCATGAAAATATTAGTAAGGATAATAAGCCTGAATTATTTTTTGCAATTGGTGCAGGAATAGGTGCTGTTGGTGTAGTAACTACTGTTCGGATTTATGTTGAAAAAATCACAAATCTCCGATCTATATCTAACATGGTAGAACAATCTGAACTTATAAAAGATTTTCTGGGAAATACAAAAGAATATAATCATGTGCAAGCATATTGGTTTCCATACAATAAGAAGGCTTATCTCCTTAAAAGAAAGGAAACTATGGATACGATCAATACAAATAAGATAAGCAAAAGCATTAGCAACTTTTTTCTTTCAATTGTATCTAATTATATATATCCCAATTTGTTAAAATTAATTAAAGGCGGTTCAAACTTCAATAAAATAATTACTAGATTACTTAGCTTTCTCTTTTATAGGCTATTACCAAATGAAGATTTTATTGACGATAAGCCAAGTAGCTTAGTTGAGAGCTTCACAAGAAATCCTTGGGAAAATTTAAATGAAGGTGAAATAATTACAACGACTGATAATTTCGACTCCATAATAAGTGAGCTATCGCAATTCTTTCTTGATAATCTTAAATCTTCAGAAATATTCTTAGAATTTCCTGTTCATATCCGAACAGTGAAATATGATAAAAATTATCTGAGTCCTTTTTATTCTGATGAAGAGAGAGTATTTATAGCACTCGGCTTCCCAAATATTCCAAATGAACCTGAAGATATATATAAAGGAATAGTGGCAATTTTTGATAAATTCAACGGGACTGCTTTAACACGTTTTCACCTTGGGAAAAACATTCCACTTAACATTAGTGCTGAAAGTATTCACCAAAGATATCCTATGATCAAAAAATGGAAGGAAGTATATAACCAATTTAATAAAAAAAAGATATTAACCAATGAATTTGTTGTGAAATATTTGAATTGACTTCATAGAGGAATAGGCTGATTGCTTACCCTAAGCAAAACTCCGTTTACATTACATGGAGGAAGCGGAACAGATTATTATGCTGACCTTAGAAAAAGACTGGTATAAGCCTATAAATTCGTACAAATAACCTAAATTAATGTATTCTAGGCGATAGCATAATAATCTGTTCCGCTTCCATTGTAGAGTGCCTCTGTTGATACTCTTCTAATGTGAAGGAGTCCACTTGAATAGTATGACTGCGTGACGCTTCTGCCTTACGGAGCTGTGTCGCTTCGTCAGCATCAATTACACCTTCTTCAAGGGCAGCATCAACAAGTTCTATTGGCTTAGATTTGGGAAGTTGCCCTATCGTAATAGCATTCTTAATCTCCTTGATAATGAATTCTGCCTGCACCGATAAGCGCAACGCCTGTTCCAGTCGCCCCACGGCTTCCTCAGGGTGATTGGGGATGTAGATATCACTGGTTAGCCGATCGCGTCCCTCTCCCGGCGTCTGCAAAATCTGAGCCACCTGATGACCCAACTGATCCGATGGTTGTGCCCCAATCGGATTCAACCGCCACCAGCTCAAAACCCATCCGCTCAACGGTAGTGACAGGTTACTTACTATCCCTTCAATGGCCTGTTGAATTTGGGCAAAGGCATACTGCATTGACCAATGAACCAACGGAAGATCTTCTGCCTGTCGCCCCTCCGCTTCAAATCGCCGCAGCGTCGCTGACCCGAGATACATCCAGGAGAGCATATCTGCAAAGCGTCCAGTTAGCATTTCTCGACGTTTGAGAGAACCACCTAATGAAAGCATTGCGAAATCGCTGAGATTAGCAAAAGCTGCTGAGGCCCAGGCCAGTTTGCGATAGTAAATCGCGGTTTCCCTTTGACCAAGGGAATGGGTTAACCGTCCACGAGTGAGGCTAAGCAAACCTGCCCGAATACCACTGCTGAATATGAGACCAAGGTGAGGCCAGAAGGCCGGATCAAAAGTGGCGATATCCGATCTCTCCAGTGCCGAAATCTCATCGTAAATGTAAGGATGGCTGCGAATCGCTCCCTGGCCAAAAATCATCAAAGAGCGGGTGAGAATATTGGCCCCCTCCACCGTAATCGCAATGGGCATGGCTGTATAGACATTAGCTAGCAAATTTCGAGGCCCGCGACAAATGCCGGAGCCACCCAGGATGTCCATGCCGTCGATGACCGCGCGACGTGCTAATTCAGTAGTTTGGGATTTTGCGATCGCACTGACAACCGCAGGCTGTTCCCCCTGATCCACCGCACCGCAGGTATATAACCGCACCGCATCAATGATGTACGTTATTCCCCCAATCCGAGCCAGCGGTTCTTCGACCCCTTCAAACCGACCAATTGGCAGACCAAACTGTTTGCGAACCACGGCATGGGCACCTGCTACGCGAGACACAAGCTTGGTCACCCCCGTACAGGTGGCCGGGAAGCTGATTCCGCGACCCGCTGCCAGAGACTGCATCAACATCTTCCAGCCCTGTCCGGCCTGCTCGACCCCGCCGATGACTTGCCCGACTGGAACGATCACGTCGTGGCCTTCCAATGGCGAATTATAGAACGGTACGCCCATTGGATCGTGGCGGCGGTTATGGATGACACCTGGTAAGTCAGTAGGAATCAGAGCGCAGGTGATACCGGGATGTTTGCCTTTACCCAGCAGGTTATCGGGGTCGTGGAGTTGGAAGGCTAAGCCGAGGAGGGTTGCGATCGCACCCAGCGTAATATATCGCTTGTTCCAATTGAGTTTAAGGTAGAGCTGGTCGTCATCACCCTTGAATACCATGCCATTAGAGGTAATACTGGCAGCATCCGATCCAGCCTTGGGCTCGGTGAGGGCAAAGCAGGGAATGTCTTCACCGCTGGCGAGACGCGGTAAGTAGTGACTCTTTTGTTCTTCTGTGCCATAGCGGAGTAAAAGCTTAGCGGGGCCGAGGGAGTTGGTGACGCCGACGGTGGCGACATGGGTAAAGGAACGCGAGGCAAGTTTGGCCATCACGGCGCTGTAGGCCAGATTAGAGAAGCCGAGGCCGCCGTATTCTTCGGGAATCATCATGCCGAAGAAGTGCTCTTTTTTCAGGTAGTCCCACACTTCGGGAGGCAGGTCTTGGCGCTGATAAATTTCCCAGTCGCTGGCCATTCGACAGACTTGCTCGACGGGGCCATCTAAGAAGGCTTGGATCTCGGGGGTGAGTTGTGGGTAAGGCTCGTTTAGGATGCGTTGAAAGTTAGGTTTGCCGATGAAGAATTCACCATCGACCCAGGTGGTTCCCGCTTCGATCGCGGCGCGCTCCGTTTCCGAAATTTTAGGAAATAGCTGGAGTGATTGAGCTAGCTTGACCACTGGAGATGTTATAAGCCAGCAACGCAAAAGCGGAATGTTCATCACTATAGCCAGAATCACATAAGCGATCCAAAGCCAAATCGGTGCTTTGAGTGTGCCAATTACTGCTGAACCATAGATTGTCCAAGCCCATAAGGGAGCACCGATGTATCCGAGAAGAATGAATATCAGCAGCAGAATTAGAGTTGTTATGAGAAATGTTAGGAGCATCATGGGGTGGTCTCCTGGGTAGGTAAAAAATGAGAAGGGAAATCAAAGCATCAAATTTTCAAAGACACCAGCAGCACCCATGCCGCCCCCCACACACATGGTCACTAACCCGTAGCGAATCCCTCGACGCTTCATTTCGTGCAGCAGGGTCGCAGTCAATTTGGCTCCGGTGCAGCCTAGTGGGTGCCCCAGTGAGATCGCACCTCCATTCACGTTCACAATTTCCTCATCCAGCCCCAACTTACGGATCACCGCTAGAGACTGAGCCGCAAAAGCTTCATTCAGTTCAATCATGCCGATATCACTCAGCGATAATCCCACCAGCTTGAGTACCTTGGGGACCGCTTCTACCGGGCCAATCCCCATAATCTCTGGCGGCACACCCACCACGGAGAAGCCCAATAGTCGGCCCATTGGCGAAATACCTAGCTCCCTTACCAGGTGCTCACTCATCACCACTGCTGCCGCTGCACCGTCCGACATTTGGGAAGAGGTTCCTGCTGTGACGGTGCCATCAACTTTGAAGATGGGCTTGAGTGCGGCCAATGCTTCCAGGCTGGTATCGGCACGCGGACCTTCATCGACTTCAAAGACTAATTCGGTGGTTTGGGGTTGGCCGTCTACAAGTGACGTTTCTTTAAAAGTGAACGGAATAATTTCGTCCTTGAATCGTCCCTTTTTGATCGCAGCCAGGGCTTTTTGATGAGATCGCAACGCAAAGGCATCCTGATCTTCTCTAGAAATCTGAAATTCCTCCGCCACATTCTCTGCCGTCAGCCCCATCGACAGATAGGCTTCGGGTACGTCGGACAGCAACCCTGGATTGGGAGTCAGATAATGCCCCCCCATCGGAATCAGGCTCATAGATTCCGCTCCTCCTGCAACCATCACCTCTGCTTGCCCGGTTGCGATCGCTTGAGTGGCCATTGCGATCGTTTGTAAGCCAGACGAACAAAATCGATTGACGGTACATCCGGCAACGGAGTGGGGTAGGCCCGCTCGCATAGCGATCACACGACCTAAGTTGAAGCCCTGTTCTGCCTCGGGGAAGGAACAGCCCATAATCAGGTCATCGACTTGATGGGGTTCAAGCTGGGACACTTTTCCCAGTGCCCCCCTGGTGGCAGTGGCTCCCAAATCATCAGGACGGCTGTTCCGCAGAGTGCCACGGGGGGCTTTGCCGATTGCAGTGCGAACGCTGCTTACGATATATGCGTTGTTCATCTTATTTACCTCGTGCTCAGTAGGGAATTTGCTTGTATCCCTGACTTATCTCCACATCCTGCTCAATTTCTAAGTGGTTTCTTTGTCTTCAACGTGTGCATAATCCGCTCCTGCGTTTTCCTTTCGCTAAACAGCGGTAGAAACATCTCCCGCTCTAAGCCCAATAGATAGTCATCAGAGACTAACGCCGGAGCAGAGAGGTCTCCACCAGTGAGGACATAGGCTAAACGATTGGCAAGGAAGCGATCGTATTCAGAGATATAGCCGCCCTTCTGCATCAGATAAGCCGCCGTCTCAAACGTGGCTCGGGCCGGTTTGCCCAAGACCTTGACCGCGTTCCGCTTCGGCGGAGGCGCATAGCCTTCATGGTCCAGTCGTAGGACTTCCTCCTTGGCGACATACAATCGGAGATCGCTATTCATAACAATCAATGCGGTGGGTGGCAGATACCCCCATTCCTGAGCTTCATGGGCGCTCCCAGCCACCTTCGCCATACCAATATGCTCAAACGCCTGCTTCAGAAATGCCAGAATATCACTGGGGTCATCGCTGGCGGCATGTTCAGCGGCCCAGGTAGCCATCGTCATAATGCCACCTGCACCGGGAATCAGGCCGACGCTTAGTTCCACCAAACCGATATAGGTTTCCGCTGCTGCGACAACGTGGGGAGAAGCCATCACTAGCTCACAGCCACCGCCCAGAATCCGACCGCGAATGGCGGCGACAATTGGTTTTGGGAAATAGTGAATCCGCAGCATTAGCGATTGGAACTGGTCGAGGAGGTGGGCGATCGCACCATGCTCACAGTCCGTAAACACATTCACCTTGTCTTGGAGTGAAAATTTAATCATGTCCGCAAGGTTGGCTCCTGCAGAGAAATGCTCCCCGTCGTTACCAATCACTAGACCGCGATAGTCTCCGGCCTCCACGATGTCCAGCACTTCTGAAAAGCCATCTACCACGACCTGTCCGAGAGTATTCCCCTTCGAGCGAAACTCGAATAGTGCCACGCGATCGCCAATGTCGAGCAGCGCTGCTTCTGAGTTTTCCCACAGCGTCTGGGCCTGATCGGTTTTAAAGTGGGCCACAGTGAGTTCATCGGTTGGCATTTCAGTGGCCCGATAGCCGTGCAGCGGTTGGTAAACAAGACCGTTGTCGCCGACGTGCTGATAGAAGCGATCAATGCCCGCCAGATGCATTTGTTCAACCCAGCTCGGCACCGCTATTCCTGATGCTTCCATGTCCTTAAGAACAGTAGCGAAGCCGAGTGCATCCCAGATTTCAAAGGGACCAAGCTGCCAGCCAAATCCCCAGCGCATGGCCTGATCGATTTCAAGGGGGCTATCAGCAATTTCAGGAATCCGGTGGGCGCTGTAGCTAAGCATCTTGAGCGTGGTTTGCCGGAAGAAGGTTCCCGCACGACCCGAATCTTGATAGAGCTTCTGGAGCCGTTCAGGAAGGGATTTAATTTTGGCCATTCCTTTCCAGTTTCCCAAATGCATCGACTGAGCTTTCTCATATTCAAGGGTCTGGATATTAACTGAGAGAATGTCCTTCCCGACCTTCTTATAGAAACCCTGCCCCGTTTTCGCTCCCAGACTGCCAGCTTCTACCAGCCGTCTCAAGAGCTGCGGAACCTGGAAGACTGCGCGGCTTTCATCATCGGGAATCGCAGGATAGAGATTTTCAGAGACATAGAGAAGCGTATCAAGACCGACAAGATCAGCAGTGCGGAATGTGGCTGACTTCGGACGTCCCACTAACTGCCCTGTAAGCGTATCAATCTCTTCAACGGTGTAGCCTTGTTCCGTTAAGGCTCGAATTCCCAACATACTGGCAAATACCCCGATCCGGTTGCCGATGAAGTTGGGGGTATCTTTGGCAACCACCACCCCTTTGCCAAGATGAAGACGACCAAACCATCGCAGTCGCTCCAGAATTTGCGGATCGGTGTCAGCCGTGGGAATCAGCTCTAGGAGCTTCAGATAGCGAGGGGGATTGAAAAAGTGTGTCCCTAAAAATCGCTGCCGGAAAGAATCTGAGCGGTCTGAAGCGATCGCCTGTATCGACAACCCACTCGTATTCGTTGAGATCACCGCATCATCACGAACGTGGCCATCTAACTGGGCCATCAGCTTTTGCTTGATATCCAGTTTTTCTACGATCGCTTCAATCACCCAATCCACATGGGTCAGTCGGTGCCAGTCATCTTCAAAGTTGCCGAGAATAACGCGGCGGGCTGTTTTTTTAGTAAAGAAAATCGGTGGCTTTTGCTTGAGTCTTTTCTTAAAAGCAGCCTCGACGATTGCGTTTTTATGTTCCCCAGATGCAGGTAAATCCAGCAGATAAACCACTAAACCTGCATTAGCGAGGTGAGCGGCAATTTGGGTGCCCATCACGCCTGCACCGAGGACTGCGGCTGTACGGAATGGTTTCAACATGACTTCTAACCTCGTCGTATGGGAATTGGGAATGGGCGGCTTTGTCTAGGACACTTCTAAGGTGAGTGAAGGCAAAACTTCAGCCTGAGATCGCGGCTGAGAGACGGTCACAGAAGTAGGCGTTGCGGAATAGAGCGCTTCAATCTCTTCAGCAAAGGCAATACACAGCGCCTCGCGGTCAATTTGTCGCCCTGGGGTCAGCAATCCGTTGGCAACGTTAAGACTTGCAGGAACCAGTCGAAAGCGTTTCACAGTGGACCAAGCCGGGACTTTCTGACTCGCAGCATCCACAAGGGTCTGATATTCAGCAACAATCTGCGGGTGTTCCAAAACTACATCAAGGGAAAGATGCAGTCTCAGTTTTCTCGCCAGTTTCTGGACTCTTTGTAGATTAGGAAAAATGAGTAGACCACAGTAAGGGTGCTGGTTCCCTACGGTCATAGCCCAATCAACTAGCGGGGACTGAACAAGGTGATGCTCGATGGGTTCAGGGGCCACATACTTGCCAGTAGACAACTTAAAGAGGCTTTTTTTCTGGCCAATGATGGTTAAGAATCCTTCATCTGTAATGTCTCCATAGTCGCCCGTATGGAACCAGCCGTTGGCTTCAATGGCTTCTTGGGTGGCAACTGGATTTTTGTAGTAGCCCTTCATAGTGTAGGGCGATTTAGCGAGGATTTCGCCGTCGGGGGCGATCGCAATTTCAACCCCAGGAATGGGCACTCCTACAGTTCCGGCCCGGTTAAGTTTTCCCCGATTCACGCACAGAACGGCGCTGGTTTGGGTAAGACCATACCCCTGCAGAACTGGAATTCCGGCAGCAGAGAAAACGGTGGCTAACTCTGCTTTAAGGGCTGCTCCACCACAGAGTAAATATTTAAGGCGACCGCCGAACCCCTCGCGCCATTGACGATACACCAACTGATCCGCCAGCTTCAGCTTCAGTCTGTACAACCAGTGAGACCGACGACCGAATTTGTACTGCTGTGCTAGATTAATTGCCCATTCCAGGGTCACCTGCTTGAAGCGGGGAATTTGACGTCCCCGTTCCTGAATCTTTTGATAGACTTTTTCTAAGAGGCGCGGCACTGTCGATAAGATGGTGGGCTGAATTTCCCGCAAATGCCTGACGAGTCGCTGGGGCGTTGTGAAATAAACCGTATGGCCATAGTTGAGGTGCCCGTACAGCATCACTCGGGCAAACACATGGGTCAGCGGTAGAAAAGAGAGAACCGTTTCCTGCGGTCCTGTTTTGAGATCTGACATGACGCTAAACGCCGCCAGCGCATCTCCCGCTAAATTTTCATGGGTGAGCATCACCCCTTTAGGGAGTTCACACAGATAAGGCGCACCAGGCTTGAGCCGCTGCCGCAGGGCCGTCACTACCTGAAAGACAGGCAGCACTTGGCTTCTGAACGCCTGGCAGCGACCTGTTGCACCTGCAACATAAACAATGGTGGCCACATCTTGAGGCGCAATCTCGGTCCGTAGTGCCCTTTGAGACTGTTCCGATAGTTGCTCTCTTCCCCATTCCCGCACAGCAGTCAAGGACATAAGCTGAATGCCGTCTGGAAGAGTAGCCTGCAGATTTCTCAGAGAATCCTCCGCAGCGAATGTATCCAAGCCAAGAGCAACAATAACGAATTGGAGTTCAGATAGCTCATGTAGACAAGGAGCAATCTGATGCAGCATATGAACATCAGAAAGAATGAGGGCTGTTGCACCGCTGTGCTGCAGAATAAACACCATGTTTTCCGGTGTCTCGCCCATATAAATCGGGACATTGATCAGTTGCGCCAGCACGCTGCCCATATCGGCTAGGCAGAAGTTGACATCGCTGTGCATGAGCAACGCAACGCGATCTCCTATCTCCAGCCCCAACCCTTTGAGACCCAAGGCGATTTCCTCTGCCGCTTTGCGAAACGCCTGTATCGAGAGCGATTCCCAGCCCTTGCGAGTCCAATGATTAAATGCTCGGGGATTGGGGTAACACTCACAGGCTTCGTCCAACAGTGACGGCAGGGTTCGCCCCCGGAACCCCTGCTCAGACTGCGGTGGTGCGCGGTAGATTTGACTGGGCATAAACATGATTGACTAGAGCCGCTCGAAACGACTCTCTCCCACAAACGGCGCTGGTTCTCCTCAACCTTTTTGCGCTTTATTGATGTGAGATGACTTCAGACAAAGCTACGCAATATTGACTGTTTCTCCTGCAGCGAATTGAAGCGTTAGCAAGGTTGAAGCACCAATTGAAAATTTAATGGCATCAATGCAGCGCATCCATTGACTGTGACCTTAAGTAGCCTCGGTGGCGTTGAATGACAATTTTTAAGGTACAATCAGAGTATAGCATATATCTATACAGATGGCCCAAACTCAACTATGCATAAGGATCCCAGAGCATGAACTCAAAGTCCTAGATCGCTATGCTAAGCAGACACAACGAACCAAGACCGACATCATTCGCGAGTTTATCCGCTCTCTGGAGGACGCTACAGAACGTTAACCACGCACTAGCTGGCAAGGCTTTTTTAGGAGTAACTGCTGTGATAGCCACTGGCTGATATCAGCGAGTACCGCATGGGCGTTCAGATCGTTGTGCAAATCGTGATAAGCACCTGCGTATTCCAGGTGCTGTTTGCTAGAGCTACCCACCTGTTGAAAAAATGTTGCACTCCCAGTAGGAGAGGCGGTTTGATCGTGACTGCCGTGGAGCATCAGCAGCGGTAGAGTCAACTCAGCCGCGTGGGCTTGCAGCTCGTTTTGAGTGCGGAGAAATTCAGTGGCTAACCGTGCCGTTCCTTTCGTATGTCGAAGCGTATCTTGATAGTGGTCCACAATTGCTGCTGGATCGCGAGAATTCACGGCTGGGTCAATGCCAGTGTTAAGTGAAAATCGAGGCCAGACTAGCGACAAGAAACGCGCAATCGCCAGCTTCCAGGACGAGACGCCAACAGCTCCCATCGGAAGACCAGATACAATAACTCCCTTCAAGTGATGGGGATAGTGGAGGACATAATCTAGAACAATCATGCCCCCTAAACTATGCCCCCAGGCAAAGAGAGGGCGGTCATATTGCTGCCGTTTCACTAACTGCAGAAAGATCTGAACGTCTTTTCTAAATTCTGACCAATGGCTGATATAGCCCCGCTGCCCAGCGGAACGACCATGCCCCCTTAAATCTAGCGCGTAGACAGCATAGCCCTGGGGAACCAAGGCATTGATCGCATTCATAAAAGTACCGCTGTGACAGCCTAAACCGTGGGAGATCACAACTACTGCCTTAGGGAATTGCTCAGGCAGCCAAGCTTGATAGTAGAGGCTGTGCTGCCGAACGCCGATAAAGTAACCTGATTCCGTCTCCATTGGAAACCTCCTGCCCATTTGTGTCGATTACGCCACCGATTAGGGGCTGCAGGAGAAGGTCAAGCTTGCTAAAGACAAGCAACTAATAGGGCCATTATAGCGAATGCGACATCGACACCCGATTTGCGACACAACCGGATTGATCACAAATCCTTAGCTTTACTCATCCCCCCAACAACCCCGATAAAACTCCTGTCACCTCTCCCTGAAGATCCTTCCGATTGTCGTCGTAGCGCATCACTGTCTCCGGCTTGGCATGGCGAGAGAGCTGCTG
>NZ_JANQOY010000073.1 GCF_028285565.1 Acaryochloris sp. IP29b_bin.148
AATCAGTGGAAGAGTGCGTCCACAAAGGGGATGGCAAGGGTCAATGATGGTAACCGTTTTCTCTGGTGATAATCTACGACCAATAGGGGTATTGTCTTGGTTGGATTTTATCGAATTCTGCAACCGCTAGGCAGTGGCGGATTTGGAGAAACATTTTTAGCAGAAGATACGCAGTTCCCTGGCAATCCCCACTGCGTGGTCAAAAAACTAAAGCCACAGCTAGACAATCCTCATATTTGGCCCGATGCCTGCCGCCTCTTTCAACGGGAAGCAGATATTTTGTCTAAGTTAGGAACGCACGATCAAATTCCGCGATTGCTCGCACATTTTGAAGAAGCAGAGCACTTTTTTCTGGTGCAAGAACTGATTGATGGAGCAGATTTAAGCCGCGAACTCATAGTCGGCCAGCAATGCTCAGAATACTATGCCGTGACATTGTTAGACAGCATTCTGGAGGTGCTGGAATTTGTCCATCAGCAAGGCGTGATTCATCGAGATATTAAACCCTCTAACCTGATTCGGCGGCGTCACGATGGCAAGATCGTTCTGATTGATTTTGGCGCTGTGAAAGCAGTAGGCCTGCAAACGACCGTTGCCCATGGCAATACAGCACAAACTATCAGCATTTGCACCCCTGGCTATACCCCCAACGAGCAGTATTCAGGCCAACCCAAACTGAGCAGTGATGTGTTTGCCGTTGGGATGGTAGGCATTCAAGCACTGACAGGCAAACTGCCGAGTGAATTGGACAAAGATTCCCAGTCAGGCGAAGTGCTGTGGACCCATCACACCACCGTCAGCCCTCACGTGGCTACGATTATTAACAAGATGGTGCTGTACGATTTTCGACATCGCTATCAGAACGCGACTGAAGCTAGAGCGGCTCTCCAACATCTGCTGGCGACTCAACCCATTTCAGTGCCCACTCCTTCGAGTCCAGCGGTCCCTTCTACTGGTTCTGGGATAAATCTTCCGTCTAATGTTCCAGATGCTCAACTGCTTTCTGCGAAGGGACAGACTTCTACCATGAAACCCAAATTGCCCATTCGTACCTTCTTTGCTGCTCTGTTTATCGGATTGTTGGGAGGCGCAGCCGGGGCAGTTTATGTCACAGCTCGCTTTTTCCCCACAGCCTTTGCCCCAACCGTGGTCACAGCGCCTCCAGATCCCTCTAGCACTACCGTTGAGGGTGGGCCAGGAGAAGACTTTACGGCTGAATCGCCTGGCAAAAACGTAGAAGAAGCAGAGGGGGCCGTGACGACACCGGAAACGATCTCAGCAGCCAATGCCCCCGTAGTTGTCGATTACACGCCCCTCAAAGAGTCCTTAACCGCAGGGCAATGGAAAAATGCAGATCAGCTAACCCGTGACTTACTGCTCAGTATTACGGGCAGGTCAGGAAGCACTTTACGAGTCGAAGATGTCGAGCAAATTCCCTGCCAAGACTTACAGACAATCAACCAGTACTGGGAACAAGCCAGCCAAGGGCGGTTTGGTTTTACCGCTCAAGCTAAAGTCTGGCAAACATTGGTCGGGAAATTTACAGAAAACACCAATGTTAAACGGAACAATTCAGATAGTGCGTTGACTGAATTTGTGCAGCGGACAAGATGGTTTTACCTACAATTTAGTGTGGTTCGTCCCTATGATTATGGACAATTAGTCTTTGCCTTGAATGCACCACCTGGACATCTACCGGTTAAGGCTTTTTTGCCCGTGGATACCCCCAATGACTCAACCACTTTGAAAGGAGCGGTTGTTTTAATCCCAACTCTGGCGCAACGGGTTTCTTTCTGCGAGAAAGAAGCAACACCCCCCAGCATTTCTGATGCACCCAATGCATCAAATTGAGGTGTAAACCCTATACAATTAGGTTTGATAACCCAAATCATCTCCAATGGGAAACAGTGAATCATCTCCAATGGGAAACAGTGACTAGCTTTATTTAGCTATTTACTCGCACACAGCAGTCATGACTACTCTGTTGAACAAAGCCACAAAATCAAACATTTTAGTTGTCGACGACTCGGCTGAAAACTTGCGGATCTTGTCCAGTATGTTGACGGAAGAAGGATTTGCCGTTCGCTGTGCCCGCAGTGGATTGATGGCCCTTACCACCTTGCAAAATACCCGTGCAGATTTGATATTACTCGATATTAAAATGCCCCAAATGTCGGGTTATGAAGTTTGTGAACACCTTAAAGCAGATCCTGTAACCCGTGAGATTCCGGTTATTTTCATCAGCGCCCTAGACGAGGCGATGGATAAAGTTAAAGCCTTCGATTTAGGAGGGGTGGATTATATTACTAAACCCTTTGAGTTACCTGAGGTTCTAGCCCGAATTGAAAACCAAATTACGATTAGCCGATTAAGAATGCAGCTGCAAAATCAGCAGCGGAAGTTGTTGAAACAAAATCAAGCGTTAATGCGTTCTAATCGAGAGCTAGAGCAATTTGCCCATGTGATGTCCCACGATTTAAAGCAACCCTTACAAAGTTTTTTGTTTGCGATCGGCTTAGTGGAGCAATGCTGTAAAGGGAATCCGAATTCAAAGGTATTTGAATATTTGAAACGGCTGCGCGACATCAGTAGCTCAATGCAAAAAGTGATTGAAGCGCTGCTTGACTATGCCCGTGTAGGCAATGAAGAACTGGTCATTGAAGAAATTTCCTGTGACGCTATTCTGGCCATGATTCTAGATAACCTGCAAGTTGCAATGGCTGAGCAATCAGCCGTCATTCATCATGATTCTCTGCCAACCGTGATGGCGGATCGAAATCAACTGATGCAACTCTTTCATCATTTGATTACCAACGCGCTCAAGTTCCAGCCGCAAGGCAATAAACCTGAAATTAGCATTTCAGTCAGCCTACTTCCCCAAGACGTGATTGAGAGATCTGTAGACATAGGCTTTCTGTCTTTTGATCAGGATGAGCAATCGCCAATCCCAGGATCTCAGACTTACCTATTTGGTGTTCATGACAACGGCATTGGCATTGATGCAGATAAAGTCCACTTAATTTTTGAAGTGTTTCAAAGAATCAACGCAGATGACTACGCTGGCACAGGGATGGGGTTAGCGACCTGCAAGAAAATTTTGGAACGCCATAATGGGCGAATTTGGGTCGAGTCTGAGCCAGATAAAGGGACCAGTGTTTATTTTACTTTCCCCCAACAACAGCAAGAATAATCATGACAACACGATCGATGGGTCGTAGTTTTCGCCCATACTGCCTATAAGTTGTTCTTCCCAGTCCAGGGGATTGTTCCTATCAGCAACAGGAATAACATCGTTTTCTAGCTCAGGTATCGACTAACAGCAGCGAAAATTGGAGTCCTGTTCAATTATTCTCTTCGAGAAAAATAGTGACGCTAGAGATGAGATACGCTATCGTGGATAAGATCATTAACTGATTTATTGTGTTTGAGTTCGACGCGGGGAAAGGCAAACGAGTATCACTTATTCGACAGGATCCTGTGGGTGAATGATTCTGTCCCGAGACTCTATTTGCTGTCGCTCAAACCGTATTTAATCACTCAATAGGTCACTGTTCAGTCAGGTATTCATGATCTGGGACAAGCGTTGACTGGGTTTGCCATGTCTTCTCAAATTTCAGTATTGACCTAAAGGTGTGGGGGGATTTTTACCGCATCGTAGGAGAAGCGACATGGAGTGTAGGGTCAATTTGACCAATCGTGATATCAATAACATTATTGCGGTTTTATATGTCCAAACCTATTTAGAGGATGAAGTTGCCCTCCACCTCATTGATCGGCTCAATGATGAGTTAGAACGCTGTATTTCGAAGCAGATCGGATATCGAACTCGCCGATCTGATGAGTATATGCGTCAGAGAGCCCAGCTCACAAGGCAGCTCTATTTTCAAAATCGCCCTGGGGAGTCTAACCCATAAAGTGGCAAGATATAAGTCACTCTAGATTTTCCTTAAATACAATTGAAGACATGCTCGGTAAATTGATTGTCTTTGAAGGTGGCGAAGGGGCTGGCAAAACAACCCAGCTGATCTCGGTACAAACTTGGTTGAACCAAAGTGGCTGGGGGGACCGCGTTGCTCATTACACCCAAGCTGATTTCCCACCCATTGTGATCACCCGAGAACCCGGCGGCACGCTGTTAGGGAAAGGGATACGCAAGTTGCTGTTAGATGTCACGGTGACCGGGAATGAACGGCTGGATGAACAAGCAGAATTATTGCTGTTTGCGGCGGATCGCGCCCAGCATGTGGCCAGTTTTCTGGTGCCGCATTTGCAAGCCGGGACCTTAGTCCTATGCGATCGCTACACGGATTCCACCCTTGCCTATCAGGGCTATGGCCGGGGATTAGACTTAGGGTTGATTGATCAGCTCAATCAGATTGCCACCCAAGGGTTAGAGAGTGACCTTACCCTGTGGCTGGATATCGAGGCGGACTATGGCCTGGCCCGAACACGCCAGCGAGAACAGGATCCAGAGATTCAGTCCGATCGCATGGAAGCCAATGAGATTGCGTTCCACCAGAAGCTACGGCAAGGATTTGCCACCTTAGCCCAACAGCATCCTCAGCGGATTGTACGTGTTGATGCCCAACAGCCTGAGGCTCAGGTGGCCCAGCATATTCAAGAGGTTATGGAACAACATCTCCAGGAATGGTATCCCTAATGTTTGCGGATATTGTGGGCCAATCGGCAGCGATTGAGTATTTGAGTCGGGCGATCGCAACGCAACGAATCGCCCCAGCGTATCTCTTTGCTGGACCAGAAGGGATTGGACGTCGCCTTGTGGCCGAGCAGTTTCTTAGCCTGCTTTTAGATCCTGAACAAATCGATCAGCGCCAGCTCCAGAATCATCCCGACAGTCTGTGGATTTCTCCCACCTATAAACACAAAAACCAGTTGATAACCTTGGCCCAGATGCAGGTGCAAGAGATTGCCTTACCTCGGAGTCATCCTCAAGTTCGCCTGGCCCAGATTCGAGCCATGACTCAGTTCCTCAGTCAAGCGCCCTTAGAGGCGTCTCGGCTGGCTGTGGTAATTGAAGGGGCTGAGACCATGGGAGAAGCGGCGGCCAATGCCCTCCTCAAGAGTCTAGAAGAACCGGGGAATGCCACGCTCGTGCTCCTTGCCCCGAATATGGATGCCTTAATTCCAACGTTGGTCTCCCGTTGCCAGCGGATTCCCTTTCGCCGACTGACGGCCAATCAAGTGGCACAGGTGCTGGAACAAGCGGGATACTCTGAGATTTTGGCCCACCCTCAGTTGTTAGAGATGGCCCAAGGGAGTCCTGGACGTGCGATCGCACACTGGCAACAGCAACAAGCGATGGACCCCGACCTATTAGCAACGACCTTAGAAGCCCTA
This sequence comes from Acaryochloris sp. IP29b_bin.148, assembly GCF_028285565.1. GTDB lineage: Bacteria > Cyanobacteriota > Cyanobacteriia > Thermosynechococcales > Thermosynechococcaceae > Acaryochloris. The sequence continues at coordinate 5,359 of NZ_JANQOY010000073.1, forward strand.
CAGGCTCCTCAAGACTGCCTCCGGTTAGCCCAAACTATCGATCAAGCCTTGGATCTCCCTTCTCAGCTGTGGCTCCTTGACTATTATCAACAACACTTTTGGCAAACCTATGGCCACTCGGCCTTGCTCCATCCCTTAGAAAAAGCCAAGGAGCAGCTGCGTCACTATGCTCAGCCTCGACTGGTATGGGAAGTCACGCTTCTAACGCTAGCTGAACAGTCAAGCAGTGGTTGGAGTGAAAACCCAATCTAGGTGATGGCGTAGGGTTGATCCTGACCTCTATTTGGGGTGATCGCAATTATCCGTTAAAAGACGGGTGCTAACGTTTTCCACAGGTACAATAGTATTGTCCATTACTGGAATCCTTGCCAGATATAGTCTGTATTAACTGGAATTTCGTTTGGCTCAGTAAGTTTTCCACAGCTTCCACCTCATACCCCTTAAATCCTTGTTGGATTAACCCTTGTTCGGCCAAGACGGTTGGGGTGTTGTAACAAACCACCAATGTTCCTTCAGGCCTCAGGACGCGATAACACTCGTGGAAAACCGCCGAGGCATCCGGCCAAAAGTAGAGGGTATTGACGGTACAAATCTGTTCAAACTGCGACTCAGGGAAGGGGAGATGATTGGCATTCCCTTGCAATAGGGTGAGTCGGCCTGAGCGTACATATCTTTGTAATTTCCGTTGTGTAACTTTCAAGGCATCTTCCGCATAGTCAATGCCTATCACTTTTTCTGGAAGCCCCGTTTGCAAGATCCGAGCCAGCAAACTTCCCCCACCAAACCCAATTTCTAAGATGCGATCGCCCTGGCGTATCGCCAATTGATCAAAGGCCAGCTGATGCATCCCTGCATTTTCTCGATTGAGCAGGCGCAACAGTAGCCGTCCCCAAATGCCAGAGGGGTACCCGAGTTGTTTCGCGACAAAAACTAGCAGAGCAGAACGCATGGCAAACTTAGTTTCGACAAAAGGCCCACTCGGTTTCTTTCGAAAGACTTGGATTGAACGCGTAGCCTTCTACATCAAATGCTTGTAAACCTTCAGGATCAGTAATGCGGTTTTGGATAGCATAGTTCACCATTAGGCCTCGAGCCCGTTTGGCGTGAATCCCAATGACTTTATAGGTACCATTTTTGTTTTCCTTAAAGGCAATATTGAGGACCTTACCCTTGAGCCGTTGAGGCTGAATCGCTTTGAAATATTCCCCCGAGGCTAGGTTTACAAGGGTCGTCCCTGAAGCTAAATCAGCATTGAGTGCCTCCGTAATTTGAGTCCCCCAAAAGTCATAGAGGGTTTTGCCTTTTTCTGTTTGGAGTTTAGTCCCCATTTCTAACCGATAGGGCTGAATCAGGTCGAGGGGTTTCAGCAGGCCATATAACCCAGACAGAATGCGGAGATGAGTCTGAGCAAAGGCAAAATCTTCTGGGGAGTAGGTGTCTACTTGGATACCGTTATAAACATCGCCCTTAAAGGCCAACAGAGCTTGTTTGGCATTCTCCTGGGTAAACGAGTCCTGAAAGTCTTGGTAACGTTGCCAGTTAAGATCGGAGAGTTTGGGGCTAATTTTCATCAGTTTGCCCAAGTCCTCCGGGCTATATTCCCGAAGTTGTTGGACGAGTGTTTGGGTTTGCGCGGCTTGAGCAGGTACGGTGTACGCGATCGCAGGAGGCGGATCAAAGTTCTGGGTTTTGGAGGGGGAGATGATCATTAGCATGGCTCTACTCCTGCTGGCGTTATTGGGGCTGGCTTTACGGCGCATCTGACAATTTACCACGGGAAATTTAAGCAAAAGTGACCGAAAAGACTTGGATGTGCAGGTGTGCCGGAAGTGAGCCAGCCCAAAACTTAACGAGCAATCACTCCTGCGAGTACAAATTTGACGACCTCTTCCGTCTGCTGTCGTACCCGCTCGGTGCTGAGGAGTTGCTGACTGGTATCAAGGTATTTCAAGTTCTCATGGGCATCAAAGTAAAACGAGCAGATTCCCAAGATATTGATGGCCGTTAAAAACGCATCTAGTTGGCGAAACTGTCC
>NZ_JANQOY010000098.1 GCF_028285565.1 Acaryochloris sp. IP29b_bin.148
TGCCTATTCGTATCACCCGATGAAGCCTGCTCTGGATCTGACGCCTGAGGAGCTAAAGGCCCTCCCTGCCGCGATTGTTTAGCGTCGAACTCACGTTAACACAGCCTCATAACGACTCCTCCACATGCAAGTGCAGTTGTATAACCTGGCAAGTCTTTCCCAAAATTAACCAGTACCCCGCTCTACAAGATGGTGCCGATAGTCAAGACTGACCCATCTTTCGAAATTATCCCAAAAGGCCAAGGGCCATTTAATCTCGGATTGTAAAATTAGCCTCGGCGACCGCTAGTATAGGCTGCGGTCAGAGGATCTTGAGGATTGGCAAAAATTTCTTTGGCTGGGCCAAACTCAATCAATTGACCCACATCATGCTGCACCCAGAAAAAAGCTACATCATCGGCGATGCGGGAGGCTTGACCAAGATTGTGGGTAACGATCAGGATGGTATAGATGCCTTTCAACCGCAGAATTAAATCTTCAATTACTTCGCTGGAGAGGGGGTCTAGGGCACTACAAGGCTCGTCCATGAGTAAGACTTGCGGTTTTAAGGCCAAAGCTCTTGCAAGGCAGAGGCGCTGCTGTTGCCCTCCAGACAGGGAGAGGGCGGGGGCTTTGAGGCGATCTTTGACTTCTGCCCACAGGCCCACATCCGTGAGAGTGGTTTCGATGATGTGGTGGATATGGGTGCGATCGCAAATCCCATGCTCTTTCAAGGGAAACGCTAAATTGCGGTAAATGGAGAGGGGAAAGGGATTCGGCTTTTGGAACAGCATCCCCACCTGGCGGCGCAGAGGCGTTAGGGGTATCGTCTCCGTATCGCAATCATTTAAATACACCTGACCGGCAAGCTGAGCTGTCGGCGTGAGTTCATGGAGACGATTTAAACAGCTTAAAAAGCTAGTTTTGCCACAGCCGGATGGGCCGATTAAGGCCGTAATCTGTCCGGCTCGGAACTGAGCATCCACATTGGCAAAGGACACCTTGCGACCATACCGTAGACTGAGTTGTTTCACCCAGATACTGGGCGGCTGATGATCGGTCGTTAAGGATTGGGGGCTCAAGGTGGGAGAGGTCATAGAATTTGCAGCTTGGATTGGCGAAAACGTTCGGCGAACCAGGAAACAAGAGTATTAATCACAATGAGCAGAATTACGAGGACTAAGGCCGTCCCATAGGCATTCTGTTCACCCCCAGGAATATTCATGGCGAGGTCGAAAATATGAATCGATAGTACCCGCCCAGAATCTAATAATGACGTGGGCATCCGGTCAACGTAGCCACTGGTGAAAATTAAGGCAGCAGTTTCTGCGATGGCCCGCCCAATTCCCAGCAAAATCCCCACGGCAATCCCCGGTAAAGCGGCAGGCAAAATCAGGGTTTTCAGGGTGCCTAAGCGAGACAACCCCAATGCAGCAGCCGCTTGGCGATACTCACGGGGCACATTCACCAATCCCACCTGAATGGAGCGAATCAGGATGGGCAATACCATACAGGCCAAGGTCAGGCCCCCGGATAGAATAGAGAATCCCAAACCTAAAACCCTTGAGAAAAAGGCATTGCCAAATAGGCCAAACACAATGGATGGTACGCCCGCCAAAATATCTAAGCTGAGACGAATGACCCGATGGGAGCGCTGTGGACTGAATTCCGTTAAGAACACAGCCGTGCCTAATCCCAAAGGGAGGGATACGCCTATACAAACCCCTAACACGAGTCCAGTGGAGACCAAAATGGGAGCAATACCGCCTTCTAGCCCAGCTTTAGCGGGGGCTTGGGTTAAAAAAGCACCATTGACAGCTTGCCCTCCTTGCCAAATCACATCACTGAGCAGCCAGAGAAATACAGCGGTAATTCCTAGGGCCACAAGCCACACCATCAGGGTGGCTCCTTGCTCTTTACCAGCAGGGTGACGACGGACCATCTTAACCCTCCGGTGCATCCGTCCAGGGATCGGTCACAACGACCAACCCAGTCACCACCAGCATCAGAACGAGTCCGCTGGCAAATAAGGCTGAGCGATGGAGATCGAGGGCATAGGCCATTTCCAGGGCAATATTGGCAGTCAATGTCCGCACGGGGGCAAAGATCGAATCGGGCACCTGGACGACATTTCCACAGACCATCAGCACTGCCATGGTTTCGCCGAGAGCGCGGGCGGTGGCGAGCATCACAGCCGTTAAGAGGCCAGAGCGAATGGCAGGTAAACAGACGCCCTGGACTGTTGCCCAGGTTCCTAGTCCCAACGCAGCGGACCCGCGCCAGTAGGACGGGGGTAAGCTGGCTAAACTGGCATCGATGACCAGGGCAATGGTGGGCAAAATCATCAGGGCCAAAATCAAAATTCCCGCCAGGAGACTAGAACCAGGCGGCTGAACTTTGGCAATTAAGGGCACGAGAACTACCAGCCCCCATAAGCCATAGACCACAGAGGGAATGCCAGCCAATAGTTCAATCAGGCGTCGATAGAGTTGGGCAACGCCTGCCGGGGCATAGTATTGGCAAAATACTGCTGATAAAAGACCTAGGGGGGTTGCCACCAATACCGCGCCAACAGTGACTCCCAGGGTTCCTATCACCATCGGGGTGAGATTGTAAGCCTGTTCACTAGGATGCCAGCCTGGATCGCGCCAAAAGCGATCGAGGGAAACGGTGCGGAGAATCGGCAGGGTTTCCCAGACGAGAAAGCCCAGAATCAATAGCAAAATGGCCCCGGAGCACAGCGCCAGGATCCGCAACAGAACCCTCCAAGTTGCTTCATTCTTGAACCGGGACAAGGGACTGCTCCTGCACAATATCCTTGACCTGGGAGGATTGGGCAAAGTCAATAAATTTTTGCTGTTGGGGATTAAGGGGACCTTGAGTCACTAAGTTGAGGGGACGTGAGAGGGGAAACGATCCATCTCGCACGGTTTGAGGAGTAGCTTGCACGCCTTCGAGCGGCAAAACTTTAATGGGCGTGCCTTGTTCCACATTCACCTTCGCTGCGCCGACAGAGACATAGCCAATGGCCAGCGGGTTACCGGCCACGGTTTTAATTCCCTGCTCGTTATCGCCAATCACCACATCCGCTTTAATTTGCGAGGACTTGAGCTGGAAATGCTGAGTAAACACTTCTAATGTGGAGCGGCCTTCGGCTTTATTGACAACGGTAATCGCTTGGGATTTGCCGCCAGCATCCTGCCAGTTGTTGAGCTTGTCCGTGTAGATGTCGGTAATTTGCTGGCGGGTCAGTCGCTGAATCGGATTATCTCGATGGACGATCACGACGACGCCATCTTTGGCGATGGTATGGAAGTTGAGGCCCTGGTCTTCTGGTTTGGCAGCACGGGACACCATGCCAATATCAGCCACCTGTTGGCGTACATCGGCAATACCACGAGAGGATCCTCCCGTTTGCACGTCAATCCGCACCTGGGGGTTTTGGGCTTCATAGCGTTTGGCGATTTCGGAGGCGACGGGGGCAACGGTACTGGATCCAGTAATCACCAGTTTTTTAGGGGCGTTGCCGGAACTGGACGCTTGTAAACTACTACAGGCTTGTAACCCCAGGGATAAGCCTAAAAACACACCTGCGATGGCTCGACCAGACATAACGGTTCCTGCTAATGACTCCATAAAAATTTGGTGACCCCTGGGTTCAAGGGCCGCTTAAACGTTTGAATCGATCGTGGGGGACGACCTAGATAGAAAAGGAGGTAAATGAGAATTCGCAACAACCCAAATTCAATCCTTCTTGGGACACCTGACTTTGGACATCCGGTACCAGGGCATAAAGGACGGCTTTGCCATCG
>NZ_JANQOY010000081.1 GCF_028285565.1 Acaryochloris sp. IP29b_bin.148
GTTTTCAATCTCAGTCGTGCCATACGCTAGCTTTCCTAAAAGGGCTGGGGCTTATTGAGTGGGAGAATTCACTGCAGGCAGTAAATCAGCTTGCAATTGTTCGAGCAACAGCTCTGTGCCAATGGGACCCGGTAGGGCGCGACAGACATAGGCACTGTGGAAGTACACTTGGTTCGATTTGCTTGCGGGTAACGATTGTGCGATTGCATTCTCCCGCCACTGCTGTTTCACCGTTGAGATCTGCTGCCGTTCCAGATCCGACCCCGCATTGCTAAAATCACGATTCCAGGCTAGAAAAAAAATCCAGTCAGATTTCAGCTCTGGTAATAACTCAGGAGAAATATTGTTAACCCCTCGTGTCCCTGTACTGATATTTTTAGGCGCTAGTACCTTAAACCCCAGATTTTCGAGAAGTCCACCACAGCGACTGTCGCGATTCTCAATCGCCAGCTCCTGGTCTAGTTGCTCAGATGCCAACAATAAGACTTGCGGGTATTTCTGGACAGCAGGCCGTAATGTTTGACGGACCTCAGTTACCAATTGGTTGTGAGCAGCAATCACCTGCTCCGCCTTCTCAGAACGGTTTAATATCTTAGCCAGCAAGCGAAGCTGGACCTGCCATTCCTCGTTAACCCCATAGGAAAACAGCAGTGTAGGAGCAGCTTGAGATAAAAGTGAGTACTGCCCCTGATTCGCTAGAGTACTTCCGACAATCAGGTCTGGCTTAAGTTTCAAAATGGCTTCCAGGGAAGGACTATTCCAAGTGCCCACTTTTTTGACCTGGCCTGTTAGCCGTTCTCCCAGGTAAGGAATTTGGGATTGGGGCTGGTCAAAATGGTCGAAAGGTAGGGCATAGTAATCTGCATAGCCAACTGGCTGAACATCTAAGGCTAATAACAATTCCAATACATTGGGACCGATGGCGACGATGGTTCTGGGTCGACCACAAATCTCAGTTTCACCTCCATCGTGCTTAATAAGTTCACAACCTTTTGTTGGAGTGGAAGTGTCAGATAGTGGGGGCACTTGATGACCACAGGCAAAGGTTAAAGTACCTACCAGCACTCCTAGACCCAGTACGCCTAGATTTAAAGATTGAGTAACACTAACCATTACAGCTCTACGGAGATCGATCCTCGAATCGTAAAGGGTTCACCGGGGTAGATACTTCTCGCTCTGCTGTTGCCCACGGAGCGGATAAAATCGACGTCAAAGAGATTATCGATATTGAGTCTTAACTGCCATTTATCGCGACGATAAGAGATCGCAGCATTAGTCAAAAAATAGCTATCTGCTCTAAAGCTGTTATCCAAATCACCAGCTCGATCATCCACAAAGTTAAAGCCCAAGCCAAACCCCAATCCTTTGGCATCTCCAGATTGAATTTCATAGGTTGTCCATAAACTGGCACTATGTTCTGGTACACCAATTAAGTCATTACCAACAGGAACGGTATTATCGCGGGTAACTTTGGCATCAATATAGGCATAGGATGCAATCACATTCCAGCCCGGTAAAATTTCCCCGGAAATATCAAAATCAATCCCTCGACTATTTTGCTCACCTGTTGCAACGGAGACAAATGGATTTACGGGATCAGCAGTTGCCACATTTGATTTAGTAATATCAAAAAAGGCAAGAGTGGCTGATAATCGGTCTTTGATCAAATCCGCCTTGATACCAACTTCAAAGCCTTCTCCTCTTTCTGCCTCTAGGAGAGCACCCAAGTCATCCGTTTCAAAGGAGGGATTAAAGGATTTGGAATAGTTCCCGTAGAGGGACAAGTAGTCTGTCGGCTGAAACACCAATCCAACCCGAGGACTCCAAGCTGTGTCCACCTGGGTATCCTCAGCGCCCGTCAAAATATCAATATTGGATCGATCAACCACATCGTATCGAATGCCCCCTACTAAGATGAGGTTATCGAGCAGATAGATTTGATCCTGGACGTATACCCCTAAGCGATCGACAGAATTATCATTCCCAAAGGCAATAGGAACGTTCTCAAATGGAGGTTTAGGGTCATAAACTGGATTAAAAATATCTAGAAAGCTTAAAAAACCAGGAGTTGGTGAAAATCGCGTTGCCCCATTATTGTCTGCACGGGATAAATCGACTCCAACTACGACATTATGCTTAATCGAGCCTGTGTTAAATTCACCTTGCAGACTGGTATTTAGATTATAAAAATCGTTTTCATCAAACTGTGCAGCAAAAGCCCGCGTCAAAGTTCCAGTGGGCTCATCTAGGGCAAAGGGCAAAGCGATTATACCGTAATCATATTTGTCGTAGATATAGCTAAACGCATTACGAAGTGTCCACTTGTCATTAAAGCGGTGTTCTAGGTCATAACCCACTTTCAAGAAGGTTTTATCTATCGTATCTTCAGGGTTATTGGTAACCCGTGAGGGTGGGATATTAGCAATGCCATTGCCAAAAGCCAGCGTTCCGAAGTCGGCGGGATTATCTTCCTTGATATATTCCAGGCTAAAGGTCATGTCCGTTTTATCGCTAATGTTCCACGTCAAAGAAGGCCCTACGAAAAAACGATCAAAACTGGTCGTATAGTCCCGAAAACTATCTTCGCGGCGATAAAGGGCGTTGAGGCGGTACAACAAATTACCGTCTTTATCCAAGGGACCGGATAGATCGACACTTGGACTGACAAACCCTCGATTCCCTCCTTGGATTTGTAGCTGATAGAACGGCTCTGATAAGGGTTTCTTGCGGACCAAATTAATGAGTCCGCCGGGGTCTGACTGTCCAAACAAAACCGAGGCAGGCCCTTTTAGAACTTCTACCCGCTCTAAGTTGGCAATTTCAGGTTCAACGGAATTGTCGCCAAATAACCGAAACCCATTTTGCAGGACCGGAACATTATCAAAGCCGCGAATGGAAAAATTCAGTCCGCGACCATCGTTATTCCCTAAAAAAGAGACCCCACCCACATTCTCCACTACCTCTTCTACGCCAATAGCCTGCTGATCTTCAATAATCTGCCTGGGGATGACTTGAATAGATTGGGGAACATCTCGAATGGGCGAATCGGTCCGTGTTCCCACGCTGGCATTCGGTGGAGCATAACCTTCTTCAGGATTGGCCGTAACGGTAATTTCCAGTTCTTCATCTTCTGCCAAGGTGTCGGGTACCGATTCCGAGGCAATAGAAAAGGTGAGCCCTGAGTCTACATTGCTCACCGTCGCGGTGGGAGCAGCCTTGGCTCCTGTGATCACGACTTGCACCTGATCATCGGCCTGGTTCGTGACGCTAATTTGCGTGATCTCAGGTGTGGGGTTGGCTTGCTCAAAGCTGGGGCCTTCTGGCAAAGCTAATACAGCATTGGGAATAACGGCATTCAGACGATTTCTCTCTGTCGTGGGAGTGGGAATACTAAGCTGTCCTGTCTCAGATTCCAAAATAAGATTGAGACCCTCAGGACTGGATTCTACTCGCACAGCCGTAATCTCAACGATGGATGCCTCAATCTGGGCTTGCCATTCCTTGACGCTAGTGGCGGGTTGCGAAGAAGGGAGTGTAGAGCGTTTCGCGAGATCAATCTCTAGAGTCTCAGGTCCTCCGGCAGCCTGTTCAGCCTGAACGGGAAGCGGGGCTAAAATGCCCAAGGTGGCAATCACGGAGGGAAGGCCATAGGCTAGCAATTCAGGCAACATCGCCTGCTGAGCTAATTTTGTATACCGCTTAGACATGATTGCTTCGCCCACAGAGTCGTTATTAACTAGGAATCATAGAGGAGCAATTTTCTCACCATCTTTGCGATCCGGACTTTTTTCTTTGCGATCCGGACTTTATTAAAATCCAAACTGTTTCGGTGATGAATGACATGATAGTGCTTGGCTAGCAAAGATCAGGTCTTTGGTGTGCCTTGTCGGTAGGAACTCATACATAGGCATAGACTAAAATTGTGATTTAAATTTCTTGCCTTGCAATTGCCATGACATTACAAGAAATACAGCAAGCTATTGACCAATTGTCGGCTGAAGAACAATTGGTATTGCTAGACAGGTTGATGCGCACTCTAAAAACAAAACAAAAACCCCCCATTGACCGCCATGCATTAGTGAGTCAGCTACAAGGTTGTCTCCATCGTCCTGGGCAATCGATACCTTCAGATACTGAACTTGAATCAATGCGAGATGAACGATTGGTGGAGAAATATCTTGTGTGAGGGTGTAACGGTCTATCAATAATGTTCTAGCTTCTAACACTCAGCTGATATGCTTTGGGACTAACAGAAAATTTGCGACGAAATGCAGTGCTAAACGCTTCAGGATTGCGGTAGCCCACAGACAGGGCTACTGCAGCAATGGATAGACTGGCATCTGCCAACAGTTGCTTCGCTTGGCCCATCCGATAATCTTGTAAATAACCAAACACAGTCGTGCCAAACAGTTGGCGAAATCCTTGCTTTAACTTGCGATCGTTCAACCCTACTTGATGAGCTAATTCAATCAATAGGGGAGGATTATCCGATTGTTGAATCAACAGAGCCCGCGCCTGATGCAAACGCTCAATGTCATCTTTTCGTAGGGCAGGCACATTGAGATACTGCTGCTTCCAAGTTTCTAGCTGTAACGTCAGCAACTCTAATGCTTTACTTTCAACATATAAGGCTTGGGTTGCACCTGTGTAAGGACAGTCCACCACCTGTTGAAGCAACTGCTCCATTTTGGGAGAGATTGGGCCTAAGGACTGGTGGAAGCGATGCTGCGCCTGTCGACCATGAAAAATATTGCGTAAAGGGGTGGGAAGTGTCTGATCATCCTGTAGAAAGTGAAAGTAATCGGTGTTGGCATAAATCATAACCACGTGGATCGCTTCTCCCCCATACCATTCTTCAATTTCTTCTAAGTCTGGCAGGTGATATAGATAGTTAAACCCTTTACGTTCCAAATAATCTGGCTGAATACCTTGAATGCCGGGGGTCTCCACCCTGGCAGATCCAGCCAGAAAAAACTTAGAGGTTAACGGAAAGACGGGTTCATGAATTTGCTCAATCCGGAGGGTTTCCTGTAGGACCCCCTCCCGAATTTCAATGGTTAAGCCACCGCGCAGATGTAACTGGCGATAGGTGCCTTGACCCAAGCTTCTGGGTAGCAGGGTTGAGCGATCTAATCCAGTCTGATTAGACGAGGATTCTATTTGACCTTGCTGACAAAGATCAGTGAACTCTGCTGCCTTCAGGAAAAGTGCCATATGCCTAGAATTCAAACGTCAAACCAATCCCAAAATTAATGCCAGGCTGGGTAATGCGAGACCGCCGCTGACCAAATGTAGGATCGGTGGTGGTATTGTTCGTTTCATTATTGAGCCTGCGGGCATCTGTATAGCGCACATACTCTGCATCAAAGATGTTGTAGATGCCGCCTCGGAGGCTGAGGTTTGGGGTAACTTTAACAAACCCTGTCAAGTCAACCACTGCAAAACCCCCTGGAATAAAATCATCTGGTTCGGCATCCACGCGAGCAGTGCCCACAAAGGTACCAATTAAATTAGCCCCCCAGCGGTCTTCTGGGGCTCGATACCCGAATCCTAAAACGGCTTCAAAGGGATTTACGGTTTCTAAAGGCTGATTATTTTGGTCGTCGTCGCCAATAATCCAGGCTAGCCCCCCAAAGATGCGGAATCCATGAGGCTCGGAGCTGAACCGATATTCGCCTTGCGCTTCAATTCCATAAATACGAACCTGCTCCAGGTTTTGGGACTGGAACACCTGCACACAGCCTGGCGTAAAGGGTGGGAAACATCCTGCAGGTTCTGTACCTGCGGTACTACCCTCAGCGGCCCCAAAGATAAAGTTGTCATAGATACTGTAGAACCCGGTAATGCCAAAGGTACCGCGTGGAAAGGCTCCTTTAACCCCTAGTTCAAAGGTATGGCTGGTTTCCGGTTCTAAATTGGGGTTGGCAATTGTGCGATATCCACCTTCAGGATTGGAAAAACCGCTATTAATTTCAATATAGTTTGGTCCTCGAAACCCCCGGGCATATCGACCGACTAAGGCGATTTCTGGGGTGACTTTGTAGACCAAACCTAAGCTGGGAGACAGGGCCGAATCATTTAAATCAGCCGCCTCAGCACCGGGATTATTGAAGAAAAGGGCATCGGGCTGGGTTTTTAGACTGTAGTAGTCAAAGCGCAGTCCTGGAATAACGGTAAATCGTCCTTCGCTAAATTCAATTTCATCTTGCAGATAGACTCCAATTCGCAGGGTATCGGAATCTGGGAAATCTTTGACTGGGAAAGCATCGGGTCCAATCTGGTTGGTGACGACACCTGTATCTAAGTTGGTGCGTTGTCCGTCGCGAATCCGCTGGTTAAAGGTGCTAGAAATATCTAAGCCGTAGGTCAATTTATGGGCAATACTGCCCGTGTGAAAATCACTCCGCAACTGAATATCGCCGCCAATAATATCTTCAACGAACAGGTTATTTAATTCCCGAAACCGTCTCGCTGGAGGCGGGGTAAAGGGTGGTGGAACAAAGGGATTGGCAAAAATATCATTTCTGGTGCGGGTTTCTTGATAATCGGATTCCTGGTAGTAGAACTGGACTCGACCAAATTGTAAGAAACTTTCACTTTCAGGATTATCAAATTTATAGGCGATACTAAAGCGCGATCGCGTCGTTTCCGTATCGGTATCATCGCTCAGAATTGTCGTGCCCGGAAAGGCTCTAACGAGGTTGAGATTATCGACTGCCGTGTCAAAGTCACCCGCTTCATTGAAATATTCCCCCGTGAGCAGGACGGAATGATAGTCATTGATCTTAAATTCCAGCTTGCCCAACACATTATTGGTTACCCCGAAGAACGGATCTTCAAATCGATCCTCGGCATTGTTATCTCGCTCGGTATTTTCGCGATGAGTAAAGCGCACCAATCCAGATAGATTATCCGTTGCCCGAAAGGCAACGGTCCCCGTACCCGAGAACCCTGAATTTGAACTCCGAAACTGAGTAGAGCCGCTAATGTAGTAATCACGATCCGTTAATGCTAAAAGGTCGCTGGGGTCTGGGGTCAGGTAGCTGACTACACCTCCTAGTGCATCACTCCCGTAAAGGGCAGAGGCGGGTCCTCGAATAATTTCTGTCGTCTCCACCGAACCCACGTCAACAAAATCGCGCCCTAAAATTGAACTACCAAATTCAAAAAAGGTGGGGATTCGAATCCCATCCACCTGCAGCAAAATCCGGTTGCGCTCTAATCCGCGAATATTGTAGTCTGTGGCGCCATAGGTCTCATCTTCATTGACGCTGACCCCTGGCTCATAGCGGATTAAATCCTGGATATCTTGTCCTAACTGACGCTGTAACTCCTCCGCCTTGATTATGGTGACGTTGGTCGGAGAGAGTTGAACGGCCCGTGGAGTACGAGTTCCAGTAACGGTAATTTCTAGCTCTACTTCTTCATCGATTGTTTCAGTAGACTCAGCATCCTCTCCTTGAGAAGGTGTATCGGTTTTATCCGTCCCTTCTTGAGTCAAGAGTTGGGCATCTGATATTGGCAAATCTATTTCTGTGATGTCAGGAATATGCTCGGCTGTAATAGCGGTGGGGACGGTCTGTTCCACTTCCGGTTCAGTGACATCAGCCGTTGTATCAGAGAGACAGGCATTGGCATCCAACAAACAACGTTCTTGATGTGACTGTTTTGTAATATCTAACGGTTTATCTTCAACTTGTGAGAAAGCTGGCTGAGCATTCAGTATGCCAGCACTCGTCAGGATCAAGGCGAGAGAGAAAGCTGGGGCATGAAATTGAGTCATAGTCATCCAAGGAGGTTAAGAGATAGCAGATTTAAGCCTTTTGAGAGGGGAAAACGTTACTTGAAAGTCAAAACTTGAATCCAAAAGAACACAGACATCTCTTTTCAACGGGAAAGGAGATGTCCGCCTGAACTTGCCATTTTTTGAGAGAGGAACATGATGCCAACTGCTGTCGTTCAAAATTTTGGCCAGATATCTGACAATCCTGTACTGCTGGATCGGTCCATCACTGAACCGATTTGCGAAGGCATGAATACTGCCCTCACTAGTTTTCAGGCATTGTATTTGCAATATCAAAAGCATCATTTTGTGGTCGAAGGGGCTGAGTTTTATCAGCGCCACAACTTTTTCCAAGAGTGTGGGGATGCCACCAAAAGCCATGTCCATGATCTTGGTGAACGTTTAAACGGTTTAGGGGGCGTGCCAGCTGCTAGTTTCAGCAAGCTAGCCGAATTATGTTGTTTGGAACCCGAAGTAGACGGTGTTTAGAACTGTCGAGCGATGGTTGAACGTGATTTAGTCGCTGAACAAGCTGGCATCAAACTACTCCGTAGCCAAGCCTCTCAGGCAGAAAGCCTTGGAGACTGCGGCACTCGATATCTATATGAACAAATATTGCTAGAGACAGAAGAGCGAGCCTATCATTTAGCTCATTTCTTGACCTCCGACACATTGATTAATGAGGGATATCGGCACAATCGTCCATAGATGAGACCGTATATTTAATGATATATATTGTCAAGTAAGCAAGGGTGAATTGAGTAATATACAGAAATTCCTTAAGGATGAAATAAAGAAGAAAATCTCCCAAATTTTCCTCAAAACTTCGCTTTTAGGGTGTTCTGTTAATTTTATTTACCTTTATAAAGTTCATGTATAACTTTCATTTGCTAAGAATATTGTGTATCGTTTAAACCAATCTATTCTCAGTTAGGAGCTTCGAAACGCAAAGTATCCCAATCAGGGCCTTCAAAAGGCAAGATATCCAAAGGCAAAACGTCTGGGCTTAGACCCAAACGAGGAAAAGCCAAATCGTCTAAGGGGCCGAAAAACAGCGGTGGATACTCAATCGAAAGCCCCTATCAAGCCCCAAAACAAAGGTTGCTCAAATAAAAGTTAGGTATCAAAAGGACGCAAAATCGAAAATGACCGCAGGGTTACTCAGAGCGGTTTATTCCAGTATCTAGAGAATAGCCATGGGGTGGATCTGCAGCTTGAGCGATCTGCAGGAGATTCTGAACTGGATAAGGCGATTGAGAAGGATAAGAAGACGTTCTTTCTCCATTTAGAGTAAGGCGTTACATTATGTTCAACTCACCCTCAACGTGTTAAGCGGAATCGAAAGCTGTGCAACGTGCTTCATGGATGGGCCTCTTAAGTGCCGGACTCGTCATTACAATTTTGCTGTCCTTAGGACAGGGCTCTGTGGATCTGAGCCTGCAAGAAGTCTGGCAAGCCCTGGGGCACCAAGGACCTGAACTGAATCAAACTATCCTCTGGGATCTGAGATTACCTCGAATTGCCGCTGCGCTGTTGGTGGGATCTGCCTTGGGAATGTCGGGTGCTTTATTGCAAGGAATGTTACGAAATGGTTTGGCCGATCCGTTTATCCTGGGGATTTCGGCAGGCGCTGGCTTGGTTGCGATCGCACTCCTCACCCTCAATATCTTCTTAAGCTGGTTGCCCGTCGCTGCCTGGGTTGGCGCTGTGTTGACTTCGGCCTTAGTCTATCGTTTAGGCCATACTGCCAACGGGATCGCGGTGGAACGGTTGGTCTTAGGTGGAGTCGCGGTTAGCTCTTTATTAGGTGCAGTTCAAACCACCTTACTATTGCTGTCTGATGATGGCCGCATCCAAGCCGCCCTCAATTGGCTGATTGGCAGTTTAAATGGACGAGGCTGGACAGAAGTGGTCAATGCCGGTCCTTACATTGGCGGTGCGCTGATAGCAGGCTGTTTGCTGTCCCGCAATATCAATATCCTCAACTTGGGAGATGAACTAGCGGTAGGCTTGGGGGTATCGTTGACGCGATCTCGTCTCTTAATCGGAGGAGTTGCGACCCTGTTAGCCGCCAGTGCTGTCAGCATGGCCGGTTTAATTGGTTTTGTCGGTTTAGTGGTTCCCCACGGTGTTCGCCTCCTAGTGGGCACGGACTATCGCTGGGTGGTGCCCTTGTCTGCTCTGGGCGGAGCCTGGGTGTTGATTTTAGCCGATCTACTGGCTCGGTTAGGATCTGTTGAACTGCCGGTGGGTGCGGTCACTGCTCTCTTAGGTTCCCCTCTCTTTATCTGGCTGCTGTATCGTCGTATGTCTCCGCTAGGGGTATGACCATGCTCCTAGACCTTCAACACATTAGCGGCGGGTATGACCAAACCAGCATTGTTAAAGACGTTGCTTTTACCCTGCAGGAGGGCGAGTGGCTGAGTTTATTGGGGGCGAATGGCTCCGGGAAATCGACCTTATTAAAACTGATCAGCCGCATGTTGCCTCTGCAAGCAGGCACCATTCTCCTGGATGGCAAAGCCATTCAACAGCAATCGACCCAGACCGTTGCTCAACAAATGGCCGTATTGCCCCAGCACCAGACCCTCCCAGCGGGTCTGACGGTTCACCAACTGGTCTGCTTGGGCCGGACCCCCTATCAGTCCTGGTGGCAATGGTCCCTGACCCCCGCAGATCATGAGCATATTAAACGAGCCTTGGCCCAAACGGGGATGTTGTCATTTCGCAACCGTCCCCTGGAAAATTTATCGGGTGGCGAACGCCAGCGAGCTTTTTTGGCTCTTGCTCTGGCGCAAAATCCGAAAGTTCTCTTGCTAGATGAGCCCACAACTTTTTTAGATTTACACCATCAGCTCGAATTGCTGGAGCTTCTGAAATCCCTCAATCAAGATCGGGGGTTGACGATTCTGACCGTTCTCCATGATGTCAATCTCGCCGTTCGCTATAGTGCCCGCCTAGCGCTGCTGAAACAAGGACAGCTCTTTGATCTAGGTCCTCCTCAACAAGTGCTGACGCCCCATAATCTGGCTCAAGTTTTTGGCATTACCGCTGCCCTCATGGATAGCCCCGTGGGCTTACAAATCTGTGCCATTCGCGCAGCCGATACACCTGTTCCTTCAACCGTTCCTTCCCATGACTAACCGTTCTAAGCTGCTCCTGGCAGCACTATTGCTCAGTAGCCAACTGTTCGCCTGTTCTAGCCCACCGCCCTCTGCGAATAGCGACAAGCCCGTGACGGCAGATTCAACGACCAACGAATCAGTCAAGGTCGTGGCCTTAACCTCCCTCACAGCGGATATTATTCATCACCTCGATCAATCTAAACTGGTAGGGATTCCAGGCAGTCGGTTGATTGGAAAAGATCAGCGGTTTCAAGATTTGCCCCAAGTTAGTCAGGGACGGACCCCACCTGACTTAGAAAAAATTGTTGCTCTAAAGCCGACGTTAGTGATTGGTGCTAAAGGCTTTCATGATCAGCCCTTGGGTAAAGTCCAGGACTTGGGCATTGCCACCCTGACAACGGAAGTGAAGGGCTGGCAAGATTTAATTGATCTAACGGAAGAGATTGCAGACCAAATTGGCGCTGATCCTGCTCCATTACTGGCCCGCTATCAAAAATGCCACAGCAAACTGCCTGTGGAATCCGCCTCGACGCTAGTTCTGGTTAGTCGGCAACCCATCTTGGCCCCCAATAAAAATAGCTGGGCTGGAGATCTCCTTCAGCAATTTAAGGCCAAAAATCTAGCAGCGGATTTGCAAGGCCAAAGCCCGGTAGAAGGCTATGTCACTCTCTCAGCGGAAAAGGTACTGGAGGCAAACCCCGATATTGTCTTGGTGGTGGACCCAGAGCAAGATCCCGTGGCGGCCTTTGAGGCTGAACCGTTTTGGAGCAAGCTGAAGGCGACGCAAAATAAGCGAGTTCACGCCTTTGATTATTACGGCTTGGTCAATCCCGGCAGTATTAGCAAGATTGAGGCCGCCTGTACCCAACTACAAGAGGTTTTGCAGTGATCAGGGGTTGAGCAGTGGATTGCGATGGCCAAAGGCCGATCAGAGACCATCGCAGCTCACCAACCGCAACCAAAACACCACCCCTTTCCACTACTGCGAAAATTTTTTATTGCCTCTTATTGCCTCTTATTGCACCTTATTGATTTTATATTTCAATAAATGATATGTTGTCGATTGGTAATCGAGAGCTTCAGCTTCATGTTATACCAGGCTTTGTGGGGATTACATCGAAGGTCTTCTAATGGGATGCTATAAAGCTATTCTAAATTATTTGCACCTTGATATCTTCAGTTATTGAAAGCATATGGGATGTTTTCGATAAGGATTACTAACAATATCTTACTTTTCTATAAACGATAGAACCCATGATGATTTCTCCAAAATTTTCCCAAACTCTGAGTTGTTTTCTCTGCTGTTCCGTCGCGTTGACGACGATTGGCATTGCTAATGCTAACCACTCCACAACCCATTCCAGTCAACAAATGATTGCAGCCAAAGAGGTTGACCTCAAACCTTATGTGGAAAACTACGCAGAGCTGGTTTATCGAAATTATCAAGATTCTCGGACTCAGGCCACCACAATGCAAGCTGCGATCGCAGCCTTTCTTGACGACCCCAATGCCACCACCCATCAAGCCGCTCAAGAGGCTTGGGTAGAAGCTAGAAAGAGTTATCTCCAAACCGAGGCCTTTCGCTTCTATGAAGGTCCCATTGACTTTGTTGATGCCGACACTGGTGAAGAAGGCCCCGAAGGCCGCATTAATGCCTGGCCCATGAATGAAGCCTTTATTGACTACGTCAAAGACAAGCCCGACAGCGGTTTGATTAACAATCCTCAGTTCGAGATTTCCATTGCTGCCATTATGGAAAGCGATCAAGTCACGGATGAAGCGGATGTAACCACAGGCTGGCATGCCATCGAATTTTTACTCTGGGGACAAGATTTTAATGCTGAAGGTCCAGGACAACGGAGCTTTGAAGACTTTATTCCCCAGCAGAAGAATAACGATCGCCGCCGTCAATATTTGACGCTTGTCACCCAACAACTCGTGGATGACTTGACCTTTCTAGAATCAGAATGGAAACCCAATACTGAGAATTATCGTGCTCAGTTTTTACAAGGCGATCCCAAAGCAACTGTCGGTAAAATTTTTACGGCGCTGGCCACGCTCAGCTCCTTCGAAATGGCCTCCGAACGGATGACCGTTGCCTTGGATAGTGGCAACCAAGAAGATGAGCACTCCTGCTTTAGCGACACCACTCACCAAGACTTTATCTACAATGCCAAGGGGATTAGCAACGTTTATTTTGGGGACTATGCGGATTACCAAGGCAAAGGATTTGACGAGCTGCTCGCTCAAATGAACCCGGAGCTGAACCAAAAAATAACCGCGGCCCTCAACACGACCCAAGAATCGGTTGCTCAAATCGATCAGCCCTTTGATCAGGTTTTAGCCTCAGCCACAGGAAGTCCTCAGCGGTCTGAAGCTGAAGCCGTTGTCACCGCTTTAGAGGATCAGGGGGAAGCCTTTAAAGAACTGGGAACAGCACTGGGTACTCCTGTAGAAATCTTGGCTGAATGAAGCTTAAACGCCTATTTCTAATTCTCTGGGCGGTCTTTACCGCCCTCATGGTGCTGGTTGTTCAGGGAGGCGGCCTCTCTCAGGATGCTTTCTCCCCTAAAAATCGTACAGAACTCTCAGGAGGGGCAGCTGCAACGGTTCGTAAAGCCACTAAAACAGCCTTTGCCCAACCCATTAAAAATCTAGATCGTCAGCGCAGACGCATCTTCGTCTTTGGCGATCATTTATTCAACACTCAGTGGGTACAGGCCCCTAGTTCAGTGGCAACGCTAGATGGCCTAGGCCCCCTGTTTAATCGGAATTCTTGTGCAGGCTGCCATATTCGCGATGGCAGAGGGCGACCGCCGCTGCCCCATGAAGACCGAATGTTGTCCAAATTAATCCGCTTGAGTATCCCTGGTCAAACCGAGGAAGGTGGCCCACAACCACATCCGCTCTACGGAGGACAGCTGCAAGAACAGGGGATTTTAGGCGTTGCCCCGGAAGGCCACACTCAAATTACTTGGACAGAAGAGCCTGGAACCTTTGCGGATGGCCAGTCCTTTAGTGTCAGAAGCCCGAGCTATGCTTTCCAAGACTTGGCCTACGGCCCCTTTGGGGATGAGGTGTTGTTTTCACCGCGGGTGGCTCCAGCCGTTTTTGGTTGGGGGTTGCTAGAGAACGTTCCCCAAGCGGATATTCTTCAACGAGCTGATCCTGAAGACCAAGACGGTGACGGCATCTCAGGTCGACCCAATTATGTTTGGGATATTGCCCAACAAACCAAGCAGTTGGGACGCCTGGGCTGGAAAGCCAATCAACCCAATCTTAAACAGCAAATTGCTGGGGCCTTTAATGGTGATATCGGTCTCACCACATCTTTGTTCCCTGACCCAAGCTGTAATCAGGGCCAAGCCGACTGTCTTAAGGAAACCCAATTTGGCGAGCAACCTGAAGTCAGTGACGAATTCCTAGAGAAAATTACCATCTACATGCGCCTGCTCGCAGTTCCGGCCAGACGAAATATCGAAGGTGCCTCGGAGCAACACGGTGAACAACTGTTTTACCAAGCCCAATGTGCAAGTTGTCATACGCCCAGGATGGTGACGGGAAAGGCCTCGGAACATCCAGAATTTAACAACCAAGTGATTCACCCCTATACGGACTTGCTGCTCCACGATATGGGACCCGGGTTAGTCGATCATCGTCCTGACTTCGAAGCTGAAGGGCAAGAATGGCGCACCCCTCCTCTATGGGGGATTGGTTTAGTCGATACCGTCAATAAGCATACGTTTTATCTTCATGATGGCCGGGCTCGCAATTTGATGGAGGCCATTCTCTGGCACGAGGGTGAAGCACAGCAGTCGAAGGAGGCGGTTGCCCAGATGCCGGCAGCCGATCGAACAGACCTGATTACGTTTTTAAATTCGCTTTAACGCATGGGTGTGCAGATGGAGTCTCGAAGGCTTGCTGATCTTGGCGGCTAGCTTAACGCGCTGCAATCAAGGTCGATTAGGAGCGAGACAGGGGAAACTGTTGTTGCACCCAATGCCGAGCTTGGTCGGCGTGCTGTAGCTCACCATCTAACGTTGCCGCCCAAATCGCTGCGAGCATGGATTTAAATTGACGGCCGGGCTGATAGCCTAACTGGATTAAATCCTTGCCTGTCAGTAAGGGTTTGCGAGTAGACCAATCCTGAAGATAGTGCCACAGCCACTGCCGCACTCGGAGGGTGCTGTAGGCGGCCACCAAAATAAGCTGAGCGATATCGTAGGACGTTAACAGCGCTGCAATTTGGCTCGGGGCGGCGTTGGCGGCAAGATCGCTCAATTGGCTCAAAAGGGGATCTAACTTGTGCAATCTCTGCTGACTGAGTTCGGGTAGATGAAGGTTGGTCGCCACCTGTGACCGTTCCATCGTTGGCAAAACCGCAATGAGTGTCTCCAGAATCAGTAGCCACGGTTGCATATGTTGCTGCTGGGGATCGAATAATGTCTGCCAACGGTTGGCTAGATACATTCGTCGCCACCCGTGTCGGTCAATCTGTAACTGCGGATGAATACACTGTAATGCGTCCAAATTTGCCAGTAAGCTCAAGGCTCTCACCCACTGTGGTGTCTTAAAGATATACTTCAGTTCATTCTGTAAGCGAGATTGTAAGGCTGGCGCTTTACCCTCTTCGGCCTGGACTTGAGCATAGATACCACTAGCGATCGCATGGCGAATATAAGCCTCAGTCTGCTCACCAATCGCAAAGCCCAACCGGGTGGCAAATCGGACTGCCCGAAAAATTCGCGTCGGATCTTCTATAAAGCTATTGGGATGCAAGACCCGAATTTGCCGATCGCTCAGATCCACACTCCCGCCGAAGAAATCGAGTAATTCAGGCTGTTGCTGATGCCCTTGGTGCGTCAGTCTTACCGCCAAGGCATTAATCGTAAAATCTCGTCGATACAAATCTTGGCGAATCGAGCTGGCTTCTACTTCTGGATTAGCGGCTGGATAAGGATAAAATTCACTTCGCGCCGTTGCAATATCGACCGAAAATCCTGCCAATTCCGAGCCAGCTGGCCAAATCAGGGCTGCGGTTTGAAACTGGCCATAAACCTGCAATTGGGTTTCGGGATAGGCTTGCTGCAAGGTTTGGGCGAGAGCGACCCCTGCGGCGGTGGTGGCTACGCCATCGACGACTAAATCGAACTCTCGAACCCTATATGGCTGGTCCGATCCCGCTAATAACAGATCGCGAACTGCTCCGCCGACGAGATACAGTTGCCAGCCTTGATCGGCCGCTGCCGCTGCTGCCGTTGTTAGCAGTGTGTGGAGCAGGGGAGAGAGCTGCGATCTCAACTGATCCTGAATGGACGTCCGCACCACCCGGCGATGGGTTGGGGATCCGACCTGTTTAAGCTGGTGCAGCTGACGCAGGATATCTGTACGGGTGACAATCCCCACCAATTGGCCCTGATCGACAACGGGCAACCGACCAATATCGTAGGTGACCATCATCATCTCGATGTCGGGCAGCAATGTTTCAGGCTGAATGGTGCGCACGGGGGCGGTCATATAACCTTTGACGGGCGCGTGGCCAAAACCGTGGTGAAGGGCAATATCCAAATCACGCCGAGATAAAATCCCCTCTAACTGATCCTGGTCATTGACCACCGACAAGCCGGAGTGACCATAGCGCAACAAAATCCGGCGAGCCTGATCAATCGTGGTCGTCGGTCGAATGGTCCGGACGGGAGAAGACATCAAATCAGCCGCCTTGGGCGGCAGTGGAATCTGCTGAGTTAGGGCATCCACCCGTTCTGCCACCACCCCTTCGGGGTTCTCCGTTCTCAAGGTCGCTGCCGCTGCCCGAGCATGGCCTCCGCCGCCTAGTGGCTGCAGGAGGGTATTGAGATCAACCCCGTCGATCCGGGAACGACCAATAATACTGAGCCGTTGGCGAGACGCCTCTCCATAAATATTGGCGAGCAGCAAGCAATCGCTCTCGCTAAGGTGCATCAGTTGGGAGGTCAAGCTAGAGAGGCCAGGGATATATCCTGCGGTTGATAGAATCACCCAGGCCAGCGTGTGTCCATGGATCGATTGCGTTTGGAGGTGATCCAATGCCTGCCCCAAGAGCGCTGGCAGATCGGCGGAGAAGACGGGTTCGGTATAAGTTGCGATCGCTCGCTGATTCGCGCCCTGGGCCATCAGCCAGGTGAGGGCTGCCGCATCCCTTACCGTTGTACTTTGATACGTCAACGACCCCGTATCCACATGAATGCCTAAGGCCATCACCGTCGCCACGGCTGCG
Source organism: Acaryochloris sp. IP29b_bin.148 (assembly GCF_028285565.1). Taxonomy (GTDB): domain Bacteria; phylum Cyanobacteriota; class Cyanobacteriia; order Thermosynechococcales; family Thermosynechococcaceae; genus Acaryochloris. Next base: position 17,165 of record NZ_JANQOY010000081.1, read on the forward strand.
GATAGCTGAATATGTTGACTTTGCAGTTCTTCCGCAATCAGCGTTGTCGTTGCCCCGACCGCTTCAACCACCTGCTCATCTGCCTCAATATCCCGGTTCGTCTGCAAATGATGATCGTATAGTTTGAGCTTGACTTGGGGGAGTGTTAACCAAGGCGCAGCTGGTCCAAAGCGATCTTGTTGCTGAGCATCCACCACCGTCACCGAGCGAAGTTGGGTCTTATTAATCGAGCGGCGCTCAATCAGGGGAAACTGATCGCGATAAAGCGCTAAAAAATCGCGGACAGTGGGATGAGCCCCACCACAGAGAACCATGCGGGTCCCTGGGTGTAAACAGGTCACCCCCACAGCAGCCCCTAAGGTATCAAAGTCTGCCGTTTGATGGCATAAGACAATATCCATTGAGCCGATTCATCTCCCACAGCTGGCGGACCGATCTTTACCTGGCAAGAAAACCTCCCCTTTTAAGGTATGATTGTTTGGCGTAGGCACTCTCAAATGCCTATTTAATTTGCCTTTAATTAAATTTCTTTCAGGACTGGATTGGGAGAGAACCATGTCAGTATTGTTTCAGCTTTTAATTGCTGCTTTTGTTGCCTTATCATTTGCCTTGGTGATTGGCGTACCTGTGGTGTTTTCCACAGATGATGGCTCTGGTGACGCAAACAAACTTCTTTGGGGAGGAGCTTTTGCCTGGATTGCCATTGTACTAGTGGCAGGTATCCTTTCCCCACTGGTGGTCTAGGAACAACAATCTCTTGTCGCCTCTAGCCTCTAGCTTTACAAATTAGGCTAGAGGCGTTTGTTGTTTTTTCTACATCTCTTCGATGATGATTCCAACGTATAAAGGTTAAGGGCAAACATAGAATGGCTGTCTTTGAAGGCAAATTTACGCATTCGGCAACCTTTCGCTTTGCCATCATCATTGGTCGTTTTAACGATCTCGTGACGAGCAAGCTGTTGGCGGGCTGCCAAGACTGTTTGCAGCGCCATGGTATTGATACTAGCACCAGTGGCTCTCAGGTTGACTATATCTGGGTTCCTGGCGGTTTTGAAATTCCGTTGGTGGCTCGGCAACTGGCCACCGCTCAATGTTACGACGCTATTATTTGTCTCGGGGCTGTTATTCGGGGCCAGACGCCACATTTTGACTATGTGGCCGGTGAGGTGTCCAAAGGAATTGCAGCCACCAGTATGCAAACCGGTGTCCCTGTGATCTTCGGGATTCTAACCGTGGACAGCATGCAACAAGCCTTAGAACGAGCAGGGATTAAAAGTAATAAGGGCTGGGACTTTGCCATGAACGCCTTGGAAATGGCCAGCCTGATGCATCAACTTCGACCCCAGCTTGCAGTAGCTAACAACCCGAACTCTGGAGGAACGGCTGTTTTGCCGCCTGGCTCGGTGGAGTTGCCGACCTCCTCAGCGCTGCGATCTGAGTCGAATCCGTCCTAGGTCATTGACAGAAAAGCTGACTTTTGAGTAGTCTAGGAAAGCAAGTAAATTATTTGCGGGTATAGCTCAGTGGTAGAGCGTCACCTTGCCAAGGTGAATGTCGCGCGTTCGAATCGCGTTACCCGCTTTCTCGGTATAGAATCTGTTCTTCAAGACCTCAGCTAGAAGGGGGAACTGTCATGTTGTTCAACGCTGATGTCAGCCAATGGCATCAAGTTTAAGACTATGCTATTGGTATGCCCCATCTCTTCAGGCTCAAACCATGGTTTAATATCGTGGATGTTTCGATGTTGAGGGCAAGCAATGTGAATGGAACGGTTAGCTTGTGCCTTCCACGAAAGTTAACAAGATAGATATACAGCGTACATATCCCTGTCCTTGTAAAGAGCAAGGGCATCTTAGTCCTATCTTGCTTACGGATGCATTGGGATGTAATCAATGTCATCATATTTTCGTGATCAAGCCTGATGGGTATACGATTGAACAGTGCACATCCGACCATTCCACCCAAACATGGTATTGGACAGGCCAATGTTGGCACCGGTCCCGACATAGACGGCATATTTTCCTTTGGCGTTACTTTCGCCTACTGGTGGGTTTGGGCATCGTTATTGTCCTCTTTTTCCCAACTGTCTTACCCTTTCTTTGGAGTATGGAGCTGCGGATCTTCCTTGTGTTGATGATGGCTTTCATTCTCTGGTCATCTTTTAACAGACGTTAGTGATATGTTTTGCCTATGGATGCTGCTCAAAGGTTTGACCTGAACACAACGGTGCATCAGGCACACATTGCCTCGCAGAAACTCGCTCAACTGTCTCACCCAGATCGCAATCAATTGCTGCGCTGTTTGGCTCAAATCTTGCAAGATCGCAAAGATGACTTGTTGGAAGCCAACACCATAGACTTGGAAGTCAGCCGCAATTTAGCGATTCCGACCTTGGTTCTCAACTGGCTCAAGCTAACGCCAGAACGCCTGCAAACCCTCGGCCTGATGCTCAACCAGTTGGCAGCGACCGCGGATCCGCTGGCAACCGGCGCTCTATCCGACTGCATGGTTGCCTCAGGCTATGCGAAGTCTCATCCGCGGGGGGTTGTGGCGTTTATTTATGAAGCGTTCCCTGATCTAGCTTTGCTCTTGGCAGGCATGTGTTGGAAAACGGGGAATGCACTGTTATTGAAAGGAGGGGTAGAGACTCAGCACTCGAACCAAGTGGTGATCGAGTTACTCCATGAGGCGTTAACGCAAGTGGATCTACCCCTTTTTGGTACTCAGTCTCTGCCTTGCGATCGCAATCTCTCGATCACTGATCTCGTGGCGGGAGATTTGCCTATTGACTTGGTGATTCCCTATGGTCGTCCCAGTTTAGTGCAGCAGGTCGTTCAACACTCTCCGCTGCCGACCCTACAGTCGGCCATGGGAAACGGTTACCTCTTTTGGTCGGACTCTGGTGGTGTGGATACTGCCCGGTCCATGATTGTCACGAGTCACCAGGGATTTCCGGATGCGGTCAATGCGATTGAGAAAGTGTTGTTGACTCCCAATATTAAGCAATCTCGGTTAACGTTATTGTGGAGTAGCCTCAAAGAGAAAGGCTTTGAGCTACGCGGAGATGCGGCCCTTGCCGCTGAGTACCCAGAGCTGATTTTGGCCACTAAAGAAGAATGGCAAAAGCCCTATTTGCAAAAGATAGTGGCTTTCCGGGTGGTGGATGATTTAGCTGATGCCCTCAACTGGATTAACCGCCATAGTAGCCACCATGCCGACTGTTTAGTCACCGATTCTTATCAAGACAGTCAGCAGTTTATTCAAGGGGTGCACAGTGCCCATGTCTTTATTAACACCAGTCCTCAATTTCTCCGACCCTCTAGTGGTCCGGGGGGCTCTCCTGCCATCGGCATGAGTTCGACCAACAGCTTTGCCCCGGGTGTCATTAGCTTAGACACCTTACTGACCACTAAGCAGATTATTCAGTCTGTTTAACTAAGGCGCTGGGAAACGCCATTTACCCAAAGGTTGACCCATTCCAACCCCACATCATCCCTTTGGCATCGGCAAATTCAATATAAATCCGCTGCTTAGGCACACCTAAGGAGGCTTCGAGCTGCTGGCAGAAGTCTTGGCTCATGGCTTTGGTTTGAGGGCTGCTCATGGTCCCCACGCTTTTGATCTCCACATAACACACGGGCTCTGTGGTGCCAGCAAAGGTCATTGGCGTTTCTGACTCAAAGGCCGTCATCACATAGGATTCGGGTTTGCCTAAATGCTGGGCAAGCTGGGCAGAAAGTTGCTTCAGTAAGGTCTCGACCACAGCTTGATCAGGAGACTCGACGGAGGATTGCACTTTAATTAAGGGCATAATGATTGACTAGCATGTAACGATAGTTTTTATTAAATCAAGAGTGGACCCGCCAAGCTACCCTTTACATGAGCAATGGATGGAAAAAGCGATTGCTTTAGCTGCTCAAGCCGGTGCTGCCGGAGAGGTGCCTGTGGGGGCTGTGATCGTGGGTCCGGAGGGAGATTGTATTGCCGAAGGAGAGAATCGGCGAGAACGCGATCGCGATCCCACGGCCCATGCCGAAATTTTGGCTTTGCGGGCTGCCAGCCAAGTGATTCAATCTTGGCGACTGCATGAATGCAGCCTTTACGTGACGTTAGAACCGTGCCCCATGTGTGCGGGTGCCATTATCCAAGCGCGGGTTGGCCTGTTGGTGTATGGTGCCAGCGATCCCAAAACGGGAGCAGTGCGAACAGTGCTTAATCTGCCGGATAGCCCCTGTTCGTTTCATAAACTCACCGTCATTTCCGGTATTTATGAAGCGATTTGTCGTCAGCAACTTCAAGCGTGGTTTGCCCACAGAAGGCAACAACACAAAGACCAACGTCCCACTTCTTAAGGCGAATCTGCTCCCGACGGTTGTGTTGTAAACATAGGGTCTGAGCTGAGAACTAATGGTAGTCTAAGCAGCTCCTGACAGTGTTACCCACCTTTGATCTAAGCCATTCATTCAAAGGGAAATACCAGTTCCCAAAAACCAGAGAATTAAAGCAGGGTAATCACATTTCTCCCATATTTAAACTGAGGAGAATCTGTTAAATCACTTAATAAGAGATTGAGTGTTTGCAGGAAAAAATCTGAGCTTAAGCCTGAATAATTAGGAAGTTTTCAGCAACGATATAGGATCAAATTTTGTGACACTCTGATTTCGAGAGAAATGAGTAATAGGGAGTTCAAATCAGATTTAAGTATTGTAGGAGTCCTTTTTGCCCGGTAATGCTCCCGAAGTTTTCTGAACTTTTCAAGCTTTTTCAGAGGATAGATGACTTTGTCGATTTAAAATTACAGAGTTTTTCTGTAATTACATTTTTTAGGATATCAACTATATTGATGAATACAGAAATTTAGGTATCAACTATTTATTTACTTGGTTTTTATTTAACCAAATAAATGGAATACTTAGTTGGTCATTTTCTAAGTTTGTTCACAAGGAGAAACATATGCTATCAAATCAATCAATTGATCTCAAGACACTGCTTACAGATTTACATGATGAGAAGGCTGAAATAATTTCAGGTGGTATGAAGAAACGTGATCCTGCTGAATGGCTTGCTGCACCCACTAATCCTTATCCTCCACATGATCCGTTTACCACTTTCACCTCGTAACCATTCACTCCCCCCTTGACAAAACGCTTGAAATCCCTGATTTCTCGTTCGGTATATGGGGGGTGTGTTCCCTTCTAAGTTTCTTGGCTACTCATAACCGTAGGTTTCTGTCGAGATGTGCACGCTGTTCCCAATCGCCCCCTAGAAACAGAGTGATACATTCTAAGCCTCTAGTAGTCAACACCTCGACGATTTGAGGAATGCGTTTAAGCGAGTGGGGTTGAGTAGCTTCAGCACCCACAGCTTCAGACGCATGACCCTGATGCAGATGCACAATGCTGGAGTGCCGACGAAGCATGTGAATTCTGGGCACAGAACGTTGGCCCCATTGTCGGGATACTTAAAGGCCACTGATGAGCAGGTGGAGGGGGCGATAGCGAAGTTGGTGTTTGGTAAGCTAGAAGTCCTAATTGACGAGACTTCACCTGGTTTTAATTACCCTTTGTGGCCCGGTGATTGTGGACATTATGAGTACTTCTAAAGAGCCATGAATACGACAGAACTACAAGAGTACAGTGATGCCTGGAACGAACACGATATCGATAAAATCATGAAGTTCATGACCGAAGATTGTATTTTTGAACCGGGAGGTGGACCTGAGAGATTTGGTACCAGATATGAAGGTCATGGTGCTGTAAGAGCACGATTTATAGAAGTATGGACAGACATTCCAAATGTAAGATTCGAAAACGCAATCCATTTCTCACAAGATAATTATGGCTGCTCAGAATGGACAATTGTCGGTACTACAAAAGATGGGACCAAAATTGAAGTAGACGGCTGCGATGTGTTTACCTTCGAAAATAAGAGAATAAAATCGAAAAGGTCATATGTTAAAAATCGAAAATATCACTCATAACGCCACATACCTGACTACAACTTATTCGCCCGCTCTAGCCAGTCCTTAGCACTAGACGGATCCCCCTGCTGTTGGTAAAGCTTCGCTACCTGACGATAATCAGCCTTTGCCCCAGCAATCTGCCCTGCCTTTTCTCTAGCACTGCCGCGCGTGATAAACCAAGCCGCTTGAAAGGGCTGTAACTTAATTAACTTGGTATAGTCCGCAATCGCCTCAACATAGCGTTCTTGTTTCTCATACAGTTGTCCTCGACTGAGATAAACCGACGTATCATTCGGTTTAAGGGATTGCAGCTGACCATAGGCCGCAATCGCCCCCTCAATATCATTCTGGTCTTCACTCAGGGACGCAATCTGCTCATAGGCGCGGGAATTGCGAGGATTGATCTTCGTGATCATCCGATAGTCCTGGAGGGCGCCCTGAGGGTTACCACTGTAACGGCGCACATGGGCGCGACGATCATAGGCTTCGACATTCTTTGGATTGAGCTTGATTAGCTGGTCATAATCCTTGAGCGCGCCCTGCTGATCCCCTTGAATAAAGCGGGTACTGCCCCGCTGACTGAAGGCCAATACATTTTTCGGATCCAGCCGGATGATGGCGGAATAGTCTTGAATCGCCGATTGATAATCGGTCTGGGCCATATAAAGGGTGGCCCGCCATAGATACGCCTGCAACCGGTTGGGGTTCAGTTCAATCACCCGACTAAAATCTGAAATTGCCCCCGCTGCATCCCGACTGGCATTCCGATAGGCTCCCCGGAGCCAGTAGGCTTGCTCGGCTTGCGGATCGAATTCGATTACTCGGTCTAAATCTTGCAGGGCGGCTTGGGATTGACCACTTGCGATCGCATAATTCGCCCTTGCTAAATAAAGGCGAGCTGCACGGGGTGACGTTGATATAGCCTGAGACAAGACGGCCCGAGCGCCAGCATAATCACCGGACTGGGCCTTAATCGCAGCATTAATCAGGGCGTCATCCACGGGAGAGGGAGGCGGGGCATTGGCAGGTAGATGCGCTTTAAAGGTCATCCCCAGCGACTGGGCTTGCTTCAGGAACGATTCGATCGGAATCCCGAGATTAAACCCTGTTTTAATCCGAATATCAGTATTAATGGTTGAAGCTTCTAGGGCACTATCGACATCCCCTCGCCCGTGAATGCCAACCAGTTCGCCATTGCGATTAAAAACGCCGCCGCCACTCATGCCTGGGAGGGTGCGGTTGGTATAGACCATGGCATAGCCATCGGCAAAGCTGCGGCTGCTGCGGGCCGTAATTTTGCCATCGGTAAAGTTATAGACGGGTTCAGTGATGGCCGCTGTCGTCATCGGAAATCCCGCCACGAAAACGGGCAGCCCCTCGCTTGCGGTTTGCCCGTTGGCGAAAGAACAGACGCTATAGGTGCGACTGCTCTGGAAGGTGACGACGGCTAGATCAATATCCTTTAAGGGGCGCACCTGCAATGCCGTATGCTGTTGCTGATCGTCGGTGGTAATCTGATAGGGGCTATCGGTGGCAGCCACCACGTGGGCAGCGGTTAAAAGCGTATAGGTGTTGCCCTGGCGCTCGATAATCACCCCCGATCCCTCGGTGATGCCATTCCCCAATCGAACGGTGACCTGCTTGGCACGTTGGGCAATATTCCCGGTGGCTAGGGCAACAGGAGATGGCCTTTGCGGTCGGTCGGTCTGGGGTAGGGCAATGGGCTGGGTTTTGCAGCCATCGGGATACAAGGCGGCGATAGACCCCGTGGATACGCCTTCAGGAACAGGAACAACGGGACTACCTGGGCCTTGGAGCGGCAGGCCCGGTTTTTTGGTAACGACCTGACCTTCTACCCGCACCCCATAGCCAATGCTGACATTGTGACCAATTCTGACGGTGGCTGGCTGCGGCTCAGGCGGATTTGTCCCTGGGAAGGACGATAGACCTGCGGGTGCGGCCGTGGTGCGATGGCCTCCGACCGGCCTTTGGCCATCGCAGTTTCTTGAAACGGTCTGGGCATGGCTGGAGGTTGAGGCCAGGAGCACTGGCAGACTCAGCACGTTGAGATTAAGCAGTAGTAACCCCCACAAGGCACCTCGATATTGCTTCATAACCCTCTTTACATCACGATAATCATCCAGCGGCACATTGCAGCGTCATCTTCTGCTCGCCAGATTGATAAGGCCATGATAGCCTCCCAATTGATGAACGTCTCGTAGACACAGAGCTTCTCAAGTGAGCATCGGATCGCAGCCAAAACCTATTTTGTGGCACAACCCAAGTATTCGCTTTGCATTTGATGGTCGATCTGTTCCTTCAACACTTTGGGGATTGCATTTGGTGTAAGACCTTAGCTGTCTGCGATAAGCTGTCTACTCATCAGGAAGGGATACAACTATGTCTGGCTCTCTAGACTAAGAATCCTCGGTCAGACGAGGAGGATGTCAAATCTTTCCTGACATCAAAATCATCCAACCTCAGCAGTCTGCTAAGCTTTATCCGCCGCTAGATAATCCACATCATAAGGAAAGAGGTTTAGGCCTTTTTAGAGAGGGTCGTCCCGTCTAAAAATTGTTCAATGGCCTTATCTCGCAAGTGACAACAGTCAGAAGCATCCGCTACAGCTTGATCACCTGCGGAGGAAGACCGCCTTAAGGCTTGGACTTCCTGCTCTAGACTTTCAATTCGATCCATCAGGTAGCGAATGGCTTGGGCCTCTGAATCCGGTAGGCGAGCATGATCCAACGGATCCACTTTGGCGCCACCTCGATACACAATTCGTCCCGGTACCCCCACAATCGTGCAGTCGGAAGGAACATCTCGTAAGACCACTGAACCAGCCCCAACCCGCACATTATTGCCAAGTTGAATATTGCCAAGCACCTTGGCACCCGCTCCAATCACGACATTCTCTCCCACGGTGGGATGGCGTTTTCCGGTTTCTTTGCCTGTTCCACCCAAGGTTACCCCTTGATAAATCAAGCTAAAATCACCCACAATGGCCGTTTCCCCAATTACAATCCCCATACCATGATCAATAAAGACACCCTGTCCTAGCGCTGCTCCAGGGTGGATTTCAATACCAGTCAGAAAGCGCGAGAAGTGAGAAATTAAGCGGGGGATAAAAGGGAGTCCGGTGACCAATAACCAATGGGCAAACCGATGCAGCAGAATAGCCTGTAGACCTGGATAGCACACCAAAACTTCTAGCCAATTACGAGCCGCAGGATCCCGATCAAAAATAATCTGGAAATCGGTTTTGAGAGTCTTCAGCACAGGGGTAACCCTTGGATGTCAGACAGAACTTTTTTATCCTAACGTCTTTGCGAAGGACTAAGATCAGCAATTCGACGATTGAATCCAGGCTGTTGCCCAAGACTCCATACGGTTTGAAGTCCACCAGTAGGCTCTAAACGCTGACGAATGCCCTAATCATGGGTAAAGATAGAACCAGTTCACTGACCCCACTCCAAACAAAGGACAACGATAGTGGCCGAACAGACCGACATCCTGGCGAGTTATGTCCCAGATATTGTCATCCGGCGGTTGCTCCAGGATCCGACTCCCATCGCCAAACCTCGGATTGACCACTTCCCTGCCGCCATCGTTTTTATTGATATTTCTGGCTTCACCCGCCTGACCGAAACCCTAGTCAAGTCGGGTCCCGATGGTTTGGAAGCGCTAACCACCATTTTGAATGCCTATCTGGGCCAGATTGTGGATTTAATTTTGCATCATGGTGGCGATGTCCTCAAGTTCGCTGGGGATGCCTTACTGGTGGCTTGGCCTGTGCAGGATGCCATGCCAGATCTTAACCAACAAACCCTGCAGGCTTGTCATTGTGCTTTGGCTATTCAGGGGTTTTCTCATACCTATACCGCCACCAGTGCGATCGCTCTGACGCTGCGCATCGGGATTGGCGCAGGGGATGTTGCGATCGCACATATTGGCGGGGTCTACAAACGCTGGGAGCATGCAATCACGGGATCTCCTTTGGAACAGATTCGACTGGCCCAAAGCCTAGCTCAGCCGGGACAAGTGCTTCTGTCCCCCGAGGTATGGGCCTTATTGCAAGATCAGTGCATTGGCACTCAGGCCCAAGAGGGCTGTTGGCAACTGACTGCGTCGGCCAATGTGCGCTTACCCCCGACTTTACCCCCTAAGGTATTACCCGAACGCCTAGCGGAGGGACTCAAAGCCTATATTCCAGGGGCTATTCTGGACCGACTGGAGGCAGGGCAACGGGAATGGCTCGCGGAATATCGGCTGCTGACCTTATTATTTATCAACCTGCCAGACTTCCGTGACGATACGCCCCTCAATAAAGCGCAGCAGATGATGCAGGCTTTGCAAAGTAGTTTGTATCGCTTTGAAGGCAGCATCAATAAAATTAGTGTGGATGATAAGGGGGCAACGCTGGTTGCAGCCATGGGGATGCCCCCCTTTGCCCATGAAGATGATGCGGAACGAGGGGTTAGAGCGGCTCTCGAGATGCAGACCAAGCTGAAAGGACTAGGCTGGCGCTGTGGCATTGGCATGACGACAGGAAATGTCTTTTGCGGCCTTGTCGGCAGTACCCGCCGTCGAGAATATACCGTTATGGGCGACATTGTTAACTTAGCGGCCCGGCTAATGCAGATGGCTGAAGACGGTATCCTCTGCGATCCTGCCACCTATAACTCGGCCCGGCGACGGCTCGCGTTTGTTCCCTTACCCCCTTTGACGCTCAAAGGCATTGAACAACCCATCGCGGTCTATCAACCCTTAGGGTCCCTCAAACACCAGTTAAATCCGACTAAATCGCTAGTCGGCTGCAAACGAGAACGCCAGCATCTGCGCGAACTCGCTCAGATGCTGCAAGTGGATCATCAGGGGGGAACCGTTGTCCTAGAGGGGGAAGCGGGGATGGGTAAGTCTCAGGTGGTGATCAATTTTCTGGAATGGTGTCAAACCCAAGATCTTCCGTTTGCAGTGGGGGCTGGAGATGCAATTGAAAAATTTACGCCTTATTTTGCTTGGCGTCCTATTTTTAATCAGCTTCTGCAGCTAGATTCACGGGTCGATGCAGCGGCTCGCCGTCAGCGGCTTCTCAGTCTGCTCAAGGATCGGGACAATCTGATTGCGTTACTACCGCTCCTCAATCTTATCTTTGGCCTCGACGCTCCAGATACCGCCATTACTCAGCAGATGCAGGGGCAAGTCCGAGCCGATAATACCCGCCAATTGTTGTTGTCCCTTCTGCAAGTTGCGCTTGATCAGAGGCCCCAAGTTGTGGTGCTGGAAGATGCTCACTGGTTAGACTCGGCGTCTTGGTCTTTGGCGCTGTCAGTGCATCAACAAGCCCTGCCGCTCCTCTGTGTGATCGCGACTCGACCGCTGGCAGAACCTTGGTCAGTGGACTATACCCAACTCTTAGAAACAGAACAGACCAAGTATTTACGTCTGCAAGGACTGACCCGCTCAGAAACCCAACAGTTTATCTGTCAGCAACTCGCGGTGACCCAACTGCCTCCTGCCGTCACGGATTTTGTGTATACCAAAGCCGAAGGACATCCTTTATTTAGTGAAGAGTTGGCCTATAGCCTGCGGGATAATGGCTTCATCCAGATTCAGCAAAATCGATGTCAACTGGTTGCCCCTGACCCAAATTTAGAGGTACTGGATTTACCCAGTACGTTGCAAGGGTTGATCACTAGCCGTATCGATCGGCTTTCGCCTCCCCAACAACTGATGTTGAAAGTGGCCAGTGTGATTGGACGTAATTTTAGCGTTGACTTACTGGAGGCGATTTATCCCTTAGCCGCTGATAAGCAAAAATTACCCGAATATCTGGGTAGCCTCCAGCATCTAGAGCTGATTGTTCAAGAAACACCGCCACAAAGGGGATATCTGTTTCGTCATATCATGACTCAAGAAGTGGCCTATCATCTGCTGGTGTTTTCCCAGCGGCGGGAATTGCACCAGGCGATCGCAACTTGGTACGAACAGATCTATGCTGCGGATCTCTCCTCCGTGTATGGGCTGCTCGCTTACCATTGGCAGCAGGCGGAAGCCACGGAAAAGGCCACTTATTTTATCGAACAAGCTGGAGAGCAGGCACTGCAAGGGGGGGCTTACCAAGAAGCTGTGGTTTTCTTCTCCCAATTATTATCGTCGCCGTCGTCTCCATCTACTGTTCCACGTTTGCAGCGAGCGCGCTGGTATCGACAATTAGGAGAGGCCTATTACCACCTCGGCCAGTTAACTGACAGTCAAACCCAACTCCAACAAGCCATCATGCTTCTTGGCCAACCGATTCCTAAGTATGAGCGTATGATTGGCTTCAAGCTAGTGCTCCAAGGCTTGAAGCAGATCTGGCATCGTCTATCTCCCTACCGCCCAATCGCCCAATCGCCGATCCAGCAAGCCCATATTCTTGAGTTAACGCGATCGCAAATTGGTCTGGGAGAAGTGTGCTATTACACAGGGGCTAAGACCTTGGGCACCTTTGTTACCCTTGCCGGGTTGAACCGAGTGGAGACGATACCGCCTTCCTCCGAGTTGGCTCGCATCTACGCCAATATGTGTTATGCCACAGGCGTCTATCAACTCCATTTTCTGGCCCGACGCTATGGTCACTTAGCCGAGCGCACGGTTCAGCAACTCGAGACCTCCTTACCCTGTATGGGGTGGACCTATTTGGTGACCGGAGCCTATCGCAGCAGCATTGGGGAATGGCAATCTTCTCGTGATACTCTGCAGCGCTCCATTGATGCCTGTCGGCAACTGCAAGATTGGCATATGTTGGCTCAGGCGGTAGCCGGTGTCGCCTTAGTCGATCATTGTCAGGGACAGTTTCAGGCTGCGATTTCTCTTTGGCAAGAAACCCAGCAATTGGGAGAACAACATGACGATATTCAATCCCATGCTTGGGGGCTGATGGGACAAGCCGAAGCCTGGATTTGCCTCGAGAATTGGTCGCAAGCCGCCCATTGTGTCGATCAGCTCCATGCCTTACTCACCGAGCAAACCGGTTTAATCTCAGATCGAATTCGATGGGCAGGTGTCGCTAGCCGCGTGTACCTTCATCAGGGGGCCTTGCCCCAGGCTCAGCAGATGGTTGAGATGGCCATTGACCTGATTCATCAAACGGAACCGATTGCGGTGCATACCCATCAAGGCTATGCTGGCGTGGCTGAGAGCTGCATACAGCTTGAAATCGCAACCGATCATCACTCAGACGATAATCGGGTCGATCAAGTTTGTGCTGCGCTCCAACAGTTTGCCAAATCCTTTCCCATTGCTCAACCGCGTCTGCTGCTATGGCAGGGCGTCTGGGGATGGCATCAAGGAAAACGGGCCAAAGCGAAACAGTGTTGGCGTCAGGCTCTCCAGCGAGCAAAAACACTGGCCATGCCTTACGAGCAAGCGCTTATTCATCAGTACTGGGGACAACGACTCGATCCGCAGCAGCCGGAATATCTCTGGCATCGAGAGCAGGCATACCAGCTTTACGAGGGGTTAGGTTTGTTGCCACTCCAGGATAAGGGAACTGCGATGGCCAAAGGTCGGTCGGAGACCATCGCAGACTATCAACTATCCTCCAGGAAGACCATTAAATAGTATTTACCCTCTGTAGAGGTTCCACTGGACATAATCTGCCACCCTTGAGATTGATAAAATGCGATCGCTTCAATATTGCGCTGAATACATTTAAGGGAAGCAGGCCGCCCTATTGCCGATAGCCTCTTGTGCAAGAGAGCCGTCCCAATCCCTCGACGAGTAAAATGCGGATCAACAAAAAGGTGATGGATAAAGTTATATCAAATCCGTTTAATCACCCATAATTAACTTACTGCCTCCTGCCACCAATAGAAGTTCGTCAACCCATGAATCAGCTCCCGACGCTCTAGCA
>NZ_JANQOY010000126.1 GCF_028285565.1 Acaryochloris sp. IP29b_bin.148
AACGGGGGCGCTCCTCAATGATGTGAAGGGGTTATGGGCCAAAATGACTCAGACGAAGCCGGGTTATGAGCGCGTCCCTTCTAAAAAAGATCAATAAAATATTCAGCAGATGGTTTCAAGCTGAGCAGTGTTGGCCTTACTGCAATCCAAATAGCTCGCATACTATGATGCGGGTACGTCTGGGTAGTTAAGATTCAGCGCCTGATTGGCCTGTAATACTATCGATCTGCAATGCTGTACTCTAGGGTGCAGTTTTAAGCTATGGTGCTTTGACAGGTTTATCCGTTTTCGTTGTCTGCGGTAGGGATTTTAAATCATGTTTTTTGGCATAGGCATTCGTCCGAACTGGCGACGCATAGGTCAACGGTGTATTTGTCTGTTGATCCTAGTATTGTGCTTATTGGGGCTGGGGACGTCTCAAGGTGCGATCGCAGGCATTAATGACGACGAATACGATGGCAATATTTTCATTCTCTATGCCAGTAATGCTGCCTTAATCCCACCGAAAGTCAATTTAGCAGCAGCGATGAGGAAAGAAATGCCCACGCTGATTATGTTTTATGCTGATGATAGCCAAGAGTGTAAACAAAACGCTTTGGTCTTGACGCAGCTGCAAGCGGAGTACAAACGGCAGCTAAACCTGATGCCATTGATGGTCGATGCCATTGATACTGGGCGCAGCTATGACCCTACAGATGCTCGGTATTACTATAACGGTCAGTTTGTGCCCCAGTTTGTGTTGGTGGATGCCGTAGGTCAAGCCGTTTTGGATCAGAATGGCAAGATGAGTTTTGAAGCGTTAGATGGACCCGTGAGAGACCTGTTGGGATTAGAGCCCAGAACCGAACCCTTGGTGCTGGATCGCCCCTTGTTTTCGCCTTCTCCCTCAGCTGATCAGACCTTCTTTGGTGAAGCATTAAGAGGGCTGCAAGACGCAGAACAAGAGTGATTCGAACGGGCTGTTCTCTAGTCGCTAAAATTGATTCGTAAGATCTGCGATCGCAGTCTAAACGGGCTTTTGAAATACCGAGAGTAGCACAGGGCCTAACAGTGGATGGTGCGCGTTACAGATTAGGCCAGCATGAGCCGCTAGATTCTCCCGCTGTTGGGAACTATAAAAATGCATGGGACCCCCTAGACCCGCCATATTTTGCCGGGTACCGAGTCCAAAGAAGGGGGTGTAGTCCACCAAATAAAATTGACCCTCGGGCTGGAGAATACGACCAATTTCCTTAAAAACCTGTTGGGGATCGGGATAATGCAAAAAACTGATGGTGCTAAAGGCAGCCCGAAACTGATGATCAGCAAAGGGCATTGCCTCACTGGCTCCTTGCACAAAAATTAAACGGGGGCGATGGCCGTTATGAGAGCGAGCCTGTCGCAGCATTTCTGGCGATAGATCCAGTCCGGTCCCCTGTAACTGAGGATATTGAGACGCTAAGCGGTTAAGAAGCTTTCCGGTTCCACAACCCATATCTAAAACAGCAGCGGGCGAATCGCTGGGTAAGTGCACATAGCTCAGTAACCGTTGATGAACGGCTTGATAAAACACCGTCGTGAATAACCAGTCGTAATTGGGAGCCCATCGATCAAAGACTCGGGTTTTAGCGGCGAGAACATCAGGGGTCATTGTTAGATCAGCGTTTATTTATGGTCATCCTAGCAAGGACGATCGATTCGTTAGCACTTTTTTTCAGGAAAGTCGTTGATAAAGGTTGACAGCCTGGGGAAGCAAACTGCTAAGATATTCGAGCCTGAAAAAAGTATCTTCACGTTGGGGCGTCGCCAAGCGGTAAGGCACCTGGTTTTGGTCCAGGCATTCGGAGGTTCGAATCCTTCCGCCCCAGTTTTTGAGATATCGCCAATCCATACAGGAAAAGCAAACGCTTTCCCTATATCGATGCTGGCGGCTTGATTCATTTACGGTCATGAGCTTGTCCCTACCCCGTACCCTAGCCCTGGATTTTGATGGTGTTCTTTGCAATGGCTTACAGGAATACTTTCTCACCACCTGGCGAGCCTATGGTCGGGTGTGGCCCACCTCAACCCCTGAGCCACCACCAGGATTAGCTGAGCAGTTCTATCGTCTGCGTCCGGTTATTGAGACGGGTTGGGAAATGCCGGTGCTGCTACGCGCGATTTTGAAGGGGTTTTCGGAATCGCAGGTCTTAGCAGACTGGGCAGCGATTCGCGATCGCATTGTTGCCGAGGAAGATCTGGATCGGAAAAGCTTAAGTCAGCAGGTCGATGGCGTGCGCGATCACTGGATTGCCACGGATCTTCAAAGCTGGTTGGCATTGCATACGTTTTATCCTGGCGTGATTTCCCAGCTCCAACGGCTCAGCCAGGATCTGGAACTGATGATTATCAGTACCAAAGAAAGTCGATTTATTTATACATTGCTTACGGATGCCGGTGTGGCGTTGTCCCGCAATCGCATTTATGGCAAGGATTGCCGCCGTCCCAAATATGAGACGTTACGGCTGTTGAAGCCAGAGGTGCCGGGTCCGATCTGGTTTGTAGAGGATCGATTAGCCGCCCTAGAGCAGGTTCACCAACAGTCCGATCTGGCAGGGGTGGGCTTGTTTCTGGGAGCGTGGGGATACAATACGGCGCGCGATCGCAACCTGGCCCAGAACGCTCCTCATATCCACCTCTTGGACCTGGAGGTGTTTTGCCAACCGCTATCGACTTGGATGGTATAGAAGGATTACCAATCAGGCGATTAAAGCTTTCACAACCCCCGCTAGCCCTGCAAGGAGCAACCCTAAGCTACTGAGAGATGCGATCGCAAAGCCAGGTCCCCGTTTCTCAGCCGCTTGATAATAGCCCCAAGCATAGAGGGTACGCCCTATCACCCATAACAGTCCTAAACCCGATCCCCAAATTGGGTTGAGATAGAGGCAAAAGATCCACAGGGCGGGTAAGAAAAAAATTAATTGCTCCAGCATATTTTGCTGAACTCTCAGCACTCGTTCAAAATCAGGATTCCCAGACATCTGAGGAGCAGGAATTCCATACTTTGCACGGGCGCGACCGACATTGATCGTAACCACAAAATACAGCAACAAGGCGAGGAGACTGACTAAGGCGGGCCAAGGTGACATGGATATACTTCCTTTTTGTGGTGGACAGGTTAAGAACTCAGCGGGATGATCAGCGATCGCCCCCCTAACCGAAGATTAAGATGCGGGTTCGCTCGGTTTGGGCACAAAGAACATACAGTCCTGGCAGGGACCATCTGGATTAATGGCACAGCGTAGTAATGCGGACTGAGCATTGTATTGACAGTTAACATCACCCACTCCCCCGGCTGGATTAAGCTCGCTAGAGATAAGGGGTTGGACGTACAAGGCGATGTGATGGAGCTGATAGTGATTAGCTTGGAGCCGATAGCGATGACGGCGTTCCAGTATAGTGTACTGCTGGCCCTCTAATTCCACAGGGGAGCCAGGCTGGGGAACACCCTCTAGATGAACATATCCCAAGGATCGTGGGGGTTGACAGAGATGGATTTCAGTAAGGATATTGGCTTGCTCCATATCCGGCATTTGGCGGTCTATTTATGTTAACGTACATCCTCAACTCGCCTAACTCAAGGTGGATGCCTCTATTGCAGTCTTTTCTAAAAGAAGTTGCTAATTAATAGAACAGGTTGAAGACAGTATCTAGCAGCTAACCGAAACTTCTGCAGATTCTTTGATGTTTCAGGATATTCGAGATGAACTGATCCTGCAAAATTGTTTTCTAACACGACTTGGAAGGTTAATAGTTGATCCGTGCTAGAACCACCTTAAGCCTTTCAACAGCATATTGAGCCATGTTTCCGCTAGTCGGCATCCCCAAAAC